>NZ_NTTM01000076.1:0-11073 GCF_002560985.1 Bacillus sp. AFS018417
ATGAATTATAGAGCTGCTTTTTTGTGTATTTAAGTTCACTTTAGACGAAACAAGTGTTAGTTGGTGTCCTATCTATATATAATTGGATACTTTTTGCACGATGTATTGTATCGTTGATTTCATTTTTTCATCATCTACATTATTTCTATATTCATGGTGGATGACTTGATGCTTTTTAAGCATGTAATAATCAAAGAGTGCTTGATATAAAGTCATATTGTTTTGAATTAAGATTGTAGGTTCAAAGAGCTTTCGTAGTAGCACATCGTCTTGGATAAGGATAAGTACTGGATTTACAGCATTGAACACTTCTTTTTCTATATGCTCCTCATAGAATTTTTTTAATTGATTATTTCGTTCGTTTTGAGCTTGTATGATTTGTTCATATAGTACTGGAGCATTATGTTTTAAATCTGATAGAAAGGCATCAGATATGTAAAAAGAAATGAGTAATGATTGTTCAAATGTTTTTTGAAATCTTTCTCCAAACGGAACTGTTTCTTCAAAAATCGTTTGATCAATACTAGTAATATATTCGGCATAAATGTTGACGATGTATTGGATAATCTCTTCTTTTGATGAGAAGTATTTGTACATCGTTGCTTTACTAATATCCATATAACGAGCAATATCATCTGTTCGTAATGGGCTTATTCCTTGTTTTTTTACGATCGGTAATAATTTGAAAATGAGCTTTTTTCTCATTTCTACTTGATCATCAATATTTTTATTTAACATAACAACCCTCCTTGCAATTCATTTATTATAAATAAATTTATGCATTTATACAAATTAAACTAATTGAACTAAAAAAGTAAAAATAGTTTACTTGTTTTCAGATGTATGCTATTCTCTTTTTACAGTATCTTTTCGAAAGAAGGCGAACTTATGAAAAAGAAGAAGTTAGGTTCACAAGGATTAGAAGTATCGGAAATGGGATTAGGTTGTATGGGAATGTCTGAATTTTATGGTCAGACAGATGAGATAGAGGCGACAAAAACAATTCATCATGCTCTTGAACTTGGAATTACAATGTTCGATACAGCGGATATTTATGGATATGATGAAGAGGGAATGGGAACAAATGAAAAACTAGTAGGGAAAGCGTTACAGGGATTTCGGCATGATGTGAAAATTGCAACGAAGTTTGGAGCACTGCGAAATGCAACAAAAGCGTTAGGATACAACGGTTCCCCTCAATATGTGAAGGAAGCATGTGAAGCAAGTTTAAGAAGATTAGGGACAGACTACATCGACTTATATTATTTACATCGTGTTGATCCAAATACACCAATTGAAGAAACTGTAGGTGCGATGGCAGAGTTAGTGCAAGAAGGAAAAGTACGTTATATCGGACTGTCTGAAGTAACAGGTGAGCAATTAAAAACAGCTCATGCAATTCATCCAATTTCAGCTGTTCAAACAGAATACTCTCTTTGGTCTCGCGATCCAGAGAAAGATATTTTAGGGGTTTGTCGTGAATTAGGCGTTGGATTTGTTCCATATAGTCCACTTGGCCGAGGATTTTTAACGGGTAATTTAACAAGCCGTGATCAATTAACACCTGATGATTGGAGATACTATAATCCACGTTTTTCAGAAGAGGCATTTGCTTCTAATATGAAAATTGTTGAAGGAATTAAACAGCTTGCATTAGAGAAAGAATGTACGCCTGCACAATTAGCGCTTGCCTGGGTCGTTGCACAAGGTGAGGGAATCGTACCAATTCCAGGTACAAAGCGAGTGAAGTATTTAGAGCAAAACATAGCGGCTCTTGAAATAACTTTAACAAAAGAAGAACTAGCATACTTAAATACGATTGCACCTATTGGTGATACGTTTGGTAATCGATATTAAGATTGGTAATCTATAAAAAATCAATTGAAAAGGAAAAGGATGGGATGATGTGCAAACAGAAAGCAAGCATTTGCTGAATGAATCATTTGCTAGAACGTTAGTAAAATCGTTACAAGGAGAACGCGGGCATATTCCAATTAAAAATGCAATTGCAGATATTGATTGGGAACTATCAGGAAAACAAGTAGAAAACATTCCGTATTCCATCTACCAACTAGTGATGCATATGAAATATTGGCAAGATTTTCTCTTACTTGGTTTACATGGAGAAAAACCACAACTTCCAGCGCACGTGAAGGAGAGTTGGCCAGTTGAACATATAGCGAAAAATCAAGAAGAATGGGCGGAGATTATAAGACAATTTCTAGCGGGAATCGATACTGCTTGTACAATTGCTCAAACTACAAAACTTGATGAGCCTTTAGCGCGTTATCCAGATATAACAAGGGCCGATACGTTACGTAATATTGCTTCACATAATAGTTATCATTTGGGAGAAATTGTATTGCTGCGTCGTTTATTTGAGGCGTGGCCTCCACCGAGTGGCGGTTATCCAGCTTGAGGAAATAACTTTTCTCACTAAGCCGTAGTTAAAGAAAATGGATTCTGATTACTTGTTGGTGAAATAAAAAAACAAGCTTCTTCATATTGAAAGAAGCCTGTTATGTTTTATTAATTCTTCCCCTCACCATTCATCCATTACCTCAAAGTTATGTCAAAAACAAAGAAGTTAGGTGAGGATAAACAATCCATAAAAGTTCGACTGGTCAGATCTAATGAACAGTAGGGCTAAAGAAAACTCTCGATTTTCAAAGCTACATTTTAACTTAGAACAATAAGCTCTCTATTAGCGTGTGTAATCACTTCATAACCAGTTTTCGTAATGACAATATCATCTTCAATTCTGCAACCGCCCCAATTTGGGATATAAATACCTGGTTCTACGGTTACAACCATTCCTTCTAGCAGTGTGTCTGTACTATCTTTTGATAATCGAAGAGGTTCATGAAGTTCTAATCCAACTCCATGGCCTGTTGAATGACCGAAGTATTCACCGTAGCCGTGTTCAGTAATGTAATTTCTTGTAATATCATCGATTGTTTTTGCTGATTCACCTGGGCGAATTGCTTGGGTGCCGCGCTTTAAAGCTTCAAGTACAATGTTGTATATCTTTACAAATTCCTCAGAACAACTACCGATGGCAACAGTGCGCGTTAAATCAGAGCAATATCCGTTATAAAGTGCACCAAAATCTAATGTAACAATATCCCCGTCTTCAATGATTTTACTTGTAGCTACCCCATGCGGGAGAGAAGAGCGAGTGCCAGAGGCTACGATAATGTCAAATGATGAAGAGGAAGCACCTTGTTTTCGCATGAAAAATTCTAATTCATCTCTTACATCCCATTCAGATACACCAGGTTTAAGGAAGCTTGTAATATGTTGAAAGGCATCATCTGCGATGCGAGCTGCAATTTTAATCATTTCGATTTCAGTCTCTTCCTTCACGGTACGAATCGTCTCTATTATTTCATTTACATGAACAAGTTCGATATTTATATAATTTTGTAACGCTGTATATTGTTTCAGCGTCATATTATTTTCTTCTACACCTAATTTGTTTATTTGTAATCGGTTTACTTGCGCGGCAATTTCTTGTTCTATGTTCCCTTTATGCATAACAATTTCTGCTTCGTGTACTTGTGCTTTCGCTTGATCTGTATAACGGAAATCTGTAATAAATACTGCATTTGTAGGAGAGAGTAAGACAACTCCAGCAGTACCTGTAAATCCAGATGCATATCGGCGGTTTTCTTTTTTGGTAATCAGTAATCCGTCTATTCCGTATTGATGTAGCTGTTCTTGTATTTTTTTGATTCTTGAAGTCATGTTAATTCCTCCCTTTCATCTCCTTATATAAAGCAATAATAGTGCCAATCTTTTTTTATAAGAGAGAAAATCTTTTATCCCGCATTAATGGGCAGTAAGACCCCCACCTCAAGATTCAGAGAAAAGCGAAGAAGATAGGGGGGTAACTGCCCGTAAAAGCCCGATTGGTTCAACTAACCATGAGTGGAGATGAAGAAAACCCCCACTGATGGAAGTTTCACTTTATCCCGCATGAGTAGGGAGTAAAGCTCTGCGAAGAAAAGAGTTTTTTATATCTATGTCAAATAATATAGACACNNGTGTCTATATTATTTGACATCACAAATGATTGTGTAAAAAATGAAAGACAAAGAGATGATTACAATATTGTAATCATCTCTTTGTTTTTAAGCTTTCAACTTCATAACAGTATCCACATCAGGTGTTACATACACCGTTTGCTGGTTATCATACGTAACAAATCCAAGCTTCGCTCCGCTCGGCTTTTTCACATGACGAATTTTTGTATAATCGACTGGAACTGAGCTCGATTCCTTTGCTTTACTAAAGTAAGCAGCGAGCTTTGCAGCTTGAATTAATGTTTCTTCGCTTGGCTCTAATGAACGAATGACAACGTGTGAGCCTGGAATGTCTTTCGTATGAAGCCAAAATTCATCACGGCGTGCAAGTTTATTTGTTAAATAGTCGTTTTGTTTGTTATTTTTTCCGACTAAAATCTCTGTTCCATCACTTGCAATATATTTGTCTAATACAGGTTTTGCTGGTTTCTTTTTTGCGTTTTTTGACTTGCGATTACGTATATATCCTTCTTCGGCTAGTTCTTCACGAATTTCTTCAATATCTTTAGAAGAAGCAGCCTCCATTTGCTGTAGTAAACTATCAAAGTAAAATATTTCTTCATTTGTTTTTTCAATTTGCTCTTCAACGATTACTACAGAATTTTTTGCTTTTTGATATTTTTGGAAATAACGCTGTGCATTTTCTGACGGTGTGCGTAATGGATCTAAGGTGATCTTTACAGTTCCGCTATTTTCATCATAGTAATTGATAACCTCAACTTCTTTGTCGCCTTTTTTCACTGCATACATATTGGCTGTAAGCAATTCACCAAATAGTTGATATTTATCTGCTTTACTTGCGTCTTCTAAAGTTTTTTGCAATTTAATTAATTTTTTTTCGTTTTTTGCTTTTTCATTTTGCATAAAACGTTCTAAATCATGAGCCTGTTGTTTCACTCGATCCCGCTCTGCTTTTCCGAAGAAGAAACGATCTAGTAATTCGCTTACAGATGAGAATGCTTTCTCTTCACCTTTTAAGTGTGAAAGTGGGAATAAATAAAAGAATTCTTTCCCCTTAGCTATGATCATCGAAGGAGTATACTGATGTTTTAGTAATAGTTTTTGTAATGTAAAAAATACTTCGGATAATGCATTTTCATTCACCATTCCAGCTTTTGCAACTACTTCTTTTGCAAATAGGGGAGAAATCCCCATAAAAGCTCCTACGAGTTGTTTATCCATATTTCCTGCTAAAAAGTCTAGCGGTCGAATAAATTCTTCTTGCGTTTCAATTTGCAATGGATTGATTTTCTGTTGTGCAGGCGGTGCTATATATTCAGCTCCAGCATATACAGTGCGGTGACGGTTTACCGCTAAGGAAACGTGTTTTAGGCTATCCAAAATTATATTTGTTTTGGAGTCTACTAAAATGATATTGCTATGACGCCCCATTATTTCAATAATTAATGTTTTTAATGATTCATCACCAATTTCATTGCGACTACGAATAGTAATTTGGATGATTCGTTCTAAATCAATTTGTTCAATTTTCTCAATAAATCCACCTTCTAAATGTTTACGAAGAAGCATGCAAAACATTGGCGGCAATGCAGGAGAATCGTAATTTTGTGTTGTAAGGTGCATGCGCGCGTACGTTGGGTGTGCGGAAAGAAGTAGTTTTTGATTTTTTCCGTTTGCCCGAATATGTAACAAAATTTCATATTTTGACGGTTGATATATTTTTGAAATTCTTCCTGTTTGAAGAGAATTTGCAATTTCGTGTGTGATTGCTCTTGTAAATAATCCATCGAATGCCACGTTGAACACTCCTTTCTTACTAAAAGTTAATTATAGCATTTTTTCGGACGAGGCTGAATAAGCTTTCATTAGAGCATGTCTGCAATCAGGAGGTAGATGGCGAGATGAATTGGTATGAACTGCGTGCACATGAAGTTGAAGAGCGAACGAATACAAATGTAAAGACAGGGTTGACAGAGCAAGAGGTGCAAGGTCGACTAAAAAAACTTGGCCCAAATGAACTCCAAGAAGCAAAACGGCCTTCTGCACTTGTCGTGTTCTTAGCACAATTTAAAGATTTTATGGTACTTGTTTTGTTTGGAGCAACGATTATTTCTGCTTTTTTAGGAGAATATGTTGATGCAATTGCTATTGTTGCAATTGTCATTATCAATGGAATTCTCGGTTTCTTTCAAGAGAGAAAAGCAGAGAAATCGTTGGAAGCATTAAAAGAGCTTGCCGCCCCGCAAGTAACTGTACTTCGAAATGGAAAGTGGATGAAAATTCCTTCGAAAGGCCTTGTGCTTGGGGATATTATTAAATTTTCAAGCGGGGATCGTATCGGTGCTGATGTGCGCCTCATTGAAGCTTCGAGTCTATATATTGAAGAATCAGCATTAACAGGAGAATCCGTGCCAGTGCAAAAGAAAATTGATGTTTTGCATGGTTCGGATGTTTCAATTGGTGATCAAACAAATATGGCATTTATGGGTACTATGATTACAAGAGGATCCGGCATTGGAGTTGTTATTGGCACAGGAATGAATACAGCAATGGGGCAAATTGCAAATATGCTGCAAAATGCGGAGCAAAATGAAACGCCGCTGCAGAGAAGACTTGAGCAGCTGGGGAAAATTTTAATTATCGTCGCATTAATTTTAACGGCACTTGTTGTATTAGTTGGTGTTTATCAAGGTAATGAAATGTACCATATGTTTTTAGCAGGTGTTTCGCTTGCTGTTGCAGCGATTCCGGAAGGATTGCCTGCGATTGTGACAGTAGCACTTTCACTTGGCGTTCAGCGTATGATTAAGAAAAAAGCAATTGTAAGAAAGCTTCCAGCGGTTGAAACGTTGGGATGTGCATCTGTCATTTGTTCAGACAAAACAGGGACGATGACGCAAAATAAAATGATGGTTACGCATGTCTGGTCGAGTGGTGAAATCTGGAATGTAACGGGGCAGGGCTATGAACCAAAAGGTGAATTTATAAAAGATGAAAAGAAAGTAAATCCAACAGCGGCCCGTTCCTTATATCAACTCCTCACATTCGGATGCTTATGTAACAACGCAAATATTGTGAAAAAGAAAAAAACGTATGTATTAGACGGTGACCCGACAGAAGGGGCACTCGTTGTAGCAGCGATGAAGGCTGGCATTTCAAGAGAAGGTATAAAGGATCAATTTGAAATTATTCACGAGTTTCCGTTCGACTCAACGCGGAAAATGATGAGTGTAATTGTTCGTGACAAAACAGGGAAAAAATTTGTGATAACAAAGGGAGCACCTGATGTTTTATTAAAAATGAGTCAAACTATTTTATGGGGAAATAAACAGCAGCCATTAACAGAATTGTACAGAAACGAAGTGCAAACGGCGATTTATCATTTAGGAAGTCAAGCACTTCGTACAATTGCAATTGCTTTTAAACCATTAAAAACAACTGATCACATTCAAAGTGAACAAGAAGCAGAACAAGATTTAATGTTTATTGGATTGCAAGGAATGATTGATCCGCCAAGACCAGAAGTGAAGCAAGCGGTGCAAGAATGTAAAGATGCGGGTATTAAAACGATTATGATTACAGGAGACCATAAAGTAACAGCGATGGCAATCGCTGAGCAGCTTGGAATTTTACCACCTGGTGGCCGCGTTGTGGAAGGAATTGAACTCGCAAACATGTCGGTTGAAGAATTAGAAGATATTGTGGATGAAACGTATGTCTTTGCACGTGTTTCTCCGGAACATAAATTGAAAATTGTGAAGGCGCTGCAAAATAAAGATCATATTGTGGCGATGACCGGTGATGGTGTGAATGATGCCCCTGCTATAAAAGCAGCTGATATTGGGGTAGCGATGGGAGTTACGGGGACAGATGTCGCAAAAGAGGCATCATCTCTTGTGTTATTAGACGATAACTTCGCTACTATAAAAGCAGCAATTAAAGAGGGAAGAAATATTTACGAAAACATTCGGAAGTTTATTCGTTATTTATTAGCATCAAATGTTGGAGAAATTTTAGTTATGTTATTTGCGATGATACTAGCATTACCATTGCCGCTCGTACCAATTCAAATATTATGGGTGAATTTAGTAACAGATGGTTTACCAGCAATGGCGCTCGGGCTTGATGCACCAGAAGGTGATGTTATGCGTAGGAAACCGCGTCATCCAAAAGAAGGAGTATTTGCGAGAGGACTTGCATGGAAAATTGTTAGCCGCGGTTTTTTAATTGGTGCTATGACACTCTTAGCGTTTATTATTGCACACAATCAAAATCCAAATGAATTAAAGTATGCACAAACAGTTGCTTTTGCAACACTTGTTTTAGCACAGCTTATTCATGTGTTTGATTGTCGCAGTGAGCATTCTGTATTTCACCGTAATCCATTTGGAAATATGTACTTAGTAGGAGCAGTGCTTATTTCGATTTTACTAATGTTAGTAGTGATTTATTATCCACCATTGCAACCGATCTTTAGTACCATGCCAATTAAAGCAAGAGATTGGCTCTTGATTGTTGGTCTTTCTTCTATTCCAACATTCTTATTAGTGGGATCTTTACTAACCGGGAAGCCTGAAAAGAAGAAACCAATTGTATATAAAAGAGGTGTAAACTTGAAATAGTAAATGGGATAAAAGTATGATATAATTTCAAAAGGTAGTAGAGTAGAGTCTCTATTACCTTTTTCATTGAGTAAGATCATGGCTTGGATGTGATAAAATGATTTCGAGTATGACAGGGTTTGGACGCGCAAAGGTAGAAAGTGATGCGTTTCAAATTACAGTAGAAATGAAGTCGGTCAATCATCGCTTTTTAGAGATGAATATTCGTCTTCCGAAGCAAATGATGGTGTTCGAGGATAAAATCCGTAAATTAATTGCAGAACAAGTTGGCCGCGGACGTATTGAAGTATCGATTATTGTTGAAGGGGAAGGGCTCGTTGAACGGAAATTACGCGTGGACTGGTCCCTTTTAGAGCAATATAAGCTCATTATGGAAGAAGCGAAGGAGAAATTTCAATTACAGGATTCGATTACATTACAGCAGCTTATTGCTATGCCAGAAGTGACAGCAATTGAAGAAGTTGAGAATGTAAATGAAACGTTTGAACATAGTTTGTATGAAGCGGTTCGCCGCGCAGCTAGTATGTTAAAAACGATGCGTGATGGTGAAGGAGAACGACTGCATAAAGATTTGGAGCATCGTTTGCAAGAAATTCACACGTGCGTGCATGCCATTGTTCCCTATGCGCCGTCAGTCATTCAAAAATATCGTGAGCGTTTGGAAAACCGTTTGAAAGAATTACATAATCAAGAATTAGAGGAACAACGATTACTTACAGAGATAGCGGTGTTTACAGACCGCTGTGATATTCATGAAGAGTTAGTTCGACTGCAAAGTCATTTAGAACAATTTCAAGAGGCGCTGCAAAGTACAGAACCGGTTGGAAGAAAGATGGACTTTATTGTACAAGAGATGCATCGTGAAATAAATACAATTGGTTCGAAAGCAAATGACTTAACAATTTCAAAATATGTTGTTGAAATGAAAAATAATCTTGAAAAAATTCGTGAACAAGTACAAAATATTGAGTAGCTGTCAATTGTATACGGAGTTATACGAGAGAGAGAAATCGGATAGACTTACTAGGAGGCGCAAACTATGGCCATGCGGTTTTTAAATATTGGATATGGAAATATCGTATCTGCACATCGAATTATTTCCATTGTAAGTCCGGAATCAGCACCGATTAAAAGGTTAGTACAGGAAGCTCGCGAACAAAATGTGCTGCTTGATGCTACTTATGGTCGAAAAACACGAGCAGTTATTGTTATGGATGATGGACATATTGTATTAAGTCCAATACAACCGGAGACAATTGCTCATCGATTAAATAATAAAGAAGATTTAAGTGACGAAGGGTAGGTTTAACATATATATGAGAAGTAGAAGAGGGTTGCTCATTGTTCTTTCAGGGCCTTCTGGTGTTGGAAAAGGAACGGTTCGAAAGGAATTGTTCAATCAAGAAGATACAAATTTACAATACTCTATTTCTGTAACAACGCGTAAACCACGTGAAGGAGAAGTAGATGGTGTTGATTATTTCTTTAACACGAGAGAAGAATTTGAAGAGATGATTCGTAACAATAAACTGCTTGAATGGGCGGAGTTTGTTGGAAACTATTACGGAACACCAATTGATTATGTAGAGCAGACATTGCAGCAAGGGAAAGATGTTTTCTTAGAAATCGAAGTGCAAGGCGCGATTCAAGTAAAGAAAGCTTTTCCAGAAGGAGTATTCATCTTTTTAGCTCCTCCAAGTTTATCGGAACTAAAAAACCGCATTGTTGGTCGTGGTACAGAAACAGAAGAAGTAATTCAAAATCGTTTAACAGTAGCAAAAGAAGAAATCGAAATGATGGATGCTTATGACTACGTAGTAGAAAATGATGAAGTGGAACTTGCTTGCGAACGTATTAAGGCAATTGTGATAGGTGAACATTGTCGCCGTGAGCGAGTAGCAAAATACTATAAAGAAATGACGGAGGAAATATAATATGTTAAACCCATCTATTGATGCATTGTTACAAAAAATTGATTCTAAATATACGCTAGTAACAGTAGCTGCAAAGCGCGCTCGTGAAATGCAAGAGCATAATGATTGTAGTGTTGAACAACCAGTATCTCATAAGTTTGTAGGAAAAGCATTAGAAGAGATTAATGCACAATTATTAAACTACGAACCAAGTGAAGATAATAACCAAAAATAAAGCTTTCTTTTCGACAAATAGAGGCATAGATACTATACTTTTCTATGTAACAGTAACAACCTATTTACAAGTAGGTTGTTATTTTTTTACGATATAGATAAATCAACATTAAAAAAACGACATAAAAGCTTTCTTTTTAGGTGAGCGAGAGCATCTGGCCATGCAAAGAAGCGGTCAGGACCTTTTTCTGCCACATGCGAAGTGAAAATAAAGTGAAACTTCCATCAGTGGGGCCTTTATCCCCACTGATGGTTAGT
>NZ_NTTM01000077.1:0-4703 GCF_002560985.1 Bacillus sp. AFS018417
TTGGTACTGAAGTTCCCTCACTTGCTATTCCTGCATCCTTCATTTCATCTTGAAGGCTTGTTTTACCAGTTTCTTGATTACCTGTTCCTTCTGGTTTTCCATTGCCTTCTTTCTTCATTTCTTCTTGAACAGACGGATTTGCACTATTCTTTTTATCTTCTTTATTATTTAATTTATCTTTTTCTTTATTTCCTAAGTCATTACCTTGCGCTTTCTTTTGTTCCGCTTTTTTCATTTGATCTTGCAACGATTCTTTATTTCCATCTTGGTTACCTTTTCTCAAACCATTTAGTATACCAGCTGCACCACCTGTAGCCATAGCTGCTGCACTTGCCGTTTTCGCTACTGCATCTCCAGCACCTGCTGCTGCACCTTTTGCACCTTTTCCAAGCATATTAGCAAGCCCTTTCATTGGTTTCGAGTTTGCTGCACTACTTATTCCTTTACCAAGTGCGACACCACCAGCTAACATTGCCCAGCTGCTCTTAAGTCCAATATCTATACCAAATAGCCGTTCAACGATAACTGGCCCATCTAAAACTGCCATACTAAATGCGGCTAATGCGATTAGATAGGGTACTCCATTTAATTTGTCATGAATAAATGCTGTTCCTAGCATGTAAAGTTTCAAGGATAGAAAAATCATGATAGTGACCACAAATATATTAAGAATGTTCGTTAACACTTGTTTTAACTTTTGCCCATTTGCAATATCTGCTGGGGCTAAAATATTTGCTAAAAGATAATTAAATGCTAACTCATAAAACAATCTAGCAAGCTTAATACTTACTAATAACATGGTTACACCTGTAACTAACAAGGTGATGAACATCGTCCAAAAATTCCAATGCCAGCGATAATACTTTTCTGGAAAGAAGTCAAACCAGCCATCTTTTAATTCCGCAAGGGATGCCACTCCTAGACCATCCATTACTCGTTTGTTTTGTAGAATTTTTTGACCATCATCTGATAAATTTTTGTCTTTCGAAACTTCAAAATCTTTATCTATTTTTTCTGTAATATCAATGTTTCTAATGTTTTTTTCAGGGATATTATTTTTTGGGGACATATTCTCTTTATCTTTCCATCCATTACTATCTACTTTTGCGATATCGATTAAGTTTTTCTTGATAATTTCATCACTGATGGAGCCTTTTTGCTCTGATTTTACAACCGCAATTGCATCATCGGTAAACTTATCGACTTTTGTCATTCCAGTTCCGAGTAAACAAAGCACACACAATGTAATGAAAATGTTTACTACTATTTGAGATCGGTTCATTTTTTTATTCATAATAAACATGTAGCCAATATACAAAAATGAAATGGCTAAAAGAACTACGAAAGCTGGGTACATCATATCAACAAATTCTTGTATCTGTGGAGAATTGAAAAATAATTTGATTCCTAATACTGCATCTGTAACGCCCTCTAATGCATCAACAATCAATGAAACACCTAGAATTAAAGACCAACCAATCCATCGAAAAACGTAATTGACGATATCGCCAATTTGGAGATAATCCGAAAACTCTTCTAGTACCTTTAAGATCTCTTCATCCTTCACGATTTGCCCTCCTTTCTCAATTGCTACTGCCCAAATACATCTTTTATCGTCCAATCTAACCGCTCATTAATGGGATCAATCCTTATAATCAAACTCCCTTCTTTTTCACGATCCACTGAAAGGAAAAGAACCGCATCTTTCAACCCAATAATTACTTCATTATTTTCTGTTACATACGGTGAGTAGTTGTCTAAAATTTGCTGCATTTCATCCGTTATTGTCGTCATACCCATTCGATCTTCCTCCTCTATTCTTGATTACATGACAAAGAAAAAAGCACTCAAATGTTTGAGTACTTTTTGTTTAACTTGTGATTGCCTCTTTCTTCTCAGCTAAATCACTTAAAATTCTATTTATCTTTCCTTCAACTGCTTGATAAATCCCTTTATCGATATGATCATTATGAGCTAACATTTTTAATTCTTCATAAAACTCTTCCATTACTTGATTTTTTACCTCTTCTATCGTTTTTCCCAGCTGATCTAAAAATAACTTTTCTACCAGTTTTAACATCGCTAAATCAGAGTAAAAAAACTCAACTACCGTTTTCGACTTCCAGTTTTCAATAGAAAGCACATCAAATGGACTATCCTCTTGCTCATTCGTATCTTGGTCAACATCAACATCTTCGTTGATTCCCATCATTTTTGGTGATTCCTCTTGCTTACTTTCTTCTGTATCTACTGGTGAAGGAGGTTCTTCCGATGATTCAGATGGTAAGTTTTCGATTTTTTCATCCTTTGTTTCACCAAAAAAATTTACAATCAGTTTTTTCGGATCTACTTCAGCATGTAAAGATTCAATATCTATGTCTAAAATAGATTTATCTGTATCAAACTCTTCTCCAAGGTATTCCCAGCGATACTTTAATGCTGTTTCCTCAGTATTATAGATAGGATGAGGTCTAATCCGCTTCCGTTCATTATCTTGGCGCTTAATAACACGAATAACAGCACTTTCGCCCTCTTTAAAGCTCATTAATTCATTCGCTGTTAGAAGCTGTTTTTGATCTACACTTTCTGTTTTATTTTTATCCGTAGAAAGTCCTTTACCACTTCGAGATAATGAATTGATTGTTTTGTTTCCTAATTTTTTAGAAATTTTTTCGGCTGTTTCTGTATCGTTTGTCAAAATATAAATCGTATTCCCACAGTTCCCATCAATTGTAGGGGCATCATCACCATATTTATTTTTCAGTTGTGAATATGCTTGAATAATTAGATTGAAACGAATATTTCTACCTAGACAAACCGTAACAATATTCGCCATCCCCTCAATACTCGGCATATTTCCGAATTCATCAAGCATAAACACTACTTCACGATGGCATTTCCCACCACGAGCAAGTGATGCTCCTTTTGCTAAAATAAAGTAAAGCTGCCTCACAAAAATAGAAGCAATTACATGATTAGAAGAGTCAAAATCTGGTGTAATCATAAAAATAGCGATTGGCTTATCAAAATAATCAACAGATACTATGTTCACCGCTGCATTTGCTTCTATTACTTTAAAGTCTATTTCCCCAGTTTTCTCATCGATTTTTTCGATTGAAATAATAGCTTTCTTATTACTTTCCTTTTCCATTACCTGTATTTTATCTTTCACTTTTATCTGTTGTTTAAAGTCCAGCTCAAAACGTCCAGCAATATCAGCTTTAATTGATTCTTTCGTACCATCTGGAAATAAGATTTCCACTCTTTTTCTAGGTGTCGCTTTTCCTTTTATGCTTTTGCCAAAACCAACACGTTTCAAATCAATACTGTTTTTGGATGTCATTTTAGCAATTTCATCAAATGTGAAAATAGATAATCCATTCATCGTTTGCGTGAAAATACCACCCCTTGTCGTTCCTTTTGAGAAGTTAGAAGTTGCATATTGCATCTTCGCTACGCTGTCAGCTGGTAAACTTTCAAAATACAAATCTAAAGCGTTTTGAGTGGCTCCTTCTTCATTAATCACTACATCCTTTGAACCAAGTTCTGATAACATATTGGCAACTGCATACATTCCAATCTTCTCTTCTGTTCCTTCAGTTATACATTTATCTGTAATGGCTAATATCATTGCATTACATAGACTCATGGCACATTGTTGCCAAAAAGGATCTTTCGCATTTGGATTATAGTAAAGTGTATGAGAAAGGGTTTTACACAAAGCCTGAGCTGTTGAATAATCGCCATCTTTATACGCGTTTTTGACTAGCTGTACCAGATCATAGCTCATAGAATCAATGGGATTCAAAAGATTTAACACTTCAATGTGATACCCTCGTTGTTCAAGCGTGTCCTTAGAAGCACTAAATAATTCACCTTTGGGATCGTTGAAAATTAAAGAAGGTTGGTGTTCCGCCCTAGAATACACATCTATGGTTGGAAAAACGAATGTTTCCCCTTTTCCTGAACGAGTAGTACCAATAATTAGATTGTTAACAGGGCTATCATCAATAAAGAGTCTTCCTGCGTGTGCTTTTATTTTTAACTGCTGAATAGCGTTCCACTTCCCTATGCCTTTGGCTTCCATGACCACTTTTGCTTGTTGCATAATGGCATTCCATGAAGTTTCATCATATCGAGAAATTACAACACCGCCACCGCCTTTAAATGTTTTTTCTCTATCTGGTATAGCTCGATATTGTTTTTTCAACTCTTCAATTGTTGTAAATCGGCTAGATCCTTTTTGATTATTATTTAAATCTTTGAAAGATGATTTTAATTGGTACACCGTTCTTGCTATAGTTCCGATAGCTACAAGGAAAACAATCAAGTAAAAAATGGGGTGCTCTACAATGGGCATTTGAAAGAAGTATCCCACCTCAACATGAAAAGGTTGTGGTTCTAGCAAGTTATTGAATGTTGTTCGAATCAACTCTAACGCTAAATTTAATAGAAAGTTTGCAATTAAAAAGATCCCTATAAACAAACAAGTGCTCAATGGAATGAGCACTTGTTTGTCAGCTAATTTATATTTAATTGATTTCTTCTCCTCATACATAATTATCTAACCTCCAATATCCCCCTTTTTATACCGTCACATTTGATTTCGTATTATTTTCTTGTTGCTGCTTTTCATCCGATTTGTGTTCTGGTTTTTCTGGCTTTGGCTCTGGTTTTTCTGGTTTCGGCTCCGGTTTTTCTGG
>NZ_NTTM01000078.1:0-22083 GCF_002560985.1 Bacillus sp. AFS018417
TTCACATAAGTTAAACTGTCTGTAAAATACAATGTTGTGTATCATATTCATGTGAGATTTACATAACATATCATTATACGCAGTAAACGCAGAACTTAATTCTATAATCAACAAGGATTAGATCTTTTTCTTTTTTTAAAGCTTTATGCAAGAATATATACATTCTTGTTTTATTATATATGTTTTCTCAGAATTGTTCTTATTTACCATATAAAAATTACATAGCTACTATTGAGTCTAATACTTTATTTTAATAAAAACTTTTTTAATGATATGAAACCTCATCATCAGTCTACATTTTAATAATCATTAAATTAGAAGGATAAGAGACGAGAAACATGTTTAAATCAACTAGGTTTAGTCTAATACATTTTTTTAATGAAACATTTACTACCCAAACATAACAGCAAACACTGATAACTAAACATTCAACAACCAATTCAAGTTATCTTGTTATTCCTATTGAACTAATGCATGCGTTAGTTCAATAAGATATTTGTTGTCAATGTGTTAAAAATGCTTACCAACTTCCAAAAGAATAAGGATCGCAAAATTGCAATATTAACCTTATATTTAGGTAGTGCTTAAATTATTTTGATGATTTCTCGCCCGCACCTGTCTATTCGTCAACTTCGAGTAAGAGGCTCATGGTAATCGTTTATAAAGTCATGCACCAGCATAACGGATCACTTCCACCACAATGGGGGCAACAACCTCCTGTATAAGTAATTCTAATTTGATCTGAATGAAGTACATAATAATCAGTAATTGGTTCAACGCCAGGGATCTCTATCCCACCTGGAATCGCCGGCAATATAACCTCCCGCACTATCATGTCCGACCACTTACCGCTCCAGGAACAAATACTGCACTTTAATATCTCTTCCGAAAAGTTCGGAGCATTTTGGATGACAATAATACATTCTCTACTATAGGTATTACAATTAGGACAATCGTGTACTTTCACGAATATCCACCTCTCATCAAATTTAAAACTTTTCATATACCTTCTTTTTATTATTCTTTTTTACAGTCAATTAGTCCTTTTTGGGGTCCCGCCCCATCGCTATCAACCTAAAGAATAAAAAATCCCCCACATCCATCAACTTAAGAAATAAATTGTTCCCCAAAACGAAAAAAATGAGCCGAACTCTCATAAATAGCTGTAAAAAGGTGAAATTTTCGTTATGGGGGTATTATGAGACTTTAACTTGATGGGCATGGGGTCTTGCCAACAAAACGCGAATTTCGTACGCTAAGGAATTTCTAAGTTAAAAAATTTATTTTACATATTCCAGGGGTTAATATTTATATCACTGTTATATTTATATTCAATTTTTTCTTTTCCACACTTTTCACACTTATAAAAACTAGCTGTCCCCATCTGTCCTGTTTTAAAATTTTCACTATCTTGAGTTTTAATAAAGTTATATTTGTGTATACATCTAGGTTCTCTTTCCTTATTTATCCATTTTCCTAACATAAAGTAATCACTCTCCTTTAAAGAATATTCCTCGTGCATTTCTACATTTAGAATATCCTACAAAATATTCCCAATCAATGAACATGTTATGCCTTAGCGTACAAAATCCGCGAAATGTTGGTGCCACCCCTTTTACAGGAGGGCTTTTGTGCCATGTTTACATTTTTTTACATCTGTATGGCGCTTTTTGGACTTATCTCGGACTTACCCCACCCCCTTGCATTGTCTATAAAAGTATACCTTTACAGATACATAGAAAACTATAAAAAACCACGTCTGTAAATATCGATTTCTCACTTTACAGACATCTGTTTATTTTATATACCTTTACAGACATAATTGGTATAATTACCAATGAGGTATAGCATATGAAGCATAAAAAATTTGGATATGTCCGAGTTTCGAGTAAAGATCAAAACGAAGAACGACAAATTCAGAATATGAAAGATTTAGGAATAGAAGATCGAGATATTTTCATTGATAAAGAATCTGGAAAAAATATGGAGCGAGAGAACTACCAAATGTTAAAACGTCTCGTTCGTACAGGGGATACCATTGTGTTTGATTCCTTAACAAGACTTGGAAGAAATATGAATGATACATTAGAAGAATTTAGATACTATGAAAAGCATAAAGTGAATTTACAATTTATAAAGGAACCGTATATTAAAGTCAATTACACTGGTGAAAGTACAAATGACGTCATTCAGAGCGCAATTCAAAAAGCAACACTTACAATATTATCAGCCTTTGCAGAAAAAGAGCGAATCGATATTAAACAACGTCAAGCTGAAGGAATTGCTCTTGCCAGAAAACAAGGTAAACATTTAGGACGTCCTCCTGTCGAAATAACAGAAAAATTTATTGAAGCTTATAAGGAATGGAAATCCGGTTCAATTACAGCAGTAGGAGCTATGAAAAAGTATGACATCAAACGATCTTCATTTTATAAACTTGCCAAACAGTATGAGGAAAGAATGAAAGAATAGAGAGACAAAATTTTAATTTGTTAAGATAGTAATTGAGGTAGCACCAACATTCGTTAAAATGTGGGTGGGACCCCTTTTAGCAAAACCGGAGTGGAAATGATGAGTATAAATAGTTTTGTGGGATTGATAAAGGACGAATTATTAAAAGAGGTAAGCATAAGAAGTGAGGATGAATTCGAGCCTGTAGTAGTTAAAGATATTCCTAGACTTTGGAAGTGTTTAGGGACAGGTAATTATGCCGCAGTATTTATGCACAAAGAATACAAAGATTGGGTAGTGAAAGTTTACGCGCGAGAAGGAGAAGGAATTGAAAAAGAGTCAGAAGTATACCGAAGAATCGGAAAACATCCTTCTTATTCGAAGCTTATATATAAAGGAGAAAATTTCATAGTATTGAAACGTTTAAAAGAAATTACCTTATACGATGCTATTCATAAGGGGATTAAAATTCCTAAGCAGGTAATCCTTGATATCAATGAAGCTTTAGAGTATGCAAGGGAACAAGGATTAACTCCTTGTGATGTTCACGGGAAAAATGTGATGATGGAAAACGGAAGAGGATATGTAGTCGATGTATCTGATTTCTTAAAAACAAAAGAAGATAGTAAGTGGAGAGACCTAGAAAAGGCATATTTTACATTTTATTTGCCTTTCATTTATAAATTGCCTTTCCCTGTTAAAATACCGTATTTCATGTTAAACATTGTTAGACGTTCATATAGAAAATATAAGAAGCTTAAAAAGAAATTCAAATTGTAAAAGGACCACATACTTATCTTTAGGTTAGATAAGTGAACCACTAGTAAACAAAAGGACCGTACATTTTAGATATGTCTAATATGTACGGTCCTAATTTTATAACTTCATGCAGTAATCAGTAAGCTTTTCATTTTCTTTTTCACGCAATTGCTTATTTTCTTCTTCAAGCTCTTTATTCTTTTTCTCTAACTTTTCAATTCTTCTTTTAAGAGAAGCGATGACGGCATTTTGATTGTTCTCGTCCCGTTTAATCCTAGAGTCCACAAATGCTTTTTCTTGTTGATTTCGCAAGAAATTGATGCGTTCTTTGAGCTCTGTATGGTTATACAGTGTGGCTTTACTCACTCCGGCTTCTTCTGCCACACTATTGAAGTTAATTGCTTTAGAGCTCTTGGTTAGACGTTTTATAGCTTCCTCAACCTTAGCTATAGTTGTCTGTTTCCTTTTTTCGTGTAGCTGCCTTAGTTGCTCTTCACGGTCGAAATTTGCTTAGCGTATGTTTTCGTTAAAATGTGGGTGGGACCCCATGCCCATCAACTTAACAGAACGAATTGCCGCAAAAAGATAAAAATGAATTTCGGTGCTATAAAAACCACAAAATTTTCGTTTTGGTGGTACTTTAAAATCTTAGCTTGATAGCAATGTGGCGGTACCCCTAATACATGTTTTCATATTATTAAAACACTCAAAATTTCTCTTAAGGATGGAAAATTTGTATATCATATTTATGTAATTTATGTTATGGTTTCATATGTTAATTATTTACAATTATTTTCAAAAGGGGTATGAGGTATGAAGGCGAAGAAACTAATATGTTTAGCATTTCCACTTATGTTAGTAGCAGGGGTAGGGTGTTCTAAAGACAATACAGAAGAAAAGAAGACTGAAACTGTTAGCAAAACAAAAATGAAAGTAGTTCTATCAGAAAAACAGTATCCCTATTATATTTGTGAACAGATGGTAGAGTTTCAATTCAAGAAGGATGAATTCGTAGCCAACGTATTGCAGGCTTCTAAGGATAAGGATAAAGTAAAAGACGTATTAAAATCAGTAGACGAGATAGAGGAAATATTAGATGCTATTGAAAACATAGAAGTCCCTAGTAAGTATAAAGACAAACAAAAGGTTATGTTAGAAGGGGTATCAGAAGCAAGAAAAGGGTTAGAGTCAATAAAAGACAGTAGTAAAAAGGATAAAACGAATATACAAGAATCCGTAACAAAAACAGTCGGAAACTTATCGACAGCAGATATAGAACTTTGGGAACCGATAGTTAAGGAAATATCTAAGGAAAACCCAGATGCTTACGAGAAAGCACTTGATAATAAAATGGAACAACATAAAAAGTAATATACAACCACACAAAGCATAAGGGGTAATAGGTCTCACCATACATGCCCATCAGCTTAAGAGATTTTAATACCCTCAAATACCAAAAAACGTTATCCTTTCTAAATAAACTAAATTAGAAAGGATGACGTTTTCTTATGCATTTTTCGATTCAAGATGAATTACAATCATTTGCGGAAGAATTACAACGATATGTTACACCTGTATTCTTAGAAGAACTTGCAAGAGAAATTGGATTTATAAAGAGAAAACGTAAGCTTTCTGGCTCAGACTTAGCTACTATATGTATTTGGGTTCTGTTGCAAAGTTTTCTAAATGAAGCTACACTCTTGAAAAAAGGAACGAGGAGAATCACAAATGCGATATTTTAAAGGGAAACAGTTCGAACGAGATATTATTTTGGTAGCCGTCGGCTACTATTGCCGTTTTGCTTTAAGCTATCGTGATGTCTCTGAAATTCTGAAAGAACGTGGTGTTTCGGTTCATCCCACAACCATTATGCGTTGGGTTCATGAATATGGGAGCTTGATTTATCAAATTTGGAAGAAGAAAACGAAAAACACCCACTTGTCTTGGAAACTAGATGAAACCTATATAAAAATCAAAGGGAAATGGTGTTATTTATATCGTGCGATTGATATAGAAGGGCACACATTGGATATTCAACTTCGTAAAAAGCGAGATCATCAGGCCGCTTATGCTTTTATGAAAAGACTAGTGAAAATGTTTGGAGAACCAACGGTTCTCACTACAGATAAGGCGCCCGCATTACTTTGTGCGTTTAAGAAATTACGGGAAAAAGGCTTCTGTAAACACACTACTCATTGTACAATTAAATACCTGAACAATCTTATAGAACAGGATCATCGACAGGTGAAGCGTTGTTTTGCCAAATCCACAGGATTTCAAAGTATTCGTTATGCTTCACGTACAATAAAAGGAATCGAAACCGTTCATGCCCTATACAAACAAAGGCGAAGTCTTCAAACAGACTCCGCCTTTTCGGTATATCATGAATTACAGCAATTACTAGTAGTCTCATAATATTTCCTCATATATTCATGCCTCTGTTTATCTCTTGAGAAACTTTGCAACAGAACCCTCTTATTCATCTTTTTTATTCGGTTCTTGGATTTGAAGGAGTTCAACAAAAACATTTAGCATGTCCTGTATTGGAATTCGATTGTCTACAAAATGTTGCAAATTAAATCCATTAAAAATAGCCATGCCTGCTGTTGCTAAAGTTCTGGCATCTAATGGACTTCCGATTATACCTTCGTCTTTCATTCTCTGAAAAAAATGTGTAAGGAATGATCTCCATTCTTCCATCTGGAGAATAAGCCTTTCTTTTATTAGAGGTAATTGATTAGATATCATACATCCTTGGAGAAGCATGGGAGAAGATCCTTTTTCATAAGCTTCATTTACCAAACGCATAGAGTATTCTTTAAATTTATTTAGCATATCACACTCTTTTTGATTAAGAATTTCCTTTAAATCTTCAAAATAAAAATCAATTCCTTCTTTTATTAGTTTCAACAAAAATTCCTCTTTATTGGAAAAATGAACATAGAAAGCACCTTTAGAGTAACCCGCATGTTTTACAATCTGATCAACGCTTGTCCTAGAATAGCCTTGTTTAGAAAACAATTCAATTCCTGATTGCATTAATTTGTTGATGGTGTTTTCTGATTGTTTCTGATGATAAATTCCCATAGAAACCTCCTTTTTAATAAACTGAATATTTTATTAATTTTAACACATTCTTCATCATATAATAAATTGTTTAATACTGACTAGTTGGTATTAAAAAAAATTAACACTTATAAAGGAGATGGTTGAATGACGTTATCTCAAGGAATTATAAAAAAATGGTTGTTACCGTTTATTTTATGTTTTTCAATGGTTTTTGCATTTTTTCCGCAATCTAAAGCGGAGGCTGCTACGACACCAACCTCAGTTTCAAAACAAACGCCTTCAACACAGAATATGGTCCAATTAAAAGACTTGCCCGTTATGATTGATGGTGTTAAGTATACACAAGACGATCCGCATGTAAAGAACGTAACCCAGTTTGTTTTCGATGACTCAGCAAAGGCAAATGGAGTAGTCTATGGGTTTACAAGTCAAGATCACTTAAATGCTCATTTGCAGAAAGCTGTTGCTGAACGTAAAAAGGCCATTAAGAGCGATACAATTACAACTCAAGTCGTTTACTATAATTCGTATTTTTATGAGCATTCTTACTATCGAGGAAATTCCTTCGGAACTTCTAGTAATATTAGCCGGGTGGGCTCATATTGGAATGATAGAATCTCTTCATTAAAGGCAGGTTACAATCATAACTGGACGGTTATGTGTTGGGATATTAACTACAGTGGATCAAGATTTTGGGTGCAATCCGGTATCAATGTCAGCTATGTTGGGGCAACTTGGAACGATAAAGCGTCTTCCATCTTCTTCACTAATTAAACTGAAGGACTAACCGCAGGAAGTATGACGGACCTGAGGAAACTTCTACGAAAATCGTGAGAGACTTTCTCAGGTCCAAATATTTTACTTTAAGGTCATTGAAACGGTTGTTGGATCGAGAATCAAACAACATAAGAGATTGTTTTTTTATATTGAAATTAAGTTATTTTAAGGACCATAAACCTTCGTTTTTGGTGATTTTAAATGGTACTTTTATTTTCCTTTTCGTATAGCGATTCCGTATATCCAAAAGCCAAACCAAAAACAAATTACCAAAACAGCAATACTTAAACGTTTTGGGTTAAGTTTATTTACAATATTTGTCTTAATGTATGTTTAGCGCGTTTGGCTGGTACTACCCCAATAATAAAAAAAGGCCTAATACCAGCGTAGCTGCATTTAGGGGCAAAGTAGCCTGTTTTGTAACATAAACGTTCATTTTTGTTACATGAAGTATTTAAAAACAGTGAATTCTATAACCCTTATATTCGCTGTAACAAAATACTGTATCAAAAATAATTTGTAACATTATTCATTTAGTACCTTTTTGTTACTGAAAAACATGTGTATATTAAGCTTTTTTTCTACTTTACCTCTGGTTACAGCAACGCTGGCACTGGGCCTTCATATGAATCAAGACTTGTACTTCTAGCAGTAATCGCATCTCTTGCACATCCTGTAGCCCCTGTTGCAATGCTTCTACAATGCAACGAGGTAATCCGTTAGTAAATCGCGTTTACGCTTCGGAAAACAGCATATTCTTTTTAAAGTAATTTTTAAACATTTTTTACAATATTTAGGTTAATTAGACAAGATAATCATGGTACCATAATCAGCAAGAATGAAGGCAATTCAAGACATATTTTAAAGGAGTACAACAGTCATGAAAAAAAAATTAATTATGTTTTGCTTAGCGGCAGTTTTAAGTCTGTCAACAATGCTATTTAATGTTGAATCTGCCATGGCAGCGACATTCCGGTATGACGGAACTGATCCTTATTCCACAGGATGTGCAAGAAGTGCTGTAACTGTCGATTCTCTTAACTTAAACGGGGCTACTCTTGAACTTCGTTACAGTACCTCATGTCGTACTATTTGGACTCGTATTACTCAGCCTGTTCCACGTGATTATGATTGGGGAGGAAGTGAGG
Organism: Bacillus sp. AFS018417; assembly: GCF_002560985.1. Classification (NCBI taxonomy): domain Bacteria; kingdom Bacillati; phylum Bacillota; class Bacilli; order Caryophanales; family Bacillaceae; genus Bacillus; species Bacillus sp. AFS018417. The sequence continues at coordinate 8,205 of NZ_NTTM01000078.1, forward strand.
CTAAAATCGTTCGTAACTATGATGGAAAAAGCTATCGTTGCACAGTCCAAATGTGGAAAAACTCTTGCAACACCTTACAGGTTAACGATGCTAATATGACTTCGTATGCATGGGGTATGTATGACAAACCTTTGGGTCCTGTTGTTACTGGACGAACAGGATCATATTAAACTTTAAAAATTATCATCAAAAAAGGTCGATTCTCAAGGAATTGGCCTTGTTTATTTAAACCGCTTCTATCTTCAATTTAGGTGTGTAATCACGGGGATTCTGTCCTTTTTAGCCACCACAAATCCCTTTTGCCTATCCTATTAAGTCCATTTACATAATTATTTTGTAATAATATTTAGTTCAAACCCCTTGTAATACATTTAAAATCATTTAGAGTTTGACTATTTTATTGCTTACTTTGCCACTCATCGCAGCAACACTGGAACTGGGCCTAATAGATTCATTTACTTCCGCTAACGATAATTATATAAATGAGCTGTCCATATGGGCAGCTTCTCTTCAGATTGTAAGAGATTGTACTTAAAGTAAACAGGCTTTAGTTGAAGAGTAGAGCACAAAAATGATCAAACTTTTTTATAAAAACTAAACATAAATCTGTAAGAGAAGAATCCATTTTGATCAATCTTTTTTCAAAATGGATTCTTTTATTTATCCTAAAATGCTGGTTTATGAGGTATTTTTGAACAAACTTTATTTTAAAGCAACAATTATTTCAATCAAATTTTATTTCAAAGCTACATTAAGACTTAAAAAATACTAATTTCCTGTAAGTGTTTTAAAAGATATAAAACAACTGTTTACGGTATAAAAATAGTACTATTACTAAGAGGGATTTTTTACTTCTCCTTAGGATAGCACTACACTACATTAAAAAAGCTTAATTATTATTGGATAAGAGGGTGAAGTGAATTTAAATTTGCAACATTCTTCATCACAAAGTTGTATGAATGGTGCCTAAAACCATACCGCTGGTTAAAGAAAATACATATGTTGTGGACCTTTTAGGATAGATATAGTTATGCAAAAATGATAGCAAGGGGGTCAAGGGAGTGTTTAATGATTTTAAACTTGTGGATGATCGTCCGTTTTATATTCAATTAAAGGATTATTTGAAAAAAATGATTATGAAAGGACATCTGCTGGAACACCAGAAGCTTCCATCTACCCGAGAACTTAGTAAATTATTATCGGTCAGCAGAAATACTGTTCTCACTGCTTACGCAGATTTAGAACAAGAAGGTTTAATCTATGCAATAAAGGGAAAAGGAAATTTTATAGGAAAAGTTAAAACATCCAAAACTCCATCCATCGAACTAAACTGGAAAGAAAAAGTCAATGAAGTTACCTTGTTAGCTGATGAATTGGATTTAATGAAGCACGGTGTTCGCTGGGAAAAAGGCATGATTTCATTCAATAGTATTGCCCCAGACGAAAAGCTTTTTGATGTTGAAAATTTTAAAAGAGCTTTTCTGAATCGAATGTCTATTGAAGGGGATATCGTTTTGAACTACGGATATGCAAAAGGTTATAAACCTCTCATTGATTACCTTCTTCACTATATGGAAATGAAAGGGGTAGATATTTCCAATAAGGATATTTTGATTACGAATGGTTTCACCGAAGGGCTGGATATTTTATTGTCTTCTTTAGCGAAAAAATCCGGTCGTATTATATGTGAAAATCCGACCCACCATGCTGCCTTAAAACTGTTTCGATTACATGGACTTGATGTGCATGGGATTGAAATGAAGGATGATGGTATTGATATTGATCAAGTTGAGAAAAGTTTATCCGAAATGGATTTTGATTTCGCATATCTAATCCCGTCTTATCATAATCCGACTGGAATTGTCACATCCTCAGAAAAAAGGACTGAAATCATGAACCTTTTTTCGAAATATGGGATCCCTATCGTGGAGGATGGATTTAATGAGGAATTGCGTTATTCGGGTTCTCATCTAGCACCCCTATTAACATTCGCCGGGTCCGGCAACAATGTTATCTATATCAGCAGCTTTTCAAAAATTCTTTTTCCAGGATTACGTGTTGGTTGGATTTTAGCAGATAAAGAATTAATTCATTGCTTGGAAAGTGTGAAAAGGGCAAGAACGATTCATACATCTACACTGGATCAGGCAGTGCTTTATCAATATTTGCATGATGGTTATTTCGAAAAATATTTAAAAAAGGCCAAGTCAGTTTATAAGAAAAAATATGAACTAGCTGTTCATGCTTGTCATCAATACATTCCTTTTCAAAGAATGACTGGAGATGGGGGACTCCATCTTTTTATAGAGTTAGAAAAAGGAATGAATTCGCGTACACTTTTGAAAAAATGCTATCAAGAGGGAGTCGTTTTTTCTCCTGGGGACGTCTTTTACACGGATGGAAGAGGAAGTAATACGTTTCGATTAGGATTCTCTCGATTAAAAGAAGCGGATATTCTTAAGGGAATTAAGATAATTGGAGATACACTGAAAAATGAAAGTGGGAGTTGAAAAAAGTGAGAGTTGGCGTAATTATGGGAGGCGTGTCCTCCGAAAAACAAGTATCCCTTATGACTGGGGAAGAAATGATTGCACATTTGGATAAAAGTAAGTACGAAATTGTGCCTATTCAACTAAATGACAAAAAAGAGCTTATTGAAAAGGTAAGGAATATTGATATTGCCTTGTTAGCGCTTCACGGAGAATATGGGGAGGACGGTACGATTCAAGGTACATTAGAAACTCTTGGCGTTCCCTATACCGGAAGTGTCATGTTATCAAGCGGTATTTGTATGGATAAAAATATGTCGAAAAAATTGATTCGTTATGAAGGAATTCAAACCCCGGATTGGATTCATCTTTCGAATATGGAAGAACTTCAGCTTGATGAAATCGAAAAAATGGGGTATCCGTTAGTGGTAAAACCTAATTCGGGTGGTTCCAGTGTAGGGGTAAAGATCGTATACGATAAGGATTCTTTACTATCCTCGCTTGAGGATGTATTGAAATGGGATTCTGAAATCGTAATTGAAAAATATATAAAGGGCGAAGAAATTACATGTTCCATTTTGGATGGAAAACTTTTACCGATTATTTCAATTCAACATACGGCCGAGTTCTTTGACTATCATGCGAAATATGATGATGCGGCTACGATTGAAGAGATTGTAGAACTTCCGGTCACAACGCAAAAGCGTGTCGCTGAGGCTGCAATGGCGTGCTATAGAGCATTAAAATGCAGTGTTTATGCTAGGGTTGATATGATTATAAAAGATGGAATCCCATATGTGATGGAAGTGAATACATTGCCGGGGATGACAAAAAATAGCTTACTGCCAAAAAGTGCTCATGCGGTGGGAATCACCTATAGTAAGCTATTGGATATGATTATTGAAACATCCTTACGGGTTAGGAAAAACGAAGGCTTTTAATAGAAACATAATTAACTGTAGTGTTAAAACTTATTGTTGATTCAGGAGCTTTAGACCTAGTGGGAGCATAACTGTTCTAGTCTTTCTGGTATTTTAATAGTATTGGAAAATATGATTTTGGACAAAGAACACTATGTCGTATACAACGCATGATAGCTGTATGATCAATAAATAGCCAAATAGCGCGTGTTTTTCCAGCAATTGCAGCTAGGAGTTTTAATCAAACTTTTTTATAAATAATACATCATAGTGTGATGTGAGGAATTCATTTTGACCAATCTTTTTTTCAAAATGGATTCCTTTTTGTTTATTGTAAAAGCCTCGTTCAATTAGTATGTTTGATCAAACTTTGTTCCAGAGTATTAGGGGGTTACTGCCCACGAATAGCGGGATAAAGCGAACTTCTTCGAAAATGAAAAAAGTTGCTTATTTTACAAGCAACTTTTTCGTTTTAAAAACTAAAAAGATTGATTTTGCGCTGGTTTAATAAATTGTTCCGGGTTTTCGATTAATCCGCACGCAGCGCATTGTACGCGATATGTAGGACCTTGGTAGGCCATATGAAATGCACTCATATTTTCATTTGTATATTCTTCCTCGATTTGACCAGTTTGTGGATTTAATTTTACTGGTTTTGCTGTTTGCTCAATGATATTAAATCTTGTTCGGTTTGTTTTACAATTTGGACAAAGCATTGGTTCCATATCAACACACCTCCATTGTTAGCATTTGTTGATATGGCGGAGTTTATTCATAAGGAAAAACTCTATAAAGGATTTCTGCATTTTTTGTCAAAATAGTAAGAATGTAAGGGAGGAGAAGAATGTGAAACTTCAAATGAAATACATCATTTTATATGCACAGCAATATGAGGAATGCATTCGTTTTTATCGTGATATATTACAGCTACCGATAAAGAGTGAGCACGGTACATATGTTGAATTTGATACAGGTTCTACAATTTTGGCAATCAATAGTAGAAATGATGTTCAAGAGTTAACTGGTTTATCAATTCCGAAGACGTTATCGGAATCATCTACATTTGAGATTGGATTTGTTGTCGATGATGTTACAGAAACAATACATAACTTAAAAGAACACGGAGTAAAGGTGTTAGTAGAGCCGGTTACAAAACCATGGGGACAAACAGTTTCCTACGTTTCTGATCCGGATGGGAATTATATTGAAATTTGCAGTTCATTAGACTAAAGGAGCGGGAGAGAATGAGAAAGTTTCCTATTTTAGAAACAGATCGTTTGCAATTAAGGGAATTAACATTAGTAGATGCAGATGCGATGTTTCGTTATTTTGTTAAAGAACCTGTTATTCGTTATTTTGGAATGGATGCATTTCAAAATATAGAAGAAGTAAAAAACGTCATTCGGAATTTTAGAGAAAGATATGAAGAGGGATCTGCATTTCGTTGGGGGATCGTATTAAAAGGAACAGATCAATTAATTGGCTCGTGCGGATTTCATTTAATTAATCACAAGCATAAACGTGCTGAAATCGGATATGAATTAGATGAAACATATTGGGGAAAGGGATATGCGACAGAAGCATTACAAGCTATTCTTACATATGGGTTTGAAACACTTTACTTTAAGCGGATTTCAGCTGTTGTATACCCGGAAAATGAATCATCTCGTAAATTATTACAAAAAGCAGGCTTTACGGAAGAAGGGTTGCTTCGAAAATATATGATTCAAAATGATGTCGCGCACGATGCGATTATGTATTCGTTGCTGCAGGAAGAATGGGCAACATTACTTCAAAAAGTACGTTAATTACATGAATATGAATAAAGACAATATAAGACCTAAACCTTTAGTTTTAGGTCTTACAAAATATATCTTTTTATCAAAATTTTTTACAAATTATCAATCTTTATTATAGATGATCAGACTTTTTTATAAATTATCGAACTTTATTTTAAATCTACAACTATATTGGACGGTGTTATATATGAACGATAACCTTACCTTGAAAGAATATTCTTCTGATTATCAATCTCAAATTTTAGATTTAATTCTCTCCATCCAACAAGATGAATATAATATTCCTATTTCAAAAGAAGACCAACCTGATTTAGTTAGTATAGAAAGTGTTTACCAATCCGGAAGCGGTAACTTTTGGATCGCACTTTATCAAGGGAAAGTTGTAGGTACTATCGCTCTTTTAGATATTGGCAATCATCAAGTAGCATTAAGAAAAATGTTTGTAAAAAAGAACTTTAGAGGAAAGACATTTCAAACGGCCAGTCTTTTATTACATAATGCAATTGCATGGGCGAAAACAAAAGAAGTGAAAGAAATATATTTAGGAACGACATTGAAATTTGTAGCAGCCCATAGGTTTTATGAAAAACATCGTTTCGAAAATATAGAACTTAACAAGTTACCTACCAATTTCCCTATCATGCAAGTGGACAAAAAATTTTATAAATACATTGTTTCCTAACTCAAAGACAATATAGAGTATTTCTTTGTTCAATAATCGGGCCAGATTGTGAAGGAATGTACTTAAAGTAACGGGCAGGTTAGTTTAACAAGGAATTAAAAAACATTGAGATGGTATCCCAATGTTTTTTAATTTGTTTAATGTTGTTTATCTAATGCTAGCTTTAGTCCAAATCCAATTAGGATAAGACCTGTTGTCTTATCTTAATGTAAAGTGACAAAAAAGTTGTTTAATTTACAATAAAGTCGTTTAAAAAATAATAAAGTTGTTTTAAAAAATGCGAGTCATTCTATTCAACAATCGGGCCGAATTGTTGAGGAATTATAGACAGTAGACATCCTACTTGAATAAGATTAATGGTAAAATTGAGAAGTATGGAAGACTTGATAAAGAATATAAACTAGTTGGTTACAATTAAAAGGGTCTTAATATTAAGGAAGGAAGTGCAAAACTATGGATTTCGAAACAGTTATGCAGGAGCTTGAAGCCCTCGGTAAGGAACGAACTAAAAAAATGTACATATCCAATGGTGCGCACGAGCCGCTTTTTGGCGTAGCTACAGGTGCTATGAAACCAATCGCAAAGAAAATAAAAATAAATCAACGTTTAGCTGAAGAGCTTTATTCCACAGGTAACTACGATGCAATGTACTTTGCAGGCATTATTGCAAACCCAAAAGCTATGAGTGAGTCGGATTTTGATCGTTGGATGGATGGGGCGTATTTTTATATGCTGTCTGATTTTGTGGTGGCAGTAACTTTATCAGAGTCAGATTTTGCACAAGACGTTGCTGATAAATGGATTGCAAGCGGTGACGAGCTGAGAATGTCAGCGGGCTGGAGTTGCTACTGTTGGCTTTTAGGGAATCGCCTAGACAATGAATTTTCCGAAAGCAAGATTTCCAATATGCTTGAAATTGTGAAAAATACGATTCATGATTCGCCAGAACGAACGAAATCCGCTATGAATAATTTTCTATACACCGTGGGGATTTCATATTTGCCGCTACATGAAAAGGCAGTCGAGACCGCAAAGGAAGTAGGTACAGTAGAAGTAAAACGGGACAAGAAAAAAAGCAGTTTCCTAAATGCTTACGAAAGTATTCATAAAGAAATTGATAGAGAGAGGCTTGGTTTCAAACGTAAATATGTAAGATGTTAAAAATTAGCTTAGTATTGGGGTGTTGATCGAAGACGGATTGACACTCTTTTTGTTGAAGTTACTGAACTAACGGGCAGAAGGGTGAAGGAGAATTTAGCTCATAACTTTATAAATACCATTGACTTGGAGTTCACTCCAGCTGTTATGATTTCGAAAGAAATTAGCTGAAAAATTAGGATTCGGAAATCCTGTAAAATATTCAATCTTTGTATAAATACATCTATTCCTTTATTCCAGAAAAGGGCGCTTTTTTTGAATAAAACTTAGATTTTTAAACGACTTTATTGTTATATTTTTTAGTGTAGTGAAGTATCTTGCATCAAAAATTAAACAACTATATTTTTAACCCCGTCCTAAACTTAGAACGGGGTTATGCTTGTTTGAGCTTTTAAAATTAAAAAACTTTATTGTCATTTTACACCTAATTGGACTTGGACTTGCGGAAACATAAGCCATTCACGCAAATAGTTAATGAAAAAGACGTAAACAAAAAACCAAGTGATAGATAGCACTGTATAAATAACACCCATTATAATAAGTTGTTGTGTTGCCGCTACTCCTGTTTTTATAAATGGGCGTAAAAATGTTAAGAAGAACATTGCAACCTTGGGATTGAGTACATTTGAGAAGAGTCCTTGTTTAAAAGCTGACTTTTTCATTTCAGAATTATTTTGATTTTCAACACTGGTAACTTTCTGGATATGTGGAAAAAGAAGTAAAAGGGGTGGTAGATATTATACCTGACTAATATGTGTCACTCCTTATTCTTTATGAATCTTTACGATTTAGGTCATGATAAATTTTAAGCGCAACACCAAATAATCATTTAGACAGGCTTTTTAATTTGGTTCTAATTGCCCTTATATATATTTAACAATTTAGTTCGTTTAATTATAACTTTTAAAAAAATATTTCACACATTAACTACTTCGTAATACTATATAGTAGTACGAAGTGATGCCATTGTGAAAGAAGTATAGGAGAAAGTAAAGCTCCATAAAGAAAATCAGCTGTATCCAATGGGGATAGCTGGTTTTAAAAATATTTAGAAAATCCAGTTGACACTCCAGCTACTCGGTGATACAATGTACTTGTAATAAGTAATACTGAATAGATTATTTTCTCGAAAGTTATTCAGTAAAAATGCCCCTTAGTACTCTGTAATACTGAATATAAGTCAGACAGAATAGAGGAGGTAGAGGAGGATCTGAACATGGAAAATTTAACTGAAATGCTGAAGGGTTCGCTGGAAGGTTGTGTGCTGGAAATCATCAGCCGCCATGAAACCTATGGCTACGAGATTACCCGCCACCTGAACGAGCTTGGGTTTACCGAAGTCGTGGAAGGGACGGTCTATACCATCCTCGTGCGATTAGAAAAGAAAAAACTTGTGAATATAGAAAAGAAACCGTCAGATATGGGGCCACCCCGCAAGTTTTACTCACTTAATGAGGCTGGCCGCCAGGAACTTGAATTGTTTTGGAAAAAATGGGATTTTGTATCATCAAAAATAAACGTCTTAAAGTCAATCTAGCTTCATAAGATATTCTGTCTGATATTTTTGGAGTGTCTTATTCAGCTTTATAAAAAAGGAGGAAAAATAGCATGATGGAAATGTTCAAAAAAATGATTGGTGATAAAAAAGAGTACAAAATGATGATGGCACGGGTTGGAGCCCTGCCAGAGGACTACCAGTTTGTATTTAAGAAAATTCAAAACTACATGTGGAATTTCTCAGCGGGCAACGGGATGGATATGCTACACATACAGTATGAATTAATCGATTTGTTCGAAGCCGGTGCGGCGGAAGGTAGACAAGTGCTGGAAATCACTGGGGACGACGTGGCGTCCTTTGCTGACGAACTAGTGGCAAACGCTAAAACCTATGTCTCCAAGTATCGTGAAGATTTGAATCAGAGTATCATGAAGCGATTGAGAAAAGAATAAATTTAATAAATAATACCGACTGATTAGCTGGTTACAAATGTGAAGTGCTGCCATCGCTATTCAGTTATATTTTTAACCCGGTACTAAGTAATACAGATTATCAGTCAGACTAAATAGAAGAGTATAGGCAATCTAGCTCCGCAAAGCGCTTTTTATAAGGAGGAAAAAAGTATGAGTAATGCAGCGATTTCTGTAAAAGGGTTAAAAAAATCTTTTAAAGACAAGGAAGTCTTAAAGGGGGTGGATTTTGAGGTACGGCGTGGCGAAATTTTTGCACTGCTGGGCTCAAATGGAGCGGGCAAGACGACGACGGTCAACATCCTCTCGACGCTGATGAAGCCTGATGGCGGCGAAATAGGTATTTGCGGCTTTGACGTCCAGCGTCAACCGGATCATGTTCGCCAAAGCATCAGCCTGACAGGGCAGTTCGCAGCTTTAGACGGCATGCTCACTGGGCGGGAAAACCTGATGATGATCGCCAAGCTGCGTGGAGTTTCCAATCCCGCTCAAGTCGCCGACAATCTGCTTGCAAGATTCAGCATGACCGATGCGGCCAACCGCCGGGCAGACCAGTATTCCGGCGGGATGAAGCGCCGGCTTGACATCGCCATGAGCCTGATCGGGACGCCAGCAGTCATTTTTCTCGACGAACCGACGACAGGGCTTGACCCCGAAGCACGGATTGAAGTCTGGGATACCGTCAAGGAGCTTGCCGGCGGCGGCACAACCATCTTGCTGACAACCCAGTACCTGGAAGAAGCCGAACAACTGGCAGACCGTATCGCCATCCTGCATGGCGGAAAAATCATCACGACCGGTACGCTTACTGAACTCAAAGAGATGTTCCCGCCAGCGAAAGTGGAGTACATCGAGAAGCAACCGACATTAGAGGAAATTTTCCTCGCGATCATCGGCAAAAAGGAGGAGATGTAAATGAAAAGCAAAACAGGGGTACTACTAGGGCGTTTAATGCGCAACATCATGCGCAGCCCGGATACGATTATCACAGTGGCGATTACACCGATTATGATGATGTTGCTGTTTGTTTACGTATTTGGCGGCGCCATAGAGACAGGCACGGACAACTACGTCAATTATTTATTGCCGGGAATCTTGCTGATGGCTATCGCATCCGGCGTCGCTTACACTTCCGTGCGGCTGTTTACGGATGTAAAGAGCGGGCTGATGGCGCGTTTCATTACCATGCCCATCAAGCGCTCGTCGGTATTGTGGGCTCACGTATTGACCTCGCTTGTTTCCAATGCGCTTACTATCGTGGTGGTTATCATCGTCGCGCTCTTGATGGGTTTCCGTTCCAGCGCTGATATCCTAGATTGGCTCGCGGTAGCTGGAATACTCGGGCTGTTTACGCTGGCGCTGACATGGCTGGCGGTCATTCCCGGATTGACAGCGAGATCTATGGAAGGGGCGACAGCCTACTCGTACCCGCTGATTTTCCTGCCGTTTATTAGTTCGGCCTTTGTCCCCACCGAAACCATGCCTAAAATTGTCCGTGCGTTCGCTGAGAACCAGCCCGTGACTTCAATCGTGAATGCGATTCGTGCCCTCTTGTATGAAGGGTCTGTTGGCAACGGTATCTGGATCGCACTTGCTTGGTGCGTCGGCATCATGATCATCGCTTACTTCTTCGCCAGTAAAGCATTTAAACGCCAGTTAGGGTAAGTACACCATCGGTTCGGTGTCTCGTGGCAACTAAATCTTCCGAAATAAAATATATGTTTGGAAAAGCACGGGAAAATTTTCCGTGCTTTAATTATTTGTCATGTTCTCAAGGTAACTATTGTCGATATAACATCTTCATGTTATTCCACAATCGCGCCCGATTGTGGAATAAGAAAGAACATTACATATTAGTCATATAAAATATGTAATGTCCTTAAATTTATTTGTTTTTTTATTTAGGTCTTGATAAAACTTTTTTTCAAAATGGATTCTTCTCATTTACCGTAAAATACGGGTTTGTGAGGTGTTTTTGAACAACCTTTATTCCAAAGCAACACTCTACATATATTACTCGTTATAGTCGTACTTAGGGTTAACTTCAATTTTACCCTTGTACTTAATAACTTCGAATATATCTTCCATTTCAGCTTTCTTAAATGTTTTATTACCTACATATATTTCTTCTAGTTTTCCGTCTATCATGACCCTAAGAGCGTTTTTCCTAAAGATTATATACTCTTTATATATGTTTTTGTTTATCATAACTGCTTGCTTATGTTCACCATTCTTTAGTAAGTTTCTATCTATTAATCCTTGACCTACTATTGTGATGCATGAAAAATGGGTGCATATTGGAGAATTTGATAGTCAACTTAATAAGTACTCCGGCATATATTGTGCATATACGGTATACACAATTAATAAGGAGGTTCTGTATGCTGGCATTAGACATTAGAAATTTAAATAAGAAATATCAAAATTTCGAGTTAAAGGATGTATCGTTTCAACTGGAAAAGGGTTATATTATGGGCTTTATCGGTGCCAATGGCGCAGGAAAAACAACCACCATTAAATCGATATTGAACATGATTCATCTTGATAGCGGCGAGGTACGTATTTTAGGCAAGAACATTGCCGAACACGAGATTGAATTGAAACAGGAAATCGGATACGCATTTAGCGGCATTGACTTTTATACTCGAAGCAAAATGAAGACGTTGACCAATGTAATTAAGAAGTTCTACACGAATTGGGATGATGAAACCTATTACAACTATTTACGAAGATTTAAATTGGATGAAAACAAAAAAATCGTTGAATTGTCGACGGGGATGAAGGTAAAGTACAGTTTGGCCCTTGCCTTATCCCATGGGGCGAAGCTTCTCATCCTAGACGAACCGACAAGCGGACTCGATCCAGCCGCAAGAGATGATCTGTTGGATATTTTTCAAGAGCTCGTGATAGATGGCGAGATCAGCATTATTTTCTCTACTCATATTACATCCGACTTGGAGAAATGCGCGGATTTTATTACCTTTATCGAAAACGGTCAAATTATCAACAGTTCTGAGAAAGATGAATTTATTGCCTCATATCGCCTACTAAATGGTAACGGAAACCAGCTAAATCAGGTGAAAGAAAAGTTGATTTCCTACAAAATAAATTCATTTGGCTTTACGGGATTGATTCACTCCAAAGACTTCAAGCCCTCCTCCGATATTAAAGCAACCACGCCGAGTCTCGAAGAAATCATGATTTACTTCTCAAGAAAGGAGGATATGTATGTATAACTTAGTGATGAAGGATTTAAAATTAGGCCTAAATCCCATGTTTTTTGTATTACCTGTTTTGACAGGTGCATTAATGCTTGTTCCCGGTTGGTTATATTTTATTGTCATTCTGTATTTTTGCTGGATAACGATACCGATTATGTTTGCAGGATATAGAATTCAGAACGATTTAATATTTACCACTATGATGCCTGTAATCAGAAAAGACATGGTGAAGGCAAGGGTGTTCGTTATTGTCATTCTGGAATTATTGCATATTGTTAGTGCAATTATCTTTGGAATGTTTAATATTCGCTTATATCCGAATCAAATTTACTATTTCTTCGCACCGCACATGGGTTTCTGGGGACTATGTTTTGTCATGCTCGCAATCTTCAACATCATCTTTATTTCCATGTATTACAAGACAGCGTATAAATATGGTGAAGCAACCTTCGCATCCGTTACAGCCGCCATGGTTTTTGCCGGAGTTGCACAATGGCTCGGAATCCAGAATTCTTTTGTGTCTGACATTTTCAATGGTAGCGGTGCTGACAATATGGCGCTTCAAATATCCATCCTGATCGCAGGAATCGTGATATTTATTTCATTCACCATGATTGCTTATCGAATTGCGTATAAGCGATTCCTACAAGTGGAGATACAATGAACATAGCAATTTCGAACACATCGGAAAAGCCAATTTATCAGCAGCTTTTCGAACAAATCAGCGCCCAAATTTTGAAAGGCGAATTAGAAAGCGGCTATTGTTTACCACCAATTCGACAAGCAGCCAAGGAACTTCGTATTAGTATCATCACTGTAAAGAAAGCTTGGGAAGAACTCGAACGATGCGGTTTGATAAATACAATAACGGGTAAAGGGTGCTTTGTAGCCGAATTCTCATCCGATGAGATACTGCGAATACGCAACGAAATGGTCATAAAGCAAATGGTTAGCGACATTTCATACTACAAATCCTTTGGTCTTACAATAGAAGAAGTTATTGAGCTTTTGAAGAAGGCTTATACAGTTTAACATACTTCCAAAAGAATTCCCCTTCCTCAAGGAATGAGAAGGGTGAAGCCCAATGAGTAGGGAGGGGATGAATTTTGGTTGGTGTAAGCCAAAGGAATGAAAAAGGAATTTTCTCAAATGAGACAGAAGTTATAGAAAGAATACTTTTGATCTCAAAGTTATTGTTTGCTGACTGTAGGCGGTGCACCATTAGAAATGCTAAAGCAATACCGAAACAAAAGGACAAAACGAATGGGGGGTGATGACAATGTTGTTGAATCAAAAATATGAAATCTTTCCAACAGAAGCGCAAAAAGAAGTGTTAGACCGTTGGCTACAATATTGTCGTCAAACTTACAATTCTGCCTTGCTAGANNAAAGAAATGCCTTCTCAGCCGCTACAAGAAGTTTTTGCACGTCTGAAAAAAGCATTTGATAATTTCTTTCGTAAAGATGCAAAATATCCAAAACAGAAAAAGTATAAAGATTACACGAGTATGACATTTCCGCAATTTGGATTCAAACGAAATGGAAAGAATCGCTATGCCATGTCTTTTTCTGATAACGGTAAATTATACAATACAAAGCTGGGAGAAATAGATATCCTACTCCACAGACCACTCGAAGGAAC
>NZ_NTTM01000079.1:0-32727 GCF_002560985.1 Bacillus sp. AFS018417
CTCCAGGGGCTCTTACAGACATGGAAGTAAAAGGTTTGTCTAAGTTTGAAAGCAGAAAAACCATACCTTGTTGAATGGGTATGGTCTGCTAAGTATTTTGTCTTAGTTGTCCCTTTTGGGAATCCCCTTCCTCAAAAATTCGTGAGGATTTTAGGTGGGGGTAGTTCAATTGTTGTTTATATACAAGTAATTTTTTGTTTGTTATCGCTAAAAGTATTGGCATATTCTCTTTCGTAAGCCAAGAAATTTCAGGAAGAAGTTTTAGTAGGGGCGGTTCTTCCTGAAATGACATCAACAATTTGCTCATTCGTTTTACTGTTCATATTGAGCTAACCATTTATTGAATATATCCATAAACTTGTGAATGATAGCTAAATTGACCACCATAATTATAAAGCCTAAAATTGAATACAAGACAATTGTATCTAATGGGAATAACTGTACGATATGCTTAATGATATAAATACAAATAGGTAAACAAATAATGCTTGTAATAATAGCAGGGACATATTTTCTTATGATCAATGTTTGAAAGCAATGTATTATTAGATGTAAAGTAAATGCAATAAACAAACCTACCCATAGGCTATACCAATTCATCACATAGGAAACAATTGTAATTATACTAATTAAAATAAATTCTTCTGCCACTCCAAGGGCGAAAGATGATGTTGTAATATTATCAAAATGAGGTAATAGCCTTTTTGATAACGTAGGAAATCTTTCACATAAATAGCGTCTGTTTTTCCTTATCCATGGTTGTATGAAAATTATTTCTTCAAAATCGTGAAAAATAAAAAGTATTGGAAAAAGCCATACCATCACTTCTATATTATTCATTGTCATCCCCCCTAAAATCCTATTATATAAATATTTTTTACGTTTTATTACAAATATGTAGTGCATTATAGTTTGTTTATAGATTAGTTATAGCATTAATTTCAATATAAAATAGAATTGCTTTCATAATGGAAATCTATATAAGGAAGATGGATTTGTGATGAAAAGTCAAATGTATAAATGAAGAGAGGGAGATATTCTTAAACTTATTAATCTTTCAGCATCAGTTGTTTGGGATTATGATGAGAGTGAAATCAACACCATTATGTCAGTAGATACTGTGTATGGACATAAAACAGAACATGGAAGAGTCAATCATTCGCTTTAAAGCAGCAACCCTGTGACTAAGCTCGAATGGAATGATTGAAGCTATTAAGAAGTCAAACGGCATCCTTAGCCATACTATATTGTCACAAAAAAGTGTTGAATAATTCAGTATATTCAGTATAATTAACTTGTAACTATAATAACGTTTTTAGTTACAAGGGTTATACTGCTTAATCTCTAATAGAAGATTCCCCATAAATCAAGTAGTAGAAAAAATTTTTGTACACCTTTGTATTCGGTATCCCCCACTAAAATGTTTCTTTCAAATAAACAGGAAGAAGGAAGTGATAAGATGAATCAAATGAATACACTCTCTCTATGGACGGCGACTGCAAACAGCTATGCGAAAGGAAAAACTCTAGAAGGAAATGAAGAGGCGGATGTTGTCGTTATTGGTGCTGGTTTCACAGGTCTTTCCTCTGCTTATCATTTGCAAAAGTTAGGAAAGAATGTCATTGTCCTAGAGCAAGAAACGATTGGATACGGCGCCAGTGGTCGTAACGGTGGGATGGTATTGCCAGGCTATAAGCCAACGATGCAGCAGCTTACCAAAAAGTATGGTCCCGACGAGGCTAGACAGCTAAACGATCTCTCCTTGTTTAGTATTGAACTGGTAAAAAACATTATTGACGAACATCAAATCAACTGCGACTTTAGAAATACGGGTCACATTGTAGCGGCTTACAAAGCCAAACATTTTGAAGAATTGAAACTTGAAAGCGAATATTTAAATAAAAATTTCGGGTACGAATCAAGAGTACTTGATCGAAGTCAATTGCATCAAGAGATCGATTCCCCAGTTTATTATGGTTGCTTAGTCGACGACTTGAGTTACTCGTTCCAGCCACTGAATTATGCAATTGGTTTGGGAGAAGCAGCTAAATCGATCGGTGCAAGAATCTTTGAGCATTCTAAAGCATTATCCATCGAGTACGGTCAAACTAGTGTGAAAGTTGAAACAGAAAAAGGTTCTGTTATTGCGAAAGACATTATTGTGGCGACAGATGGTTACTCTGGAAAAATCATGAATGAACTGAACAAAGGCGTACTGCCAATTTCAGCGCGTATTATTGCAACTGAACAGCTTCCAGAGTCATTGTTGAATATTGTTATTCCTAAAGATCGCATGGTTTTTGATACGAGTAGTTTCCTTTACTATTTCCGTCGTACACCAGATAATCGAATCGTATTTGGCGGTGGCGATATTCGTCCAAACTTAGATGACGGTGTGTATCAAAAAGTTTACGATGCGATGGTAAACTTGATGCCAAAACTGGCAGGAAGCAAAATTGAATACCGTTGGGGTGGATTTATTGGGGTTACAATTGATACATTCCCGGTTATCGGCAGATCCAAAGAAGGCGCATATTTCGCAACAGGTTATACAGGCCACGGCGCTTCTCTCTCGACATTGTTTGGTAAGTTATTGGCACAATGGATTGTTACGGGGAGTGCAGGCGGATATCGATTTGAAAAGGAACGTCTAAAATCATTTCCGTTCCATAATCAGAAAACTATGCTTGTAAATCTAGCGCATATTGGTTTCAAACTGCATGATATTTTTGCGTAAAGGAGAGGTACTTGTGAAAATTAACATGTTCATTGATGGGAAATGGGTAGAAGCGTTATCCGGTGCTAGAAGAAACGTTATGAATCCAGCAACTGGAGAGGTGATCGCATCGTCTGCTGATGGGTCAGAAGACGATGCAAAGGTGGCAGTCAAGGCGGCTCGCAAAGCGTTTGACAGCGGGATTTGGTCGGATTTATCGGCTGATGAAAGAGCAGAATATCTCTATAAGATTGCAGATCGTCTTGAAGAGAAGGCGGCTGAAATTGCACGTTTGGAAACTGCAAATAACGGTAAGGTTATACGTGCAACAACCTATGTGGATATTCCGGTGTCGATTCAATGCTTCCGCTATTATGCTGACTTGATCAAAGGCATGAAAAAAGAATCTTACACGCGTGCTGATTCTTCGGAAACAATTATTATTCATGAGCCGATTGGTGTTTGTGGGCTTATTGTCCCTTGGAACTTCCCACTTATGTTAGCTGTTTGGCAAATTGCTCCTGCACTCGCTGCTGGAAATACAATTGTAATTAAGCCTGCGGAGGTCACTCCTGTAAGCGTATTCAAATTATTTGAAATTATTGAGGAAGTTGGGCTTCCGGCCGGA
Source organism: Bacillus sp. AFS018417 (assembly GCF_002560985.1). Taxonomy (NCBI): domain Bacteria; kingdom Bacillati; phylum Bacillota; class Bacilli; order Caryophanales; family Bacillaceae; genus Bacillus; species Bacillus sp. AFS018417. Next base: position 3,345 of record NZ_NTTM01000079.1, read on the forward strand.
GTGGCAAACTTGGTATTGGGACCTGGATCAAAAGTTGGGAATGAGCTTGCCGAGAGCCATGATGTTGATAAGATTGCCTTTACCGGCGGAACAAAAACAGGCCAAAGCATTATGCGCGCAGCGGCGGGAAATATGAAAAAAATGACACTTGAACTGGGAGGTAAATCTCCACTTATTGTGTTCGACGATGTGGATTTTGAAACTGCAGTCGAGAATGCGATGTTCGGTATTTTCCACAATGCTGGGCAAGTTTGTTCAGCTGCATCCCGTCTGCTTGTACAAGAGACAATTTACGATAAGTTTGTTGAAAGATTGGCCGAGCGTGCAAGCAAAATTGTAGTTGGCAACGGGGAAAGCGAGAACATTGAAATGGGAGCGCTTACAAATGAGGCTCATATGAATGACGTTTTACATTACATCAAGAGTGGAATCGAAGAAGGTGCAAAATTAGTTTGTGGTGGTAAGCGCTTAACAGAAAATGGGCTTGATCGAGGATTTTTTATTGCACCAACGATCTTTGCTGATGTAAACACGAATATGCGTATTGTTAAGGAAGAGATTTTTGGTCCAGTCCTTGTTGTACAGAAATTTAAAGATGAGGAAGATGCAATTCAAAAAGCGAATGATTCCATTTATGGATTAGCTGGTGCTGTATTTACTGAAGACATGGATCGAGCAAAGCATGTCATTAGTAAATTGCGTGCGGGCATTACTTGGATTAATAGTTATCACCTTGCTTATGTTGAAGGGCCTTGGGGGGGATATAAGCAAAGTGGAATCGGCAGAGCGCTAGGTGCTGTTGGGCTGGAGCACTTTATGGAAATGAAGCAAATCAATATCCACCAACATGCCCAGCCTGTAGGGTGGTATGCGAATTAATTTGGCTTAACTTGCTGTATAAACTATTTTTAGGAGGGCATGAGCATGGAAATAGCAGGAAACCATCCCTCACCGAAGAAAGAAACAGCAGAAATTATGAATAAGTCAGTAAATGATTCAGCACTAGGAACCAAAAGTATTCCTTTGCTATATTTACGGTTTGCTTTGGCAGGAATTATGGCGAATGCGATTCTTGGAGTGGTATCGATTGTCGATGGCTATTTCGTCAGCGGCTTTCAGGAGCTGGAAGTGGAAGGAATCGGAATTGGATTTACAATCATGGTTATTACCCGCATGCTTGGTATTCTTTTTGGTATAGGAGCCGGAGCGGTCATTTCGCTTCGGCTTGGAAAAGGAAAAATCGAAGAAGCTAGGAGTATTATGGGACAAACTTTATGGTTTACTCTTTTCATCTCCACTTTGCTAGCTGTACTTGGATTGGTCTTTGAAAATCAAATCATGACTTTATTCGGAGCAAGTCAGGAGGCACTTCCATATGCGGTGAAATACAGCCGGCTATTGTGGATTTCATTGCCAATAACGATATTGGCGGTTGTACTAAGTATTTTTACCAATATTGATGAAAAACCTGTATTATCAATGAACAGTTGGTTAATTGCAGCGGTTGTTGCCGGAATTACAGAATGGATCATGGTGGTGAAATATGACATGGGGATGATGGGTTCCTCGTGGGCGAATACAATTTCACAATCGATTCCTGTTTTACTAATCTTTTATTTTTGGTTCGGTAAAACAAAGCTTAAGCCAAAAATAAAAGATATGATGATTAATCTCAAGACAATTGGCGAGGTGGCTTGGACAGGCTTTGCATCTTTTTCGAGTCAGTTCATGATGTTTTTTGCCATTATTTTCTTCAACAACTTACTGCAAAGCTACGGTGGTGGGCTGCACGTTGCTGCTTTCACGATTCAAAACGGTTATATTACAAATCTGCTCGCCTTAGCAGCACTCGGTGGGATGACGGGACTTCAGCCGATCATTAGTTATAATTACGGTGCGGGCAATCTTGCTCGCGTTAAACAAGCAATTAAGATTGGACTCATTTTTACGGTTGCTTTCTTTTTGATTGCGACAGCTTTACTAATCATTTTTGCAGATCCGATTGTATCATTTTTTTCCGGTGGTAATCCTGAATTGCAGAAACTGGGCATTTGGACGACTGTTGTATTCAACTCTTTGTTTATGCTTAATGCAGTCAGCTTGCTTATATCCGGTTATTTCGAATCCCAAGAGAGAAACTGGACCGCAACGTTTATTAATGTTAGCAAAATGCTGTTGTTCTTGTTCCCGTTTCTATTTATTTTCCCGAAATTCTGGGGTGTAGAAGGTATATGGTACGCAGGTCCTGCTGCTGAAATTCCAGGCGTTCTCATTGCCATATACTTTATGAAAAAAGAGTTCAAACGTTTAAAAGATACGAATGTTAAGACAGTACGTCTATAGAACCTATTCCTTCAAAATTATCTATAAGAAAGGGAGATGATCATCATGTTTTTTGCAAAAAAACTTACAGTAGAAGAAGCACAACAATTAGGTGTTGACACTTGGGAAGCATGGGTAGGCGAACCTAATAAAGGAACTTGGCATGTAGAAGAGCAAGAAGTTTTCTATGTGACAGACGGTGAGGTGTTTATTACTGTTGATAGAGAAAAATATCATATTACAAAGGGCTGGGTCGTTTCTTTGGCTAAAGATCTTGTCTGTGAATGGGATTGCCCGGAATTTTTGAAAAAGAATTATAAAATGAACCATGAGATTATTTTGAAATAATGTGCAATTAGGAGCGTATCCAATCATTACAGCCGTATACTTTGCCTAAATATTTGTGGTTTATGGTACACAGCGCCGTTATCCGACCTTGTGACATATGTGATTGCTTCTTATTTTACGAAAAAAATTCAGAATATTTAAACAACTACTGTTATTTGCTAATGAATATAAATCCAAAATCCGACATTGCTATCTCAAGTAATGCTGTTTTTACAGGCCTTACGGATAAGCTCATCTCTGCTTATATCGCTATTATTAATAATAAGATCGCAGCCATTGGTTCCGAAATCTTAACGATGGTTGGTTGATGGAGCTATCGTTTTTCAAGATGATGCAAGAAGGCCCCTTTATAAAGACAAAAAACGGGTGGAACAAATGTTCCTTTCCCGTTTTTAAATTAGACTATTATTATGATTTATTTTTGACTAAGCCGAACAATAATACGTCTACAATAGAAGAGAGTGCTTCTGGTAAGGTAATATTATTTTCCATATAAAAACGTTGATCAAAGACAGAATTTGTAGCATCTATGATTAGCTTTACAGCGAGTGTTGTATTGATTTCAATGAGTTCACCTTGCCGCATACCTTCTTCGAGTAACAAGCGCAGAGCTTCCCACTCGTTCAAAGCGTCATTCACCTTTGTCCATTGCTCCGGGTAATAGCGCTTCATTTGTTCCAACACTTTGAAGTCGTAAAACTCAAAATTGGGCAACACGGTACAAATCTGTCTGATTTTTTCAATCAGGCTTAAAGATGTATTATTCATAATTTGTTCTGTTTTTTCATCGAATTCCGATAACGATTGGTCAATGATTAACTCCAAAATTTCAACCTTCGAAGAAAAATGTTGATAGAGGTATCGCTTGTTTACACCAATACGGTTTGCTAAATCATCCATTGTGAACTTCATGCCTTTATCATGAATCTCTTCAATAAAAGCTTTTATAATGCGTTCTCTCATTCCCAGTACTCCTTAAATTAGAAATTTGTTGAAAAGGTTATTTAAACTAAGTTACTCAACTTTCGCACCTTAACCCTTGTCTGTGCCATATTCTCTATTGGGACATTTCCCTTATTGACACATAACACCTTTTTTTAGCAGGATGGAAGCAACCAAACGCCCCATTAAAAATGGAAAGGTACATATCTTCCATGATACAGCACAACTTCCTGTCCGAAAAGGCACTTAACTCTACTATTCCATAACGTAGGATCCTTTTTTGAGCCAATTTGGCATTGCATATCGTTCGAGAATGCGAGGTTAATCACGTCATATTCCGTAGGTCACGGTTCAATATACTGTCAATCTAATCAAACACAACACGCCGGTCACGTTCCCGGAAGGTCTCCCGTGCAAATGAGAGATTCTGCATTACATCAATAGGGCGTATAAAAACAATTTTGAACTGGAATCCCCCTCGACCGATACATTCTTCACCACTAAATCAAAACAGCTATCCGGGTAAAAGTCCCGTGGTAGCTGTTTTGATTCATCCTTCCAATTCTGGCACCTGGTTGTTTGCTTGCATTTTCATGATAGTTGGATATATCTCCTGAACAAACAATACATTGATGGGTACAGTATAAGGATACTTGGTTCATCAGAGACAGATAAAAATGTTTACCCTGTCCGATCACCTATCGATCGAACAAGATAAACATTTACTTTTACGCCTAATGCTTCATTGCCTTGGGACTATCTAGCTTGATAGACAATCTCTCCATCAATAATCGTCATGTGAACAGGAAGATCAGCGATATCGGCAGGATCAGCTTGCAAAATGCTTCCGTCCAGGATTACTAGATCGGCCAGTTTTCCAACTTCGATGCTCCCTTTGTGTTGTTCGTCAAAGCTCGCGTAAGCTCCATTCCATGTGTAAGCTCGGATCGCCTCTGTTACGGAAACAGTTTGATTGCTTCCAATCTCCTGTCCCTGCTTGCTCTTCCGGTTCACCGCCGCTTGAATTCCGAATAGCGGACGATAATCGGTCACTGGGCTATCGGAGCCCGCTGCTGCAATGATGTTATTTTTAAAAAAGTCACGAAGTGGATACATTTGATTCACCCGCTCTCCGTAGTTATGGACGTATCCATTTCCATATTCATAGAAGAAAGCAGGGTTAGGTATCGGGATGACGCCAAGCTGTTTCATCCGTTCAATTAGATCCGGTTCTGAAATCCCTGCATGTTCAATACGTGGTCGGGCATCTGGGCGAGGATATTCCTTCAGGGCGGCCTCTATACAATTCAATACCATTTCAATTGCACGATCTCCCTGCGCATGGGCTGTAATCTGAAATCCTTTCTTATGAGCCTCTACTAATTGTCGGTTTAGTTCTTCCTGTGTATAGTACAAAATACCGTAATCCTCTGGGTTACTTGTATACGGCTTACGGGTTGCAATGGTCGGACCGCTGCTGCTACCATCCGTGAACAGCTTTGCAGGTCCGATTTTAAACCGGTCATTCCCTAGGCCTGTTACCATTCCAGAGTTAATCATACTTTCCAAAAATAATTCGGGGTTGTCTAATGCGCAGACCATCGCATAAATGCGCACTTTGACCAAGCCTTGACGAACCGCCTCATGCATCGCTCGAAACCCCTCGGAGTCATTGCAACCTGCATCATGGATACTGGTAATCCCAGCCGCTACAAAATCGGCAGACGCTAACGCCAAGGCTTGGGCTATTTCTTCTTCGGAATAGGTTACTTTATTGGCAATTTGGAAATGAGCCGTTTCAATTAAACGACCTGTAAGCTCTCCCTCGGCGCTATGTTCAATCATCCCACCTTTAGGATCGGGTGTATCCTTGTGAATACCGAGGATTTCCAGTGCTTTTGAATTGACCACCGAAATATGATTACACGCGCGTATAATGATAATCGGGTGTTCCCTTGAAATCTGATCCAATTCTTCTCTAGTCGGATACCGCTGTTCCGCGACTTTGGTCTCGTTGAAACCCCAAGCCCGCACCCATTTTTCTGCCGGGAGCCCGGACGCTTTTTTACGTAAATCCTGAAAAATATCCTGCAGGGAATGAATATGGGTAGCTTTGCAACTTACCCCCAGCTTGTCTATGCCATACGAGGAAATGTGCAAATGTGAGTCGATAAATCCCGGCAAGAGGCTTTTCCCTTTCAAATCAATTACCGTTGTCTGCGGACCGATAAGACGCTTAATCTCCTCTGAGGTACCGACGGCGATAATCCGGTTCCTTTTTACCGCAATCGCTTCTACTATTCGATTCTGTTCATCTACCGTAATAACCTCGCCATGAAGAAATACGATGTCTGGCATTCTTAAACCCCCTTATTCTCTTGTAAAACCGCATTATTATCATTGTACAACTCATGCCAATATTTAAATTATTATGTCTTAGATTGGTGTATTGTTCTTGAGCGTCCTCTAGTTTCTCATCGATCATATTTGCGATAATAGGCAAATTGCTCTTCCTGTTTATTTGAAAGAAACATTTTTGTGGGGGATACCGAATGCAAAAATGTATAAAAAATTTTTGCTACTACTTGATTTACGGGGAATCTTCTATTAGAAATCAAGTGGTATACCCATAGTAACTAAAAACGTTATTATAGTTACAAGTTAATTATACTGAATATAAAGAATTATTCAATACTTTTTAGATCTGGTGCAAGGAATCTAACAAACTTGGACATACTGTGTAGATTTACAATGAAAAGTGACCCATCCCTAAAATAAAAATTACAATTCTCTTATAACGAAATGAGAGGAGTTTAAGCAAGGGGGCAACCATTCGAGCACTAAAACAAGAAGGACATTCTATTCGATCTATTATCAAATTATTAAATGTCTCAAGAAATACAGTAAGAAAAGCATTAAAAGCAGAGAAAGGCCCTATTTATTAAAGGAAAGAAAAAGAAGATAAGTTAATTGTTCCATTCGAAGAGATAATTCGAAAATATGTAGGTGAAGGATTAATGGGAACTGTTTATTCGGATCTACTTATCATAGTGTGAGAGTTTTGAAAATACTTTTTATATGGGTTAAAAGGTAATAAGAGAATTTAAGTTGAATAAAAAGAGAGTGTAGAATTTTCTATTCAAAACAATTTGCATCAATTTACTTATATACCAAAACTCGGTTGGTTAACCTGGTAAAAGGAAGGTGTAATTTTGAAGAAATTTATCTTAGTGCTACTACTCTTGGTTAATGTTTGCTATATAGTAATTTATTTTACTAATTTCGAAGTTTTTGCTCCCAACTCTGTATGGATCGTCTTTTTTATCATTAGTTTATGTCTATCTATTCTTTATTTATATCGTTCGAGAAAACAATCTGGCTATAATTCATATTTAGCAATTGCAGTTTTAGTTACAGGTATTAGTTCTTTAGGTGCTTATGGTTTTCGATATTTTTTATCTCATCTTATGGGGTAACAGTTATTCAAATATCGAGTGCTGAATTTAATAGTAAAGGCATTTAAAAAAGTTTGTAGTTAAATTTATCGAAAGCTTTTTTGTGCTGTTTAGTGCGTAATTCTCACTGCGGATTTATATGCTAAAGAAGTTTATTATGTTTCTTCATAGAAAAAAGCAATCGGTTGAATTATAAAATTTGAATTCAAACCCCATAGGCCAAACATAACGAATTTATTAGCGGTTTCAATGGAACTCATAAAAATTAAAAAACAAATTAGTACATAAACAAGAAAGTATATCAGAAAAGATTTTTTTGTTACATGTAATGTTGTATTGCAGTGTGTACAAACAAGCTTATAGGAGTTGTTTCGTAAAAAGAGGATTTTCTTCTCTATTTTTTTACGGCATTTAGGACATGTCTTCATTTTTATTTCATCTCATCACTACCTAATTTAAAAATCGTAGGATTCTTTTTATAAGTAAGAAAAGGGGCAGAATAGACTCATTCTTTTCTTTCAAATATATACGATGATTATAATTGAAAATTCTAACTTAATAAAAATGAAGCCTTTACTAAAGGCTTCATTTTTGTATCATAAGAAGTATATTTTTCCTAATAGAAGGAGCATAAATATAGCCACCCAAAAGGTAAGCATAAATGTAGCTTTTTGTTTTATTTGATAAGCTCTAACTGCTTGAAGTACGGTCATTACAAATAGTAGAATCATTAAAATATTGGAGCTGATTGATTCGGTGATAAAACCGTAAACAGAGACAATAAGAACAGCTACAGCACTTAATAATGACAAGGTTTGAATCAGTTTTGATAATGTCATCATATATCCCCTTTTTGATAAATGATTCCATAATATATATTCAATTAGACAAATCGATATCCCTAAAAGATATTTATGATAAAAAACATGGCAAAGAGCCATATTTTTTCATTGTTTCCATTATCAATATTCCGTCAATAATACTGACATCTTTCATATTTTGTAATCTTATCAGGTCTCCAGTTACTTTCATCTGTCCTCAAAGCGCAGATGGACGAATTTCAGCATCTGTATAAGATCAACGATTCGTACCATTACACGCGTGCTGCTTTCCCATTGTTTTTTTGTAGGTATTCCTTTAAAAAACGATTCGCAGCTTAATACCTTTATTTTTGGTGACCATTTTTCCAAAGCTTTTGGATTATTGACGTAAAAGTACATCATGGCGCCTTTGTTGCCAGCCTTTTTAACTGTGCGGTTTGAAAGCCCCAGCGCAAATTTTGATTCCGCGTCGAAATATAATTCGCCGCCAGGAAAGCGCTGCGCCATAGCGGAAAACATTTCTTTAAGTTGACTTTCCTGAAAGTAATAAAAAACTCCTGCTGAGACGAAGAGTATTCCATCGTCCTCATTAAACTTAACATCTTCAAACCACGAAATATCAAAAAAAGATTTGGCAATGCTAACATTTCTCGGCGAATCTGCTATTAAAGTTTTACGAAAAGCTATTGCATCGGGCAAATCGAGATTATACCAATTGATAGTCCCGTTGTCGATTCTTGAAAAGGTGGTATCTAACCCAGAGCCGATGTTTACAATGGTAGCCCGAGGATACTTAGTGATGAAGCTGCGGATTGTGTCATCAATTTTGCGAGCACGAACGATGTAGGTTATCCCGCCGTATTCACCAAACGTTTTGGCTATATCAGTAAAATCAAAATCAGATCTTTTGATAATGTCAATAGCTTCCCTGTCATCCAAAATTTCTAGATTTTTCTCGCTGCCACTGGCACGTCCCCAAAGGGGAATGAGCATAGTACCTTGAACCGATTGTAAATCTATCATTTTTACCATAAAAATCCTCCGTTTCAAACTGCTGTATCAGAATTCTCGTTGTACTAGAAGATAAATCAATAATAGTGTTAATTGTAAAAACAAATTCAGCCTATTCTTACGTGAGTAACTTTGTGTCCAATTCCATTTATCGAAACACGTTCTTTTTACTCCATGATTAATTATCCTCGACCATTTTTGCTAGCATTCTATTTGTTTTATGTAATCCGTACAACAAGTCACGCCGATCTTCATCCGAAAGTTTTTCAAGATTATCCGTGAAATTGTTATATATCTGTTTCCATCGTTCATGTTGCACATCTTCTGCTTTTTTCGTTAGCGAAATTAAAATTGCTCGTTTATCTGAATCATCTTGTTTCTTAGTTATATAGCCATCTTTCTCCAAGTTACGTACTGTTACACTGAGTTGTTGCTTAGGTATATTTAAATCATGAGCTATCGTTTTCAAATTTACAGGCTTACTTTGCTGGGAAACATACTCAACTACGTGCTGTTCTATATGCGTAAATTCTGATGATTTTTCGGATAATAACTTGAAAGTTCCAAACATATTCATCAACAGATTCAAGTATTCGTTTAATAAATCTTTATCGCCCATCATTGTTCTTCCTCCATTAATTTAGTAAACATTATATTGCTATTTTTCGGTAAAATAAAAGCTTTCTTCTGTTTATTGTAAATGACTGTTTACAAAATGGTAAAGTAATATAATGAGCTGCTACATTAACTTCACATGAATACAATATATTTTTTCTGTGTATTACATGATAAAATGGAATATAAAGGAATAAAAGGGGTGGATAAGTAATGGAAGTGCTGGTAGAAGTGCTGAAATACGTTACATATGTATTAGTCGTATTTAGTGTTGTATTTGTTATCATACGTAGGAATTATCTATATCCGTCTAACTCTTTACTTCTCTTTTTTGGATTGGGAGGTGCCATAGCATCAGCAGGTGGAAGCTCGATGTTTAATATATTTTTTATGCTTCTTTGTGATACTGTTGTTTTCATATCTGTCCTTTTTATCATGAAAGATATACGAAAGTTTCGTAACAAGGCAGCTGAATAGAACTTTTCTTCAGGTGTGAGGGGTGTTATACATACTCTCATTTTTTTGTTTAGTCTTATATTAGAGGTACAGTTAACTAAATATCACATTTTCTACGTTAAGACATTTACTGGAAGTGGCATTCTTGATTTTCTTACGATTAGGATTTTTTTCACCATAATCTCTCGTTTTTAGTGGAATTAAAGATACGTTTTTTCTTATAAATAAGAACATGTTTTGGTTAATCTTTTTATATTAAAAGAGAAGGGGAGATAAAACGGAGTAAATCTATATTATTTTTTCTTAAAGTCTTCTAAAGGGCTCTCATCGCTTAGTTCAACGAAGAAAGGAAAAAGGGATAAAAAGAGGCCACGTATAATGTCACTTGAAAAACGAAAGGTTTCGGCTGAAATATATTGTCTTTGATTACAATACGGACAATCTTTACCATCATTTTGGAAAAAAAGAGACCATACATCTTTTGCTTTCCATTTCGCCTTACAATTTGTACAACGAGTCATAACATTCCTCCTATTCTTTTAACCCATTTTTTAGATTACAATTCGTGTGGTTTCCGAAATATACCATTTAATTATACATAAAATGGTAAGTTATGTTAATTGAATATATATAGCATACAACTAAAATCTCTTCTATTTAGTCTTACTTTTTGATAAGGGCGTGGATGATTGAGTTCTCTCATCTTTTATAGGTTCTTTCTGTCTTGGTATATTGTTTGCGGTATTCAACAGGAGAAAGGAAAGGGAATTTCAAGAGAACATAAACATTCGTAGATGAAGGATAAAGCTTCACTGAAATTAATTTCTGCTTTTGTGACTTAAGTTAACTCAAAATACTAACTAAACATGGAGAAAGGAGCTTGTTATATTGGAAGATTATTATTGGGATAATAAGTTGGATTATTTAAGGAATACAAGAGATTTATATTATAACGATGACTATTTAGGGTTTTTAGTGAATTCAGTTTGGAAAATTTCTAAACCCGTACATATCATTGACTTTGGATGCGGGTATGGATATTTAGGACTTAAACTGTTACCCCTGTTACCACTAGGTTCAAGATATACAGGTATTGATAAAGGACAGCAATTGATTCATACAGCAAAGAATCTGTTTCAGGACCTTCCATATGAAGCTGAATTTATTGAAGCTGATGTTACTGAAATTGAATTAGAGAGTAAGTATGACATAGCGGTGTGTCATGCCTTTTTGTTACATATGGCTGATCCGATAAAAATGTTGCAGAAAATGATTCATTCAGTCGTTGATGAAGGTAATATCATATGTTTTGAACCGCACTGGATTTCCAATATGTCTTCGTACAACCTTAACAAACACGACCAATCAGAAATTATTCAGCTTGGTTTTCTTCAAAAACTGTTCGAGGAAGATACAAAACGAAATGGAAAAGATGGAAACATCGGGAGTAAGTTACCGATCTATCTGAGCGAATTAGGTGTAAAAAATATTGATTGCCGAGTTAGTGATAAAGTTAATTTTCTAGACTCTAATATAAACGAAACAGATAAACAGAGATTATATGATTCACTCAAAGAAGAAGGATTAGGTGCAGCTCCTACTGAAAGGAAAGAGTTTATTGAGAACTTAGTAAATCGAGGGGCTACATTTACTGAAGCACAGGATCAGTATGAAGCAGAACTACGATTTTCTAAAGCATTTAATATTAATTCCTCTTTAATCTACGCCCCAAGTATGAAAATTACTTTTGGAGTGGTAAAAAAATAAGAAACATAGGTTTTAGAATTCAAAATGAAGAAAACTGCTTATTTATCATATCTGGCGAGCAGACCCTCATCTCAAGAGCGAAACGGTAGGTGGGGGTAGTTCAATTTATCTATCAAGATGGGATGGGCGAGGCTCTTATGATCTTAATTCGTACTAATGTGCTATTTTCCCTATTTTTAGCATCACTTGGCTTCTTATGTTTCGATATCACCAAAATCGTGTAAGATAAGTTATGACTTTACAAATAGCACGGCCGATTTTACTTGTCGGCCGTGTTTTTATATGTTTTGGTCTATATTCATTGTTATTAATTTTGAATCAAAAAAGGAAATTACCATTTTATGTAGAAAATGATAATTCTATAAATTGTCATATTATTTTGAAAGGAGGTGTACACTATGAAGTTCGGCAGTATTCTTATTGGAATGATTATTCCGTTTGCAGCTATTGTTGGTGTCTTACCATTTATTGCATCATCTGATATAAGCATCATGGGGTTCCCAATCATTTATTTTTGGATTTTTCTATGGCTGCCGCTTACCTCGCTTTGTCTTTGGTTATCTTGGATGTTGTATGATCGTCATAATCTGAAGGGGGATTTATAGAAAAGGGGGATACCGTATGTCACTTATTATTTTTTCTGTTATCATACTTTCTACTATTCTGTATGCTGTATATTCAAGACAGAAGAGTGAGCAAATCAGCGTAGAGCAATATTTAGTAGGAGGCCGACAATTTAACGCTATATTGCTATTTTTCTTAGCTGTGGGTGAAATCTACGGTGTAGGTACGATTTTAGGATTTCCAGGTGGTGTATATGCAAAAGGGCCAAGTTATGGAATATGGTTTTTAGGGTATATCTTATTGGCTTATGCTGTCGGCTATTTCTTTGCACCTTTAATTTGGAGGGCAGGTAAGCAGTACGGTGCTATGACCATAGCGGATATTTTTAAAGGTCATTACTCGCACCGAGGTCTGGAATTGACTGTTACCATAACAGCCCTTATTTTTTTGATTCCATGGGCTCAATTACAATTCGAAGGGCTGGTTGTTTCTTTAAATGCACTGGGGTTTCACTTATCAGCTCCTGTAGCGACTATTATCGCTGGAGTTATGGCTTATATATACATATCGGTATCAGGTGTCAAAGCACCGGCTATTATTTCTATCGTAAAAGATATCCTGATGTTTCTTGCTATTGTGATTGTAGGCGGAGCAGTTTTACACAAGGTTGGCAGTGTGTCCCACCTATTTGAAATGGCGAAACAACAGGGGGCTTTAGTCAAAGTTGACAAACCAATGGATATGAACTTTGCCATTTCAACTATCATTTTTCAAGCATTTGCATTTTATGCAGTTCCTCATGTTACAGGTGTATTTTTTACTGGTCGTTCTGAACGAGCGGTAAAAAAAGCACAGATTGTCATGCCGCTCTATATGTTCATGTTTCCGTTTTTAATTATCATCTCGTATTTTGCTCTGGCTACAATACCAAATCTAGACAAACCTAACAGTGCATTTATGGCTACGGCAATTTCTCTGCTGCCTCCATGGTTAATTGGCGTCATTGCAGCAGGAGCAGTGTTATCAGGCATTGTAGTACTATCTATGATTAGTCTCGTCATTGGTGCCTTAGTTTCCCGTAATCTTATAAAGAATATTTCGGAACAAGCGCAGCTAAAATCAATTAAAGCTGTAGTCATCTTATACTTACTGCTATCTATGGCCATAACGATTTTTGCTCCTAGCTTAATGATATCTCTTGTTAATACAGCTTACTATGGATTTGGACAGATTCTTCCAGGATTTATCGGTGTTTTCTTTATCCGTAAACTTACTCCAATTGGAATTGCTGCAGGTATTCTTGTCGGAGATGTGGCGGTACTTGGAATGAGTATAGGGAAAATTAGTATTTACAATATAAATATCGGCCTTATTGCTCTTATATTAAATGTAATCGTTGCATATGCAGTCAGTGTGTTATTTAAAAGTAATCCAATCTTCGTATCTCCTATCACAAAACAAGAAAATTCTAGTCAGCCTTCAATTTCGTCACAAAAACATGTGGGGAGCTAATCTTAAATATATTTTTAAAAATTATAGGAAGCTGATATAATGCAGCTTCCTATTTCAATTTAATTTTGTATTGGTATATGCTTGATTTTCTAAAATATATTCCAATCAGAGAAATAATGATTAAGGCAACCATAAAAGGACAAAACATCAATTGTATCCAATTAATCTCCATTCTCCAGCCTCCTTCAATAGCATGCATATTTCTATACTTCAATTTACAGTTAAAATCCTTTAGGTATGATAGAAATGTATTTTTTACTCCTGTGAAATTCATATTATTAGGATTGTCTATAGTAAAATATTGATATGTAATAGGAGATATATAATAAGAATCTGATAACGGGTTTGGGGAGGGATTTGAATGTCAGATAAAATTATTGTAGTACCTTATAAAAGTGAATGGCCAAGAGAATTTCAAGATCTAGGTAATTCGCTAAGAGTTGTTTTAGAGGACGTTGCGATAAGAATTGACCATATTGGTTCTACATCAATACCTGGTTTAGCGGCAAAACCAATTATTGATGTACAAATTTCTGTAAGAACATTAGAATTATTGGATTCCTTTAGGGAACCTCTAGAAAGTTTAGGGTTCATTCATAGGGCGGATAATTCAGATCGTTCTAAACGTTATTTTCGTGAAGCCCCTGGTAACAAGAGAACGCATATACATGTGAGACGCGAAGGGAGTTGGCCTGAGCAACTTGCGCTCTTATTTAGAGATTATATGCGCAATCATCCAGAAGACTGTAAACGATATGAAGACTTAAAATATAAACTAGTTAAAGAATACGTAAATGATCGAGGTATGTATACGGAAGCAAAAGATCCTCTAATTTGGGAGATTCTTAGAAAAGCGGATAAATGGAGTCAAAATACGGGATGGATTCCTCCAAAATCAGATGCGTAACAATCGCTTAAGTAAGGGGGCGAAAGAATGGTTAAAGCTGTTATTTTCGATTTAGATGGAACTCTATTAGATAGAGATAGTTCTCTTAAACTCTTCATTAAAGATCAATATAAGAGGTACATCAATGAACTAGAACATGTACCTGAAGAGCTATATATAAATCGATTTATTGAATTAGATAATAAGGGCTATGTTTGGAAAGACAAAGTATATGAGCGATTACTCCAAGAATATGTTATCTCTAGTTTAACTTGGGAGCAGCTGTTAGAGGATTACATAAGCAACTTTCAACATCACTGTATTCCTTTTTCTAACATGGAGCACGTATTACAAGAGCTTAAAAATAGCGGGATATTATTAGGTATGATTACAAATGGATTCACTGAATTCCAGTTACTGAATATTCGTGCTCTAGGGATTGATAAGTACATGGATATCATATTAGTTTCAGAGCAAGAAGGCCTTAAAAAACCTCAAGCTGAAATCTTCCTAAGAGCTTTAGAAAGATTAGGTGTCAGTTCTGAAGAAAGTGTATATGTAGGTGATCATCCAGAGAATGATGTAGTAGGAGCTCGGAATGTAGGAATGCATGCAATATGGAAGAAGGATACATATTGGGGAAATCCGTTTACAGATGAACATGTAATCGATGATTTAAAAGAGTTATTATCCATAGTTAATATTGTTACTAGGGAACTGTGACAAAGTTATTTGATAAATACCCATTTTGTATTAAAAAATAGGAAGCTGATATAATTCAGCTTCCTATTTCAATTTTTCTGATTTCTCCATTAATCTCGATTGATATGTTTTTCCCCAATTCCTCATTTGGACAATAATCGGCTCTAGCGTTCTTCCGAAATCAGTTAAAGAATACTCTACTTTAGGGGGAACCTCTGGGTAAACTTTTCTATGTACAATTCCGTCATTTTCTAGTTCGCTTAATTGTAAAGATAACATTCGTTGTGTAATGCCGGGGATTAATCTTCGTAACTCATTGAAACGCTTTTTTTCATCTAATAGATGATACAAAATAACACCTTTCCATTTTCCGCCGATAACATCTAGTGTTATTTCAACAGGACAACCCTCCTGGCAACCATAACCGCTTTTTCTATTCCTCATAAAGACAGCACTCCATAGTAATAATTATTGATGGTAACAGTAACACTAATGATACTATACTACATGAATGTGCCTTCTTACATAATTTAATTTTGCAATTTATAATGCAAGGAGAAGACAAATTTTATTAAACGGAGGAAATGAACATGAAAGCAATTGGTTTATTAGAATATTTACCAATCGAAAATGAGAACAGTTTGATTGATATTGAATTACCAAGACCTATACCGAAAGGAAGGGACTTACTCGTTAAAATCCATGCCATTTCTGTTAATCCCGTTGATACAAAAGTTCGAGCGCCAAAAGATAAGAAAGAAGAAGAGCCAAAAATACTTGGATGGGATGCTAGTGGCGTTGTTGTAGAAGTTGGGGAAGAGTGTACATTATTTCAACCGGGTGATGAAGTTTTCTATGCAGGGAGTATTACAAGACCTGGTACATATAGTGAATATCATGTAGTAGATGAAAGAATTGTTGGAACAAAACCGAAAAATTTAACTCACGCACAATCAGCTGCTATACCTTTAACAGCTATTACAGCGTGGGAAGGAATGTTTGAACGTTTAGCAATTGATTTTAATAATAAGGAAAAGAACAAATCCCAAAATATTTTAATCATTGGCGGCGCAGGTGGTGTAGGATCTATTGCAATACAATTAGCGAAATGGGCGGGTCTTAATGTCATTACAACAGCCTCTCGAACTGAAACGAAAGATTGGGTAGAAAACTTAGGTGCTGATTATGTGATCAACCACCATAAATCATTTAAAGAACAATTGTCACAGATTGAAATAGCAGAGGTCGATTACATTTTTTGCTTAAATAATACAGATCAACATTGGAATGGCATGGCAGAATTAATTAAACCACAAGGTGGGATTTGTTCTATTGTAGAAAATGAGAAACCATTAGCATTAGGTTTATTAAAAAGTAAAAGTGCTACATTTGTTTGGGAATTCATGTTTACACGACCTATGTACCATACAGAAGATATGATTAATCAACATCTCTTATTAAATCAAGTTAGTGAATTGCTTGAGCAAAATACGATTAAGACGACATTAAACAAGA
The DNA here is from genome assembly GCF_002560985.1 of Bacillus sp. AFS018417. Lineage (NCBI taxonomy): Bacteria > Bacillati > Bacillota > Bacilli > Caryophanales > Bacillaceae > Bacillus > Bacillus sp. AFS018417. The sequence continues at coordinate 20,261 of NZ_NTTM01000079.1, forward strand.
CGTTATCGCCAATTCACGCTGCTAATATTAGAAAAGCGCATGCGATGATTGAAACAGGAAGTACGGTTGGGAAAATTGTATTAGAAACATTTTGAAACTATAAATGAATAGTGATATATGGAAAATGGAGCTGTATGTATTACGGCTCCATTTTTACATGGATGAAAATGTATCCCGTTTATCTTTTCCGAAAATAAACGGCCTGTTCTTTTCTAATTTTATAGGATCGTTCATATATATATTATTTCAGAGAAAACACCTTGTAAGTAATATTTAATTGCTGTAGAAGAGTGAGTTTTTTCACCTTCAAATTTTTTATTGTGATTAGGAAGGAAAACGAGGGGGCGGTGAGAAAAAGCTTTTAAGAGGTGCAATTTACATGTATCTAGCGGGAGGGAATTGTATGTATATTTTTATTGGGATTGGAATTTTAATTGTGATCCTTGTTTTTTTATTAGCAGAAAAATTCGCTCCAAACTCGGTTATGATGGTGAGTTTTCAAGGGAAACAACTGAAAAAATTCCTTATAGGACTTACGATTATTTCTACCTTTTGTATTGCTTACGGAATATATCATAAAATGACATATAAACTCCCGTATATTGATATTACAATAGATAATGAGAAATATACTGTTTTTGGAAACATTGGAGAGTTAGGGTATTATTCGGATGCGTTGATTAAAAAAGGCCAAGAAACACAAATGTATATCATACTTTGGGAAGACATTCATCCAGCGGATGTTCGAATATTCATCACGTATCCATCTGGCAAAGAAGAAGTTTGGGAACCTAAAATGTCTCTGCTTACGGCTAGATCTATACAAGACTTGAATCAGAAATTTAAAATAAAAGAAATTTATGAACTGTCTCCTTATACGTTTAAAGAATCTGGAAATGTAAAAATAACTTTAAAAAATGGAGCAAATGTGATTGGAAGTATGCCTGTGAAAGTGAAAGAATCAAAATAATGATTCTTGAATTAACTGTAAGCGTCAAATATTCCCCACCTACAATTTGTCATTAACTCCTGAGATAATCTCCTTACATACTACATGTGGAGGTTTTTTTATGAAAAGACACCTATTAAAGAAAGAATGGGAAACTTATATTCAAGACTATAAAAGCAGTGGATTATCAAACGTTTCCTGGTGTCAAAAACAGAACCTACCAGTTCATTGGCTATATTACTGGCTGAAAAAATTATCACCTGAAACTGAAGATCAAAATAAAAATGAGCGTGTGAATTGGATTTCTATGAATGTCCCTGTCGTAGAAGAAAACATACACATCGCGAGGTGCTAGAGGAAGTGCCACCATGTATAGTGTGGTTGAAAGCGCCTATGTTGAAAAATAGGCGCTTTCTTTAATAATTTTAATTAACATTTTTTAGGTTCAACTTGTTGTTTAATTGCAAGTGATTTAGGCTTCATATTCACACAACAGATGCTCACAACAATGAATAAGAGTCCAACAAAAAGACTAAGGGTAATTGCTTCATGTAAAAAAATAGCACTCGTTATAATCGCAATAAGTGGAATGAGAAATGTATAGGCTCCCACTTTGCTTGCCTCTCCTGAGCCGATAAGTGTAAAGTAAGCTAACCAGCCCAATGCAATAACAAAGATAGAGACAAACAATAATATAGATGTAAATGGCACGTTCCAAACAATACTAGACCAGCTTTCAAATTCTGATCCAAACCCGATTAAGAAAAAGCCACCAATAATCAGTTGAAGTGTAACCATCCAAATTGCGTTTACACGATTACCGGTTTTTTTAATGAACACCGTACCAAGTGCCCAGCCAAGGGAACAGCCTAAAGCGAGTAATATTCCAACGATAGAAATATGACCACTTAAACCACTCGAACTTATAACAGCCACACCGGAAAATCCAAGAATCAAGCCGAAGATTTTTAATCCATACATTGCTTCTTCGAGCCAAATCCAAGAGAAAATACCGAGCAGCACTGGCTGAAGGAAAACGATAGCTGAAAACAGGCCAGCTGGCATATATTCAAGTCCTATAGTCTGAAGTCCATAAAATAATATGTTATTAAGTAAAGCGGAAATAAAGTATAAATGCCATGTTTTCTTTAAGTTCAACTCTTTATATTTTGGCAAGGCAAAAATAAGTAGGATGAATCCGCCTAACACTGTTCTCATTCCCGCAAACAACACTGGCGGCGTATAATGAAGAGCGAATTTTGACAAAGGCCAATTGATTCCCCACATGATGACAAGAAATGTGAGAAGTAAGGCCATTCTTGTTCGCGAAAGTTGTGTCACGTTATGACCTCCTTGTTGTATTTCATTTCACTATGATATGATATTGGACATAATAAATAAAATGAATCTTTTTTATAAGGAGTATAAGTAATTAGTTATGACTATTACGCAACTTCAAGTATTTGTAAAAACCATCGAAATGGGAAGTTTCACGAAAGCTGCTCAAAGTCTGAATATGACACAACCAGCTGTGAGCCACGCTATATCTAGTATTGAATCAGAATTAGGCGTCACACTAATCATTCGTGATAAGAGAAAAGGATTAATTCTTACTGATGTCGGGAAACGCATTCTTATTCATATTCGAGAGATTTTGAATGGGATAGAAAAGGTGGAACAAGAAGTAGCTGCAGAAAAGGGGCATGAAGTAGGGACAATTCGTATTGGAAGTTTTCCGAGTGCTTCCGCATATTTCTTACCTAAAATCATTAACATCTTTCGGCAGAAATATCCGAACTTAGAGCTGATCCTTTATGAAGGAACACTTAAGGAAGTAGAAGGTTGGTTATTGTCTCGCGTCATAGATATCGGGATAGTTATCCTTCCAAATGAAGAAATGGAAATTATCCCATTGACCAGGGGGAAAATGGTTGTGGTTCTACGAGATGATCACACCCTATATAAGAAATCAGCTATTACAATACAGGATTTGAATAATGAACCAATCATTATTTTTAAAGGGGGATATGAACCGCCGATTATCGATATGTTTAAACAAGCCGGAGTACCGCTTCGCATTGAATATGCAGTTTCTACCGTAACGACATCACTAAATATGATACAAGAAGGGCTAGGGTTGGCCATCTTAGCTGAATTATCCTTATCTAATCTCCCCCCGAATGTTCGAACTCGAGAGCTAGAACCACAAGTTTGGAGAGAAATTGGTCTAGCTGTCCCTTCATTAAAGGAATCATCGCTTGCAGTCCAATTATTTATTGAAGAGGTGCAAGAGCTGTTTTCTTTGTAAAATAGGCTTATCCCTTATATGAAGGGGGAGCCTTTTCTTTATAATTTTCTGTCCAAATTGTACGAGAAATGGAAGTTTAAAAGTAAACGTCAAGTAGCCCTAAAATATAATACATGAGTGGAGTATTTCGGGCCTACTTTTTGTTTGTTTCATTTTTTATTGGTACTCTGCATATAGACGGTAAATCAGATGAACACGGCAAGACTTTGTCTATTTCTTCTTTATTCATTAGATCTATGTTTGGTAGAGTTTCAAACAAATAGTGGAGATAATGATAGGGACTTAAATCGTTCTCAATTAACTGTGGATACAATTTGCTTCTTTTTATACAGCGTCTTCTTTTTAACAGGAGTCAGTGAATTTACTGTTGAATTTACAGGAAGTAGGGATTGCAAACGTACGGTGTTACTTAAAATCAAGGGAAAATAGAAATGAGAAGAAGGGAATGAATATTGGAGGGATTGGATTGTTCATAAGAGAGGCAACAGAAAAAGACGCAGAATGCATTTTATATATTCGAAAAAGCATTATATCTCAAAATGAGTTTTTTCTAGTTACAAGCGAAGAATTTCATGTAGATATTGAAATGCAGAAACAGAGAACAATAACAAATAGTCAACAAGGCGGTGTAACATTTGTTGCAGAAGACGGTGAACGTATTGTTGGTTTTTTAGTGTTTACTAGAAACTCAATGAAGCGCTTAAATCACACCGGCTCATTTGGAATAGGCATTTTAGATAATTATCGTAATCAAGGTGCAGGAACAAAAATGCTTTTACAATTAATAGATTGGGCAAAAACACAAGATGGCATAGAAAAAATTTGTTTAGGTGTTATATCAACAAATGAAAGAGCGATAAAAGTTTATGGAAAAATAGGCTTTAAAGAAGAAGGAAGAGAGAAGCAGCAAATTAAATTTGAGAACGGACAATATGCAGATAATATTATAATGGCATTGCATTTACAATAAAATCGTTTCATTCACTTCATCGGCGTATTGTGCCATATGCTAATTTTTACATAGTTTATTTCGAAGTATTGTATTATTTAGCTAGGAGGGTGATTTTATTTGGAAATCAAGATAAAAAAACAAGATTTTGATTTATTAACATGTGCTGATCTTAGTCAAAGATGCTTTGAACCTCTTATTAAAACTTATAAAAAAAGAGTAGTGGAACAGACTACCTTGAGTAGTTATCAGATTAAACAACAGTTTTATGAGCAATTAACTGAAGGTCAACGAGCGTTATTTATGTTCTATGCGTACTATAATCACGTAAGTAAATCACTTACCGAATTCTACTGGTGGAGCGCATATTTTATGGCTCAACCTCAAAGTTGGGCAGCACTCAAAGCTGGGATAAGGTATTTTAAGGATGAATCAATGCTTTCACTCTTAGAGAAAATTGAAAGAGAACTAAAGCATTATAATCATCCTGAGACATTAGAAGACTTTTCAATCACACGTGAAGAACTAGATAAAAACAAAAGACTTCAGGCATCTATCGAATCTCTACATATTATATTTGAAAATACTTCTCCATTTACCGTAAAAAAATAAACAACCATATTGAAAAAAATTTACAAGATTTTGTTGAGATTAAGGGTTAATTTTTTAATAGAATTTTAAATATCTTTATTGCCACTAATCACATTGTATTACAATATATTCAACTCCCTTCTTTTTTAATAATGTCACTATGTAAATATATATTCTTTTATTTCAATTATCTTAAATATAGTTATTAATATAATAATGAAAAATAAAGGAGGATTTCAATGACATTCCCAACTCTAGAAACCGACCGTTTAAGTTTAATTGAGATAAATCAAACGTATAGCCAAAATATATATGATATTTTTTCACTTGAAGAGGTAACACGTTATTATGGTATGAATTGTTTTCAAGAGAGGGAGCAGGTTGTTCGAATGATTGATTCTTTTTCGAAAAATTTTCAAGAAAAACGTGCAATTCGTTGGGGAATCGTTGTGAAGGAAACGGGGGATTTTGTCGGTACAGTAGGTTATAATAATTTACAACTTTGGAGTAAACGAGCTGAAATTGGTTACGATATTCATCCTTCTTTTTGGAGAAAAGGATATGCATCTGAAGCTGTTAAAGCGGTTTTAGAATATGGTTTTCAAGAATTAGATTTATTTCGTATCGGAGCTATTACCTATCCTGAAAATGAGGCATCATCTCATTTATTATTGAAAATAGGTTTTCAGAAAGAAGGATTATTGAGAGGTTATATTTATCAAAATCATCATTCAAATGATGCTTTAGTTTATTCAATTTTGAAAACAGATGGGGAGAAAGAGAGGAATCTCTAATATTAATCTTTCTCTGAGAATAGAAAACTACAAAAAATGAAAAGAAGAGGAGATATTTTGAGTCAAAATAAACAAGTTCAAACAGAAAAAGGGTTATCAACTATACAGAAAATGAAAAAATGGGCTAAAAACTTAAAGAAACAACTTCTTGTACTGTATTTAGCATATCGAGATGAAAGAGTCCCTTGGTATGCTAAGTTATTTACAATGCTTGTTGTTGCTTATGCTTTCAGCCCTATTGACTTAATTCCAGATTTCATTCCAATATTAGGGTATCTTGACGATCTCATTCTTGTTCCTTTAGGTGTCTACTTGGCATTAAAGCTTATCCCTGAAGAAGTATTAGAGGATTGTAAAAGGAAGATAGAAGGACAATCATCTATGAATAAACCTAAAAATTGGATAACAGGATTTCTTATTATTAGTATTTGGCTAATTATTTTTATATGGATTGGAAAACTTGTTTTATCATATACGAATCATTAATGGGTTATGAGTGGGCTATGTTTACTATAAAAAATGAATTAAAGTTCTTATAAGATGAAAGTGATGGTAATAAAACAAAACGAAATTAAAGTAGTAGTTGGAGCATTTAACAATAATCCAGGTTGGATTCAAACTCAAGAAGATGAACTTAGCTTATTAGTTGAAACTACCTGGGAAGAAAGATTTGAATATAATTCCATTTCAGCTGTTTTAGCTGAGCATGTATGGGAACATCTTACTTTTGAAGAAGGTGTAAAAGCAGCTAAAATTTGTTATAAATTTTTAAAACCATCAGGTCATATTCGTTGTGGCGTCCCTGATGCATTTTTCCCAGATGAAACCTACCAAAATATAGTTAAAGTAGGCGGACCTGGACCTAAACGCCATCCAGCTGCAAGCCATAAAATAGTTCATAATTATAAAACATTAACTAAAATGTTTGAGACTGCTGGATTTGAAGTAGTTTTACTTGAATATTGCGATGAAAATGGGCAATTTTATTAGAACGAATGGGATGCGAACGATGGTGTTATTTTCCGTTCAAAAAGGTATGATTCTAGAAATCAAGGAGATAAACTTGGTTTTCCATCGCTAATTGTTGATGCGATTAAACGGTAAGTAATTCAACCAACGCATGCGTTAGTTTCTGTAGTCTATTAAGAGTAAGAGGGGAGAAAATAAAAAGACTACATACTACACGCGTAAGTGCTACAAAAAAGGATAATCTAGCTTAAAAATGAATAAAAAAGGAATAATTATTCATGTGTATTGAATCAAGAAGGTGTAGCCTATAGTGGTAGTTATAAAAAACGTAGATATTAGGGTAAAGTTTCGCTTATAGTTAAAGGCTGTTTTCGTATTATTAATACTATACTAATAAGTAGAATACAAAGTATATAACGATGTATTTCTACTTATTTTTTTGTGGTTATATAAAAAATATCTATACTAATTATGTATAGTATTCATAGTTGTTATCATACATATGTTCGTGATATTGTTATGAGGAATATCGTTTAATAAGACCCTCTTCAGACCACTAAACTAACAACAGTGTTGTAGAGAATGTTGTGGTGTTGTTGTGGAGCATGGATGTGATTGTAGAAGTTTATCTTTACTTAAGCGAGGATTTAATATGACAAAGAAACCTTATGGAAAACACTGGAATGGAATTAAAGGATATCGGGTAATTGAAGGAAAGGATTTATATAATCATTATTTCGGCGGTCAAGATTGTGATTTACCCGTTTGTGAGCTATGCGGGGAGAAAATGCATCAAATATTTTGTTTTGATTTGAAAGATGAAAGGATTCCTGAACTTAAAGTTGATGAACTAAATATTTTACCATTGGTTTCTTGCCTGAACTGTGCGATGGTTTGGGAGCCTCAATATTTTCAGTTAAGTAATGGGGGTAAAACAGTTCAAATAATAAGTCAGGATAATACGGAAGATTGGATTATGGAAGAGGAATATAGGCTACCAGTGCTCCTCCCAAAAACAAATGTAAAGCTAATTAATATGAAAAATGAAGATATACCTACCAATGAAGAAAGCTACTGGGTGGCTTTTGATTTATTTGGTTCAGAATATTTATGTAGATTATTAGGTGCCCCTTTATACAATGATGTTCCAGACAATTTGGAATGTCCAACTTGTTCTAAAGAAATGAAATACATTGCTACAATTACACAAGATCTTGGGGAACGGGAACTTATTTCAGTTGTCGATTTTCAACTTGGTGAAATGAATATCTATTATTACTTATGCAAAGATTGTTCAGTTATAAAAACTGAAATACAAGGAACATAATAAGAAAATCTTGTTCTACTACCATATAAGAACAAGATTTTCTTACATATCCTGTGGTGAAGCATGGCTTCATGGATGGCTAACGAGTGCGTTAGTGTAAAAGAGCATAGAGAATATATGTAATACTGAATTTAACATAATGACGGAAATGTAAGTATTACGACACGACGACACATGTTGTTTAACAATATAGTTTTAAGGCGTATCAACACGTTGCTTGATACGCCTATTTTTTATGGTTTTTTCTTCATTTTATCACGACATTTTTTGGATTTATCGGGATGGTTATCCCGACTATCCAACGAAAGTGAGGCTCTTTTTGAAATGTGAGTAATCCTATCTGATCTTAGAAATTCGAATCAGTTCAATACGTCGAGTCATCTTCAATCCATCCTTCAAATTCTTCCGCTTTCTTTTTGCTTAATTTTTTTCCATTGATATATATGTTTTTCCATTCGTACAATTGTTTGTCTAAGTACACATAAAACTCAATGCGTACATTTTCTTTAGTGCTATAGTCATACCCCGAGAATTCCACCACGTAATGACGCCCTTCTTGTTTGATAAATTTCCATTTTGGGTGATCCGTATAAATTTCTAATGTGTCCCCTTCGTTGCTATCGCGTACAATGTTGGTGATGTTCGTTTGGGTTGGCAGATAATTCAACCCCATTTCTGCGCCGTAAACAATTGCAAACGCCAAAACATTGAGTCCGATCATAATTCCAATATGGGTCCCACCTTTTGTACGATAATAGGCATCTTGTTGAGTTTCTGATATGGTGTTACATTTTTTTATGATGCGTTCGACATGGTTGTAATACCAGCGGTTCCCCATATATCCAGATAGTAAAGATAATACTAAATAATAAATGAAATCCGTCCAAATCGGAATATCTGCAAGATAAGGGGGGATCGTCCAAAGAATGTCTATGAGTAAGAAAAGGATAAAGGGTTTGTACATCTTTCGATATGCGAACCAAAATGTATTAAGAAAAAATGCTGCCCAGTTCCATGTGTTCTGCTTCGCTGGATTTTTTACCTTACCCCATTTCAAATCATAATATGGTGTGTTCGTGCGAACGACCTTGTGTAGTTCTTGCTGCGATACGAGTTCATCTAATGCTCTCATCTATTTGTTTCTCACCTTTCGTTTTTATGCATACATTTTAGGATACGATAGCGAAATGCTGTCGTCCACTGTTTTTTGTTATCTTTTTGATGAAGGAAACATTATGTATTACCGCATTCCTACTTTTATACACTCATGAATCAATATGAATACTATCGACAAGAACGACTACGATATGGTCCTCAAATGAATGGATCCATAAATTTACTAAGAGTCATGAATTGAAAGCACTCAATTAAGAGCGCTTCCCTTTATAGGGGTTCTGCCACAGAGCCAACAACAAAAACATGTCGCGATAAAAGGAGTGGAAAACCCACTCCTCTTTCATTTTCTTATAATTGTTAAACAACATGTCTTTCCTGTTAATGTAAGCCTCAAACTTTATTTCTCTTGTCTTTCAGTAAAAAAGACTGACATAATGAGTCAGTCTTATTTTTTTGATGTGAAAATCAAAATTGAAATGTAACAGAGAGGCTTCTAGAAAATGGCATTCTTTTTCTAACGTTATATACATATATACATCGTGTTGTGGTTGAAAACATAAGATTTTTTAAAATTTAGTATTGATAATTCGCAAAGATCCTAGTTAAAATATGAAAGGTTTTTGATTTTTAGGAGGAAAGATGGAGAAGATAATAGGAATTCTTATGATTTTAGGCGGAGTATTACCTTTAGGATACTTTGTAACATCATTTTTTAAAAAATGGAGAGAACGTGGAAATAAATTTGTAGCTAAAGCACTAGCATTAATATTAATCAGCTTTATTTTCAATATCGGTGCTATTACGGTGTGTATAGGAGTAATAATAGTTGGTTGTGCACTAGTTTCTATAAGTTCATGAGTCGCAAATGCGGCTTTTTTTGTTGATTCCTTGTTACTAATAGATTTAATTAGATATCTAACACGAGTAAATATTACTTATGTGGATTTGAAATAAAGTCGTACCGTTTATAAAAAATTGCACCTTTATACCCCTTTAGATAATCTAAAGGGGTATATTTATAGTAAAAAGGAAAAGAACATCTGGAATTGAAAGATCGATTAAGGAACTGTTGAGTGACAATAAGTTGTTTCGTTAAAGGTTCATATTGTTGAAGATGCACTGTGAATAAAAATCAAAATACATAGTTAAGGAAGTGGATGGATGAATTTATTAACTGTTACTGAGGAATTTTTTAATTATGTAAGGGAGTTTTTACTTTTAAGATTTATACTATTTGCTTTGGTCCTCATGACTTTGTCCTTTGTCATAAACCGTATTATTGATTGGTTCTTTAGGAAGTCAAGCTTTTTTGATGAAGAAGTAGAACAGACGATTCAAAGTGTAATTCGTTCAATTTTAAGGTATGGAATTTTAATCAGTCTTGTTTTTTATCTAATTAGTCAATTTGTAGATATAAAAGGTATTCTTGCAGGTGCAGGGATTGCCGGAGTTGTCATCGGTTTTGCTGCACAACAGATGCTAAAAGATGTTATATTAGGGTTCGCAAGATTAGCGGACAAAGAGTTTCGTGTCGGCGATTTTGTTACTTTTAACGGAACAAGTTCAGGTACCATTGAGGAAATCGGTATTCGCTTTATGCAAATTCGTGAATGGTCGGGAAAACTCCTTACCATCCCACATGGAGAGATTAGAACGATACAAAATTTTAATAAAGGCTGGATGCGGGTTATTGAACGGATTACGGTAAGTTATCAGGAAGATCCTACAAGAATAAAGGAATTGTTAGAAAAAGTATGTGTTATCTGCAATGAAAAATTGGAACAAAGCCTATATAGGATAGAGGACGAGGCTGTTGAATCATTTCAATATGTTGGTGTTACAGACTTAAATCCAAATCTTAAATATGTTGGGTATGAATTTTGTATTGTAGGTTTGGTTAAACCTGAGGAGTATTTTGAAACCTCCAGGCAAGTAAGGTTTGAACTAATGTCTATATTCCATGAGAATCAAGTACAAATGCCAGCAGCGAATATGTTCGTTCATACTGAAAAATTACAGGAGATTCCTGGAGAGCAGCTTTCACCAAGCAGGTAAAGAAAACTAGCTGATTGGAGAACCTAGGTCAGTTCATGAGGTGTGATTGGAAATTATATTTAGAATTTGGGTTTGTAGACCGGCAGATTTCGATGAGCTTAAGGGGTTAAACAATTCCTCCTAAAAAAAGTAACTTCCGCACTCGGGCGCAATTCTGTAGCGAGAATTGTGCTTATTCTTTATGTATCGGGACAAATTCTTGAATAACTAATTGTGGAAAAAATAGCAATTTGAGATGGTGCGTTAGTGGAATAAGGAACATTATGTTAAGTGACAAAAAGTTGTTTAATTTACAATAAAGTCGCTTAAAAAATAATAAAGTTGTTTAATTCCTATTGGACTAACAGGCAGGTTAGTTGAAGAGTGCTAGTTAACTTGTGTTCAACAATTGGGCCAGTTTGTTGAGAATCTCGCTCAAAGAGAGTTGGTTATTTATGTTAAAATATTGCGAGTGAAATCAGGTTCTTAACGATTTTATCAAGTATCAAGCAAAATAATTCAGAAACGAAGAAGGGACAGTACTAACATGGAAAACATATCAAATGTAGATAAATTGGAGTCAATAAAATCTTTACAATCGACAATCAGTAAACTCGAAAATGCCTTGTCACAGATGACTCAGAAAGGCGCAAATACTACCTTAGTAAAGAAACGACTCAAAGCGGTTTGCATCGGCTTAGCAATGCTAGAAAACGTTTGGAATCAAAGACCCCATCATTACACCCAGGAAGATTTAACAGAAGCTCGCAATGTTCTTACTGGTTTGCTTCCATCAATTGAGAACATTTATGTTAAGTCAAAGGCTGGTAGTCCCCAAAGAACGCTTTTAGAAAGAAGAATAAAAGCATTGAAACTAGCTATTCAAGTGATTGACAATCTTTCTAATAAATAACTTATCTAACTAAATAGAGTAACGGGTGCTTTAGTTCAATAAGAATTTCCGTAGTCTTTTCAGAATAAATTAGTTAAAAAGAAAAGACTACATACTATACGCGAAAGAGTATAAAACAGAGGAATTATATAAAGGGTTAATTGGTTTTGGAGGAGGACATAGCCCATAGCGGGAGGCGTATCCGCAGATGTGAAGCATCGAGGATCTTAAAAATAAGAATAATCAACTAAACAAAGGATTATAAATTAAGTAAAAATAATCAGCTATCTAGACAAACGAGTGAGTTATTGACTAATATATGTTTCATTCAAAAAAAGTTTTAGACTAAAGAATAAAGTAATAGACTGTTAAAAAATAGTTGTAGATGTTAACGAATAATAAAGTTGTTTAAAAATATGGTACGGAATGGGATTTTTCATACCATATTGTCTTTTTGTGTCCTATAATAGAAATATTTTGATATTTGTTTAGTTAACAAAAAAGAGAGACCAAATGTTTGAACTGCCCCCCAATTGTT
>NZ_NTTM01000007.1:0-41524 GCF_002560985.1 Bacillus sp. AFS018417
TTGCTTGTATACGATTCTTCCACGACTTGTACAGGAATGCCTTTTCGTTTTGCTTTATAGATGATCATTTCAATGAGGAGATTGTGTGGGATATGGCAAAAGGATTGATTCTGTCTTTTTCCCATATCACTGTTTTGTTTCCATGATGTCTTTTTCCCATCAGAATCAGTACAGTTTGGTGTTAAGTAGTATAATAGTAAATGAGGTGTTAATAGTATGGAAGATATAACCTTAGGCTTACTACTAGATGTTATTGGTGAAGTATTTTCAGATGAAATTTCAATTGCTGTTTCTAATACAAAAGAATATATATACTATCGGCCAAGTAAACGAATTGATTTAAAAATTAGCGTCGGGGACCCTATAAAGGAAGGGACGATTGCCCATAAAGCAATCGTGACGAAGCAAAAGGTTTCTGAGTTTATTAATCGGGATGTTTTTGGTATTCCTTATCATGGAATGGCCGTACCATTTTTAAATAATGGAAAACTTGAGGGTTGCGTGACGGCAATTTATCCAGCTTTAACGGATGGAAAATCGGTCGTTACCTTAAAAACAACGGACGGCTGGATTCCGATTCCTTTTTCAAAGGTCATTTATTTAGAGGCTAAAGATAAAAAGACGTATGTGAATTCCGAAGAGTTATCAGGAACGCATAAATACTCTCTGCAAGAATTCGAATACTTGCTTCCGAAGGATTCGTTTATTAGATGCCACCGCTCATTTATTGTAAATGTTAATCATATTAAAGCGATTTATCCTGATACCCATTCTACCTTTTTACTTTCGATGGATAATGGTGAGAGGGTACCAGTTAGTCAATCATACGCCAGTTATTTTCGGAAGCTTCTAGGATTCTAGATTTCTCTGCTCTAGAGCCTAGATTTGCTATTTTATCTGAATTTTCGGTATCGTATACCAAAATCCCTATTTTGATAGTGTTAATGTGTAAAATAATTATGAATATTCATTAAGAGAGGGATTACTTATGGAGAATAATTTGGAGAGAATCAGGGACCAACGTCTAAAGGACCGGGTAGTTACACCTGAAGAAGCGGCTTCCTGGATTCAAAATGGAATGACTTTAGGCTTAAGTGGATTTACACGTGCAGGTGATGTGAAGGCAGTCCCATTTGCGCTGGTGAACCGCGTTAAGCATGATGAATCTTTTAAAGTAAATGTTTATACTGGAGCTTCCTTAGGTTCGGATGTAGATAAATTATTTGCTGAAGCAGGAATTTTAGGAAAAAGATTGCCCTTCCAAGCCGATGCGACCATGCGAAAAGGAATTAATAAAGGAGACTTTTTATTTGTGGATCAGCACTTGTCTCATACAGCAGAGCTACTCCGTGCCGACGTTATGGATATAGATGTCGCTATTTTGGAAGCGGTTGCGATAACTGAGGACGGAATGATTATTCCAACCACTTCAATTGGAAATTCCTTAGCGTTTTCCCTAAATGCCAAGTCCATTATTATTGAAATTAATATGGCTCAATCTACACAACTAGAGGGGCTGCATGATTTATATGAACCAGGAAAACAAGGGGCAAGGCCTCCAATTCCGCTCGTTAAATCGGATGATCGAATTGGAACTATCGGCATTCCAATTGATGTTGAAAAAGTGAAGGGTATTGTGTTTACGAACCAACTTGATTCGCCATCGACGATTGTTCCTCCAGATGAAGAAACGGTTATCATGGCACAGCATTTAATAGAGTTCCTTCGAAAAGAAGTAAAAGTAGGCAGATTAACAAATCGTTTAGCGCCATTACAATCGGGAATTGGTTCAGTGGCCAATGCAGTGCTGCATGGAATGTTAGATTCGGAGTTTGAAGATTTAGAAGTGTATTCTGAGGTATTACAGGATGCGGTCTTTGATCTTATGGATGCTGGGAAAGTCCATTTTGCTTCCTGCTGCTCCATCACGCTTTCCGAAGAGAAAATGCAACAGGTATTTTCCAACTTTGAAAAATATCGCGATAAATTAATGATGCGCCCGCAAGAGATTTCTAATCATCCTGAAATCATTCGCCGCCTTGGATTAATCTCGATTAATACTGCTTTAGAATTAGATATATACGGAAATGTCAACTCTACTCACGTTTTAGGTACAAAGATGATGAACGGCATTGGTGGTTCTGGTGATTTTGCAAGAAATGCACGCCTAGCTATCTTTGTTACTAAATCCATTGCGAAAGGCGGTAACATTTCAAGCATCGTTCCTTTCGTCTCTCATGTAGACCATACTGAACACGATGTAGATGTGATTGTCACTGAACAGGGATATGCTGACTTAAGGGGACTGGCGCCAAGGGAAAGAGTGGAACTGATTATTGAGAATTGCGCACATCCAATGTATCGTGACCAGCTACGAGCCTATTACCAAGAAGCACAAACAAGAGGTGGACAAACTCCTCATGTTTTAGAAAAAGCTTTTTCTTGGCATACGAATTATGCTAAAAATGGAACAATGCTTGAAGCGGCAGTAGAAACCGTATAGGTACGTATCACAAGTAACCGCTTAAATTTTTTTATGGTATATCCAACGAATCACTATATTTGCATTACTTAAATACGAAGAAAGCAACAAATATCATGAAGAGTCGTGGTGGTAAGCCCAGTAGAGTTCAATCACCTAGAAATTTACCTCATATAGATTCATAACGGTGAACTGTACCATAAGTAAATGGAGTTTTTGTTGCAAGTGAATATAAGCATATAACTGTTTCTCCACCTGCACATGAGAAGGACGTATCATACATAAAAAAAAGAAGCAGACAATCACTTGCGATTGCCTGCTTCTTTTTTTTATAAAGAAAATACTTTTTCAGTTCTGGATACATGCCTCACTTCATGAGAGACTGCTATTCGCTAGTACACGACAACCGGCTCATAAGTGCTGAGATTATCATACACAGTTTTCGCAACACTAGGAGGGAGGTTGACACATCCGCCCGAACCGCCCGTTAAATAGGCATTATTTGCCCAGTTTGTCCGCCAGCCGGCATCGTGGAACCCTTGTCCGCTGTTTGTAAACGGAGCCCAGTAATCTACCTTAACGGAATAATCAGGTTTACCTACTGCGCTGCCTTTGAGTGTGTACGGTGATCGTTTATAGAGGATATACCACACTCCCGGTGATGTATCTTCACTCGTGCTATGTTTACCAGTCACTACACTCGTTGTGACTGCCAATTTTCCATCTTTGTAAATCCAGATTTGCTGTTCTGCAATTGACACTTCAGCATACGTGTCTCCAATGCCATTATTGGCTGTTGTTTCATAACCGATGCCTTTATTCTCCCAGCCATTTCCGTAAATATTAGAAGCAGAAAGTGATTTTTCCCCTTTTTCGAAGGCTTCTTGGATTCGTTTTGCTTCTTTTTCAACATCTATTGCCCAGCCATAGCCTTGTCCTTTTACTGATATGACCGAACCAGAATGGGTTGTAAATGTGAAGTTTTTATTTAATGTTGCTTGAGATTTATTAATTTCAGTAATTTTGTTTTTAATGTCACTCGCATCGATTGTAACCTTCATATCCTTTGACATAGAGGCATTTTTAATTAGATCTTTAGCTGTTAAAGAGTAAACTTCATTTTGTACCTTATAATCAATGGTTTGTTGAAGAAGATCCTGTAGCGCTTTCTCCTCTTTTTTTACAATCGGATTGTTTTCTTTAATAGGCTGTATGTATACAGGATTCAAATGGATTTCACTTTTATACTTCTGCTTGTCGTAATCCTTCAATAGATTAGCGACATCATACTGTTTTCCGTCAATGCTTTTTGAGATAACAACTTTGCCCTGCTCCAACTTCGCCATAGCATCTTGAGGCGCTTTTAAATCTTTATTCATAGATAAGAGCTTTTCTTCTACAAGTTTTTTCATCGTTTCGCTTCGATATTGATCCGCCTTTTCGGGTATCAGCCAATAATTTTTTTCCTTTGAGGAAGGGAAAAATGTCCACTGGCTTTTTAGTAATTTCTTAACTTTAGGCAAATCTTCATCCGTAAATCCTATTTGTGTATCTTCTTCATCTAAAATTTGTTGTTGATCAACATAGACTTCGTTTTTTAATACAGATGCTTGTAATTTCTTTATTGCCTGATCAGCAGTCAGACCGCCGACGTTTGTGTCATTAATCGTAACATGTGAATTGAAACGGGTTGCCTGATAATAACTCATTCCCCCAATTAGAAGTGCAATTATAACAGCGCCACCCGCTGTGATAAACTTCCAATTTTTAAACCACTTGATTGAGTTTACCCGTTTTTTATCACTTCGTTTTTTATCAATTTCTTCAACTGATTCATTTAGCGTGTTGTTGTTCATAAATCTTTCCTCCGCATACATCAACGTCAATTGACTTTAAACTAGTAAAATAAGACCATTGATTAGTTTACCTTATTATTCTTAAATTTTCACTATTTTTTACCATGTTTTATAGTAATGATAGCCAAATTCTTTCGACTCACAATGAATAGCCCCTTACAAACCCCTTGTAAGCCCATCCCAAGCCCCTTGCAAGTAATAAATCATTACAAAAACAAAATAAAAAACACTACTACTACAAGAATCACCCCGAAAGCAATAAAACCGTAGTAGTAATTTTTTATAAAATAAAACTACCAAATTTCCTCACTCATCCTTATATCTATTAAGGAAACGGCAATTTTATATTTGCGGTAAAGATGGGAGGAATACATATGGTAGTATACCGGAATGTACAGGTGAATTTTTGGCAGGATGATTTTATATTGGACTTAACGCCGGAGGAGCGATACTTTTACATATACTTGCTGACATGCTCTAAAACGACGCAATGCGGTATTTATTCGTTACCGAAGCGTTTGGCGGAGATGGAAACAGGCTATAACAGAGAGACTGTCGAGAAGCTGCTGCAGCGGTTCATCGTATTATATGATGCAGAAACGAAGGAGTTATATATCCAGAATTGGTTGCGTTATAACCCAGTTGCGAACACAAACATTGAGAAATGCGTGTTGCGTGAGTTAAAGACTGTGAAAAGCAAAAAGTTTATTCATATGTTTCTTCAAAAATGCTTGGAAGAGGAGTTGAGCATTCCGCTATTATTGGAGCATTTCGGTATGCCGGTTGAGGAGTTTCAAGCTGCTCCTCAAGATGATGCCGAAAGCTGTGAAGTAGATGGAAAAATTGATTCGGGCGACAATGTATTCATGTTTTATGAACAAAACTTTGGCAGCTTGTCACGGTATACGACGGAGGAACTGAATGCGTGGATGGATGATCTGTCAGATGAACTTGTATTAAAAGCACTCCAGATTGCTCATGAAAACAACAAGCGGACGCTTGCTTATGTGAAGGGCATCTTACGAGATTGGTATGGAAAAGTATATACGAAGTTTAGTGAAGTAGAGGAAGCCACAGTGAGGTTTCGGAAGAAGGAACCGTCTGTCGTCCATGAGACTGAGAAGCTTCTAGAGGAGTGCGAAGAGTGGGAGAAAAATGTACCGTCTGAAGAAGAACTGCAGAAGTTCTGGCAGGAACATGGGTAGCGTCCGTGAACGAGAAGAGGGAGATTGTACACTGTTGATTTAGGCTACGCGCATAATACATTGGCACAAGTAGACACTAAAGTAGCTGTCTTGTGTTACTATGGAAAGAAGATAACGAAAAACATCATAGAATGCTTAAGATTTTGTTTTATCCCCCATTAATGGGCAGTAAGACCCTCACTTCAAGATTCAGAGAATAGCGAAGAAGGTAGGTTGGGGATGAAGAAACTTCCCACTGATGGAAGTTTCACTTTATTCAGCGAATTAAAGTAAGGAGAATACAATGAACAATTATAAATTGACGATTCAATATGATGGTGCACGCTATAAGGGCTGGCAGCGTCTTGGCAATAATGATAATACCATTCAAGGAAAAATAGAGAGTGTATTATCTGAAATGCTCGGAAGAGAAATCGAAATTATTGGCTGCAGCAGAACGGATGCTGGTGTACATGCTCTTAATCAAGTAGCTAATTTTACGATTGATGAGAATTTGGCGGAACCTAAAGTTAAAAAGTACTTAAATCAATACTTACCAAATGATATTAGTATTACTGATGTGGAATTAGTTCCGGAGCGTTTCCATGCCCGCTACAACTCGAAAGCGAAAACGTATTTATATAAGATTTGGAATGAGGAACATACAAATCCATTCATGCGAAAATACAGCATGCACGTTGGAAAAAAGTTAAATATTGAACGCATGAAAAAAGCAGCTCAATATTTAATCGGCTCACATGATTTTACTGCTTTTTCAAATGCTAAATCTAAGAAGAAGTCTATGGTTCGAGAAGTATATATGCTTGATATCGTTGAAGACGAGGGCTTTATCCAAATTAGAGTAAGCGGAAACGGATTTCTTCACAATATGGTGAGAAAAATTGTTGGAGCGTTAATAGAAGTTGGATTAGGCCAGCTAGATGCTGAAGCAATACCGCAAATTTTAGAGGCAAAACAACGAAACCAAATAAATTGTCTTGCCGATGCAAGTGGGTTGTATTTGGAGAAGGTTGATTTTTAATTAAGATAATGAGAGAGAAAATAAAAATCCTAGCAGGTAAAAGGTAAGTCAATTTCTTTTTTACTTGCTGGGATTTTATCGTTTCAATTCAAGGGATGCTTCAATCAAATCAAGTTTTATCCCGCATTAACGGGCAGTAAGACCCCCACCTCAAGATTGAGAGAGAAGCGAAGAAGATAGGTGGGGGATAGCTGCCCGTAAAAGCCCGATTGGTTTAACTAACCATCAGTGGGGGATGAAAAAAACCACTGATGGAAGTTTCACTTTATTGTTTTTTGCTATCCTAATGGTTCATCACCATACAACTCCCACAATTTGGGGAATTTATTTTTTAATCCTTCTTCGTCATTTTCATCCCAATCAAATTCGATGTCTGGGAAACTGTATGGCCCGTCTTTTGTTTGCAAGTATAGATTGTTATATTGTTCATCATCTAATCCCGTCTTTTCTTCATATGCACTACTTGCTACAAATAGCAGATCTTCCAATTCAGGGACTTCTCCGTCTTCTATCAATTGTAAAGCTGGAATAATAGCCTGTGGATCCCGTAGGGTAACGTTAAATATATCTTTTCCTTGAAAAATCAGCCATGCTCTAAAATAGTCAAACGAATCATCGGAGCAACCACCCAGGATAATATAGGCAGCGGCCCATAAGTCAGATGTATAAGAAGAATGATGATAATTTTGAAGAATGAAGTCAAACTCAATAATATCTTTAATTGGTTTTCTGGATAAGTGATTAATTAGCCATTCGACTTGTTCTTCTGGATCATCACCTTTCTTTTTCGCTGAATCTAGTAAATTCCAGAAAGTGTCCTCTGTTATCGTACTTTCTTTTACTATTTCTTCAGTATTGTCTGTAATTATATATCCCTTTTTTAACTTTGAATTGATTAGTTTATTAGCTTCTTTTTCACATTTTTGAGGTGAATCAAATTGTTTACTTTGAATAGCACCAATGGTTCCAATCTTTCCATAAGTAACGGTAAAGCAGTTTCCGGTAACGTTGATTCTCCAAAATTTATGAGAGGAGTTATCTTGATATATGAGTAATTTTTGCATAGCCATTATCTCCTTAATTACTTTTGCATTCATTATATATTAAAAATATTTGATAGAATCTTCTCTTGTATGAATTGTTTCTGTAGAATAAGTTCTTTACAAATATATTTTGTGGCTTATGAGAGACTGTAACATTGTAAACAGTCTCTTTTTTATGTGAAAATAAGAGCAAGAATATACTAGGTATGCAAAGGGGAATTTGCAATGAATGAAACGATTTCACAGCTACTAGAACAAATTGATGTAAGAAAAGATGAAATAGTAGAACTGGCAAAAGCATTAATCCGTTTTGAAACTCCTGCACCACCAGCAAGAAATACGAATGAAGCACAGCAATTTATCGCTGATTTTTTAACGAAGCGTGATTTTAAGATTGATAAATGGGATGTGTATCCGAATGATCCGAATATTGTTGGAGTGAAACAGGGTACAGCAGGAGATTCGCACAAAAGCTTAATTATTAATGGTCATATGGATGTAGCAGAAGTTTCAGCAGATGAACCATGGGAAACTGGACCGTTTGAACCTTTTATTAAAGATGGTTGGCTTGTTGGCCGCGGCGCTGCTGATATGAAAGGTGGACTAGCTGGAGCTCTATTTGCCATTCAGCTTTTGCAAGAAGCTGGTATGGAACTGCCTGGGGATTTAATTTTTCAATCGGTAATTGGAGAAGAAGTGGGAGAAGCAGGAACGCTTCAATGTTGCAAGCGTGGATATAATGCTGATTTTGCAGTTGTTGTGGATACAAGTGATTTACATATGCAAGGCCAAGGCGGGGTTATTACAGGATGGATTACTGTGAAAAGTCCGCAAACATTTCATGATGCAACGCGCAGACAAATGATTCATGCCGGCGGTCGCTTGTTCGGAGCGAGTGCGATTGAAAAGATGATGAAAATTGTGCAAGGGTTGCAAGAGCTAGAACGTCACTGGGCTATTATGAAAACATATGAAGGTTATCCAGTAGGGACAACGACAATTAATCCGGCTGTCATTGAAGGCGGCCGTCATGCAGCATTTATTGCAGATGAATGCCGATTATGGATTACGGTACACTTTTATCCAAATGAAACACATCAACAAGTGATTGAAGAGATTGAAGATTATATTGGCAGACTTGCGGCAGCTGATCCATGGTTGCGTGAAAATCCACCACAATTTAAATGGGGCGGGGAATCTATGATTGTGGATCGTGGTGAAATCTTTCCTTCATTAGAAGTTGATCAAGATCATCCAGCAGTACGACAACTTGCTGCTGTACATGAATCAACATTACACCGCAGTGCCATTCTTGATATGTCTGCAACAGTAACTGATGGAGGATGGTTTAGTGAATTTAACATTCCAGCAGTGATTTACGGGCCAGGCACGTTAGAAGAAGCGCACTCAGTAAATGAAAAGGTTGAGATAGAACAGCTTGTTGAGTTTACAAAAGTGATTCTGTCATTTGTTTATGAGTGGTGTCATACAAAAAAATAGAGGGCTGTTCTTTAAGAACGCCCTTTTTTGCTGTACTTATAGAAACTTTATAGAAACTCGTATGGATTAATGATAGAGCGATAATCTTTACGTGTTTAGCCCGTACTTTTTTAATCGATACTGTAGATTTTGCCTACTTAATCCTAAGTATTTTGCGGCTTGTGAGATATTACCGTTATGTTCGTTAAGAACTTGAATGATATATTCTTTTTCCATTTCATTTATTGTGTTCTTTAAAGTTTTAGATGTGGAATCTGAGTTATCTGTCTCCCACCTAGTTAGAGGAGGGTGAATGTTGAATTCATTTTTTGTTAACTCATAAAAGCGTGTTGGAAGATGGGATGTTGTAATCATTTCCTCATCTTCTATTAAATTCATGGATCCTTCAATTATATGTTCTAATTCTCTTATATTTCCAGGCCAATCGTGTTTATAGAAAAAGTCCCTTACGTCGTCAGCAATCCCTTTTACTTTTAAGCCAAATTGCATATTATATTTTTCAATAAAACTATGAAGAAGGGGGAAGATGTCTTCTTTTCGTTTTCTTAAAGGTGGAAGAAATAAAGTAACAACGCTTAATCTGTAATATAGGTCTTTTCGTAAGCGGTTGTGTGTAATGGCTTCAATTGGATCTTCATTAATAGTTGCTATGATTCGAACGTCTACTTCTTTTTCTTGTGTTCCTCCGATTCTTCGTATTGTTTTATCTTGTATTGCACGCAACAATTTAGCTTGAAGTGCTGGGCTTAATGAGTTAATTTCATCTAATAATAAAGTTCCCCCGTGTGCTTCTTCAAATAAACCTGGTTTATCTATTGCACCTGTAAAAGCCCCTTTGTTTGTGCCGAATAATAAACTTTCCATTAGAGTTTCAGGTATAGCAGCACAATTTTGTGAGATAAAAGGCTTCCCTGCACGATAACTTTCATTATGAATACTCTGTGCAAATAATTCTTTGCCAGTCCCCGTTTCTCCCACGATAAGTATAGAGGAAGAGGTGCGTGTTACTCTTTTTGCTTCTATAATAACCGATTGAATGGCTTTAGAATTACCTATTATATGATTAAAGGTAAATTTAGTATTATGGCCTCGAAGGGCATTTGCTTTACTTGTTTGCCTTATCTGGGGAATCTCTTTTACTATTTCAATAGCACCCTTTATTTTTCCATTTTCTACTATGGGAAAGGTATCATTAATTGTTGTGATCTCTTGTCCTTTATTATTAAAATACGTTTGCTTTATATTTTTTCTCGCTTTTCCTAGTTTTAGTGCTTCTATAAGAGTACTGTTTTGATTTTCTTCAAATGCAAATACCTCTAAAAGATTTTTATATAGTACCTCCTTATGATTCATTGATTCAACTTCCGTCATTTTGCGGTTGTAGATGATTGTTTTGCCTTCTTCGTTAATAATGTGAATCCCAATATCAATTTCATTGAGTAAGGTTTCATATAGCATATTCATTTCGACTAATTTTTTGAAATTAATTTCTTCTGTGTGCATCATTTATCTTCTCCTTGTATACCATATGAAGACTGATTTTTCTTAATTTTAATAAAATTATTGTAAGTATGCAAAAAAAATTTGCGTTTTTGGGTTAAAAATCTGTAAAGGGGAAGAAAAATTTTGCGCGTATTAAAATTTTTTCAGTACTAACTCTTAATTCCACGTAAGAAATTAGGTTGGTACATATCTTGCATTAATAGTAGTTGAATACTTTAAATTTTGAGATGGGGGGTAAGTTGAAAGAGTTACATCTGCACTTAATAAGAAAGAGGGGTTTAAAAGATGAGAACAGTGATAGAAAACGTGTACAGTCCTTGTTATGGTAAAGTTGAAAAATTATTTATTAATGAAAGTTCCTATGTGTATGAGTGGGAGAAATTAGCTTTAATTGAAACGATGGATAAACAGAAAGTAGAGATTAAAGTGGGAATCAGTGGCTATGTGGAGTTGTTAGAAGTAGAAGAAGGACAAGCTATCACAAATCAAACATTATTAATAACAGTCAGGGATGATCTGTTGATCACAGGAAGTGATTGATACAAAGCCTTCTGGATTATGTACCGTTTTCTAATGCTCTTTTAAACAATTGTTTAATTTATGTCATTACCAAGTGAAGCATAAGAAAGTTTTCGTATGAACAATCTATCGTGTTTTGGGTATTTTCTTGTATAGGGAGATTTTCTTTTGAAAAATCTCCCTCTTATTACAAATCTATAGTAACGATGAAATAAAAATGCACTTTATTCATTTTTATTTTTCATATTAAATGTAAAGCGTTTACATTTTGGGGTGCTTATAAAGTGAGGCTTCCATCAGCGGGGGTCTTACTGTCCGCGAATAGCGGGATAAAATTAAAGGGGGGTTCATATGGAAAAGCAAAATCAGGAGTTAAAGCGAGAGCTAAAAAGTCGACACATATTTATGATTGCACTTGGAGGGGTTATTGGTACAGGTCTTTTCTTAGGATCCGGTTATACCATTCATGAAGCTGGACCAGGCGGGGCAATTGCCGCATATCTTGTTGGAGGCTTTGTTATGTATTTAACAATGCTCTGTCTTGGGGAATTAGCAGTTTCCATGCCGAGTGCAGGATCTTATCAAGTGTATGCTACAAAGCATATTTCGCCTGCGGCAGGTTATGTAGTAGGTTGGATGTCATGGTTAAACTGGTCTGCTACGATAGGGATTGAGCTGATTGCAGTTAGTATTTTAATGAAACGTTGGTTTCCAGATGTACCATCTTGGATTTGGTGCATAGTTTTTGCAGTACTTCTTTTTGCTGTTAATGCATTATCTTCACGAAGTTTTGCAGAGGTTGAGTTTTGGTTTGCGAGCATTAAAGTCATTACGATTATTGCATTTATTATTTTAGGTGGGGCAGCTATGTTTGGATTTTTAGATATGAAAGGAACCGAACCAGCCCCAATGCTTTCGAATTTTACTGATCACGGAGGACTGTTTCCAAATGGGCTGACAGCGATTTTAGTTACAATGGTTGCCGTCAATTTTTCCTTTCAGGGAACAGAAATAGTTGGTATTGCGGCTGGAGAGAGTGAAAATCCAGAGAAAACAATTCCAAAAGCAATTAATAATACGGTTTGGCGTATATTAGTTTTCTTTATACTTTCTATATTTATACTCGCTGGCTTATTCCCATGGGAACAAGCGGGATTAGTAGAAAGTCCGTTTGTAGTTGTATTTGATAAAATTGGTATTCCATATGCAGCAGATATTATGAATTTCGTTATTATTACAGCAGTGCTATCAGTAGCAAACTCTGGTTTATATGCCACTTCTCGTATGCTTTGGTCTATGTCGAACCAAGGAATGATTAGTCCGATTTTTGGTAAGTTATCTAAAAAGGGTGTTCCAATTTACGCATTAATTGCAAGTACCATTGTTGGTTGTCTTTCTTTATTATGCGGTATATATGCAGAAGATACAGTTTATTTATGGCTTCTTTCTATCGCAGGGTTTGGTGCAATACTGGTCTGGGCATCTATTGCTTTATCAAATCTTTTAGCGAGAAGAACGTATGTAAAGCAAGGCGGGGATATTAAGGATCTGAAATTTAGAACGCCATTATATCCGTTTGTTCCACTTCTTGCTTTTACATTAAATATGATTGTAATTGTGAGTATGGCCTTTATTCCAGATCAACGTATGGCATTGTATTGCGGTATTCCATTTATGATTGTTTGCTTACTGTTTTACCATTTTTCTAAAAATAAGAACAATAAAATGAAACAGGTTGAAGAGACGAATACGGCAGAAGCGCAAAGTTTATAATAAAGTGAAACTTCCATCAGTGGGGGCTCACAGGTTGTTAAGCAAGGGATCAAACAAATTTCTATCATTTCCTTGGAAATACAACAAACAATTGCATATGTCGACGATCTTTTATTTATACTAACATAGACTTTATTCAAAGGAAGGGGTGTTAGTATGGGACGCGGTAAATCTTTTGATCATAAGAAAAAAGGACACGATCATCAACCTCCAAAGGGTGCTTACATTCATAAAGATGTAAATGAACATACGTTAGAAGAGGAAGAGCTACCAGTAAATATTGAAACATATAAAAATAGTTTAAAAAAACATTAAAAAGCACCTAAAGAGGTGCTTTTTTCCTGCTTTCATGTGGAGAAGGAGCGCAGTATTTTACTGGAATTTTCGCTTTACCGAATATCTTCAATCAATTGCTCCGTTTCCTCATACATCTCATAGTCACTTAGCACTTGAATACAGCGCCATTTCAACTCTTCGATATTTTGTTCTAAATCTTCGGGGATTAAGTTTTGTATGTCTTCTAATTCAATGCCGAAATGAACAATTTCTAGTACTTTATCATCAATACTTCGGTCCATTAATAATTCCAGTACATCTAAATTAAATATGTATCGATAGGCTTCATCAAGGGAAACAACTTTTAATTTTAAACTTTCAACGATGCTTAATACAAAAAGAAGGATAGTTTTCTCAAGAACTGCCTGATCTTCTGTTTGAAGGATGAGTTTCATGGGCACCTCCCTATTATCCCGCATTAACGGGCAATAAGACCCTCACCTTAAGATGCAGAGAGAAACGCAGAAGGTAGGTGGGGGACAACTGCCCGTAAAAGCCCGATTGGTTCAACCAACCATCAGTGGGGGATGAAGCCCCCACTGATGGAAGTTTCACTTTATCCTGTTTGCTCGCCGGATACTTTCCATAAAATTTGATTAGTGTAAAGGTATTTCCTGCATGGAAGCTTCATATGATAAAACACTAGGTTGTACTATACTATTCGGAGGTGTATAGGAAATATGCAAAATTATACAGAAAAAAGCGCCATTTCAGACGCTTTTTAGAAAATACTCCAGCCTTCTTGTTCAGAAAGTAACTCTAATATTTTAAATCCAGCAAGGCTATTTCCGTTTTCATCTAGCGCAGGACCGAAAATACCAATACCCATTTCACCTTTTACACATCCAAAGATACCACCAGCTACACCGCTTTTTGCTGGAATTCCAACGCGAATTGCAAATTCTCCAGATTCGTTGTACATACCACACGTTACCATGAAGGTTTTACAAATTTTTGTAATGTATTTTGGGATAATTTGTTTGTTGCGATATGGGTCATAACCATCCATTGCAAAGATAAGTCCGATACGGGCTAAGTCGATGCAGTTTACTTCAATCGCACATTGGCGTGTATATAGATCCATTAATTCTTCAATATCACCATCGATAATGTTGTTTTGCTTCATATAGTAGCAAAGAGAGCGGTTTAAATAAGCTGTTTCTAATTCAGAGATGGCAACTTTAGAAGAGTAGTTAATGGAAGGATTATCTGTAATATCACGGACAAAGTGAAGAATGCGTTCCATTTTTTCTTCATTGGACTCTCCTGCAATCATACTTGTGATAGCTAACGCCCCAGCATTAATCATTGGATTTAATGGTTTAGAGGGACTTGTTGTTTCTAATTTAATAATAGAATTAAAAGGATCACCGGTGGGTTCCATGCCAACTTTAGAAAATACATACTCTTCACCGCGGTCAAAAAGAGCAAGTGCGAGTGTAATTACTTTTGAAATACTTTGAAGCGTAAAGAGTATCTGGGATTTTCCCGCATGAACGTAATGGCTTTCTTTATGGTAAATTGCGATACCTAAATCATCGGGATTTGCATTTCCTAGCTCGGGAATATATGTTGCAAGCTTACCTTGTTTTGTATAGGGCTGAACTTGATCTAATAACTGTTGTAAGTTGCTAGTCTCGATACACTGCATAATAAACCACTCCTATTATATTAGTTACTAAATTTAACTTTCCCGACAAGCGCGGAAATAAATAATAACATGAAAATGAGGAATGATAAAATGAAACTTCTATTCATGAGGACGCTTCGTTATTTGTAAAAATGATAATTTTAATCAATTTGCTTTTTAGTGATTAGAATAAGGATGAATCTTACAAACAACTAGGATTAAGGGAAATAAATCCATAAAAAAACCCGAAATAATAACTACACATCTATACAACTATATGTTATCATGATTATGTAATAGAAAGCGTTTTCTAAAACTTATTTACAAATGGTAACGTTTTCATATCTTTGGATAGGAGGAATTCAGATGTTGCAGTTTTTACAACGTATTGGTAAAGCATTAATGCTTCCAATTGCCGTATTGCCAGCAGCGGGGCTCTTGCTTCGTTTAGGGCAGCCTGACGTATTTAATATTCCTGTTATGGCACAAGCCGGTGCAGCAATTTTTGATAATTTAGCACTTATTTTTGCGATTGGTGTTGCAGTTGGTTTGTCTGTTGATGGTAGCGGTGCCGCAGCTCTTGCAGGTGCAATTGGCTATCTTGTTTTGAAAAATACAACTGATACTTTAAGTAAAGGGTATTCGGCGGCAGAATTACACGATAAATTAAACAGCATTCAAGATTTAGTTAGTTCTGTTGATCCGTCTAAAATAGCAGATACTTTAGGGAAGATTTCAAAGGCGGCAACGTTAGCACCGAAAATTAATATGGCGATTTTAGGTGGTATTATTGCAGGTGTGGTTGCAGGGTTGCTATATAATAAATTTTATAAAATTAAATTACCAGAATGGTTAGGATTCTTTGCTGGTAAACGTTTTGTTCCAATTATTACAGCTGTAGTTATGCTTTTATTAGGTTTAGTATTTGGAGAAATTTGGCCAACGATTCAAAGTGGTATTGATGCAGTGGCACACGGTATCGTTAATCTAGGTGCGATTGGTGCAGGTCTTTTTGGGGTATTAAACCGTTTATTACTTCCAATTGGTTTACACCATGTAATGAACACATATTTCTGGTTTGTACTTGGTGATTTTACAAATGCAGCAGGCGATATTGTTCATGGCGATATTGCTCGTTTCTTTGCGGGAGATCCAACTGCAGGTACGTTCATGACCGGCTTTTTCCCAATCATGATGTTTGGTTTACCAGCAGCATGTTTTGCGATGATTGCAGCAGCAAAACCAGAAAAACGTAAAGCAGTAGCGGGTATGTTAGGTGGTCTTGCTTTAACTTCATTCTTAACTGGTATTACAGAACCGATTGAATTTTCATTCATGTTCTTATCACCAGTATTATATGGTATTCATGCTGTATTAACAGGTATTTCTTTATTTGTTACAACACAACTCGGCATTCATGACGGTTTCTCATTTAGTGCCGGTGCAATTGATTACTTCTTAAACTTCGGTATTGCAACAAAACCGTTATTATTAGCAGGAATTGGTTTAATTTATGCAGCAATTTACTTCTTCGTGTTCTATTTCCTAATTAAGAAATTTAACTTAAAAACTCCAGGTCGTGAAGATGACGATGAGCTAGTAGAAGAAGGCGAAGCACCAGTTGCAGGGTCTATCGGTGAAACTTACGTAGCAGCATTAGGCGGAAAAGAAAACTTAATAGTAATTGATAACTGTGCAACTCGCCTTCGTTTACAAGTAAAAGATGCAAACTTAGTAAATGAACCAGCGTTAAAACGTGCCGGTGCAAAAGGTGTTATGAAACTAAGTGATACAAGTATACAAGTTATCGTTGGTACAAACGTTGAGTCTGTTGCTGATGATATGAAAAAACATGTATAACTAATAAAAAAAATCTCTCATTGATAAAAATGAGGGATTTTTTTATTCCGCTATCTGTGGGCAGTAAGACCCCCCTCAAGATTGTGAGGAATCCGAAGAAGATAGGTGGGGGATGAAAAAAACAATGATGGAAGTTTCACTTCATTACGAATGTAACGACTATCTTGCATTTTAGATGCTCTTTTTTTATTTTTTGTGCATGGTGTTGGTAAACCACCCATTGCGTGATAAAGTAAGATGTAAAATGAGCAACTATGAGAAAAGGTAGGTTTTTATTGTTATGAACTCTCGCAGACCGATTATATATATAAAGCGAACGATTATTCTCAGTCTGTTATTCATCCTTGTATATTGGGGGTATACGAAAATTACTTCGAACAATAAAGAAAAGGAAACATTGCAAGTAGCGAAAGAAGCGAAAGAAGTGAAAGAAGTAAAGACAGAACCTGTAGAGAAACGCTCAGAAGAATTGGTAACTGAGCAATCTCCGCAAGAAATCAATAACAATGCTCAATTAGATGAGTATATAAAGAGTAAAAACTTCAGTGGTACAGCTGTTGTTGTAAAGAATGGAAAAGTTCTTTTGAATAAAGGATATGGACTTGCTAATCAAGGTGAAAAAAATTCTAATAATTCAGATACATCCTATTACATTGGATCAATTACGAAAGCTTTTGTCGCAACTTCTATTATGCAATTGAAAGAACAAAATAAATTAAACACAGAAGATACTGTGGCAAAATATATTCCTGACTTCCCAAGAGGCGGAGAAATTAAATTAGTACATCTTCTTACGCATACATCAGGTATTCCAGAGTATCCAGAGGGATCAGAGGACATCACACATGATGAACTGATTAGAAGAATAGGAAATCAAAAATTGGCATTCCCTCCCGGGTCGAAATGGAAATACTCCGATTCTAACTATTCTGTGCTTGCGTATATTGTAGAGAAAGTGAGTGGAGAATCTCTTGAGGATTATATTCAAAAGCATATATTTGAAGTAGCTGGTATGAAGCACTCCGGATTTGGTGACAAGTTTCAACAAGAAAAATATCCTTCTACTGGCTATAAAATTGTAGATAATAAGATGACAACACCAGCTTTACCAAGTATGTCACAATTATTTGGATGCGGTGATATATATATGACCGCATATGATTTATATTTATTTGATCAAGCTTTATTTACAGGAAAGCTCATTTCAAATGAAAGTTATCATCAAATGTTTACAGCATTTAAAAAAGATTATGGTTTTGGTTGGTATGTGGACCCTGGTAGTTACTCAAATCATGGCGTTATGCCGGGATGGAATTGTTTAAATAGTTTTAGTAAAAATGGAAGTACGTATGTGGTTTTATTATCTAATATTCAAAATAACATTAAATCGTTTGGTGTATTAAGTAATGATATTTATACAATGACTCGGCATGTAGAAGGTTAGAAGGCTATCTTATAAGATAGCTTTTTTTATATATTTTCAGTCGGGGATTCGTTTGGAAAAATAATGGTTAAATGAGATAATAAAATGTAAAAAAGCGGGGTTGTATATGGGGATCCATGATCATCATGAACGGAATGGAAAAAGACTATTTATTCTCTCTCTCTTTATATTTTTTGTTGCTATTATAGCATTTATCCTTGATTTTATTCGGACGCCGCATCTTCAGTGGAACAAAGGTACTATGACTTTTATAAGTATGATTA
The DNA here is from genome assembly GCF_002560985.1 of Bacillus sp. AFS018417. Lineage (NCBI taxonomy): Bacteria > Bacillati > Bacillota > Bacilli > Caryophanales > Bacillaceae > Bacillus > Bacillus sp. AFS018417. The sequence goes on from NZ_NTTM01000007.1 coordinate 18,436, forward strand.
TAATGGCTTTTCTTTTTATGATTTATAGTTTTGTAGAAAGAAAGAGAGCTAAGAGAATTGGGACAATGATTTGTAACAAAGGCACATCGCCGTTACTGCATCAACATCGGTTTGTTGTACGAAGAGAAATGTCTTTAGCCACTATAGTTACGTATTTTTCAATGGATGGAAATACAATTGGAGTTTTAAGAGAAGAATATGAAACAGAAATGCAAAAGATATGGAAAATTTTCATATCGTTTTTCTTGAAATCATTGAATGAAAAGCGATTTATTTTGTATAACGAACTGGGAGAAGAGATATTGATTGTAAGAAAAAGAGCATACTATTCTTATACATTTCATGATCTAGCAGGAGATAAGATTTGTGAAATGAAACAGACGTTGAGTTTAAAAAAGCTGGAATGGCTTTTACGGTCTGAGCATGATGAAGAAATTGGCGAAATTACTGGAGATTTGTATGCGAATATCCAAAAGGGACATTGGAAAGATGGCAGTTTTATTGAAGTAAAAGAAGATGCGATTCCAGTAGAAGCAATTGAATATTTTTCTGCGAGCGGCGGTTCGCTCGTTAATTTATCAATTGTGGAACATTCAAAGTACGAGAAGGCTTTGTATTATGCGGTAGCCGCAATAGTAGCTTTGAAAAATCGTTAGATGTCTTCTTTTGAATGGAAACACTTTTTAGTTGACAGAAAATCCTTGTTGTAACTATAATTGTTACAATCAGAAAACAAAGGAGTAAAAATAATGACATTACAAATAAAAGTATATTCCGATTATGTTTGTCCATTTTGTTTTATTGGTGAACAACCATTACAAGAAGCAATTCAAGGCAAAGATGTAGAAGTAGAATGGATGCCATTTGAATTACGTCCATATCCAGCGGAACGTATTGATCCATGGAATGAACCAGACAAGTTAGGGATGTTCCAAAGTACAATTGCACCGTGGGCAGAGCAAATGGGTGTTGATATAAAATTACCTCGTTTGTCACCACATCCATATACACATACTGCATTTGAAGGATATCAATATGCGAAAGAAAATGGAAAAGGAAATGAATATCAGCACCGCGTGTTTACTGCATTTTTCCAAGAGGAACGGAATATAGGAGAAGTGGATGTACTTGTAGAAATCGCCGGAGAATTAGGATTAAATCAAAATGAATTTCGTCAAGCACTAGAGAATGGTACGTATAAAGAAGCGCATCAAAAAGCTGTACATCATGCTTATTACGAACAAGGGGTACAAGCTGTGCCGACATTTGTTATTGGCGAGAGTGTAGTACAAGGTGTACGTAACAAAGAAGCATTAGAGGCTATAATCGAGCAGGAATTAAAAAAAGAAAAAGCAACATTTTCAAATGGCATGACATGTAATATAGAGGGTTGCGAGTGAAAAAGAGGCAGATGACGTAGTGCATCTGCTTCTTTTACTTTATTGGCGGGCTCACGGATGGAAGTTTTACTTTATTTTACAACTTCAATTTTCATCAGATTTGTCGTTCCACGTTCGTTAACAGGGACACCTGCTGTTACAATGACAATATCTTGCGTAGAGATCAGTTGTTGTTCTTTAGCGTTACATAATGCTTGTTCAATTACTTCATCTGTCGTTTGTTTTGGTGCAGTGAAAAATGGGTGTACGCCCCATACGAGTGCGAGTTGCTGCATAACAGATTGTTCAGATGTTGTTGCGATAATAGGAGTGTGCGGACGATATTTTGAAATCATTTGTGCTGTATAACCACTTTTGGTTGGTGTTAAAATTGCCTTTGCTTGTAAGGAATAAGCTGCTTGGACAGCAGCAGCACCGATTGTTTCTGTTATTTGTTTATGGTTATCATGAAGCAATTGCTTTTGACTTTGGAATAGAGAAGACTCCTCTACTTGCAGAGCGATTTTATTCATCATTTGTACGGATTCTATTGGATATTCACCGGCAGCTGTTTCTCCTGAAAGCATAATCGCATCTGTGCCATCAAAGATTGCATTTGCTACGTCTGAAGCTTCTGCTCTTGTTGGTCTTGGGTTTCTTTGCATAGAATCCAGCATTTGCGTTGCTGTAATGACCGGTTTTCCGAGCAGATTACAGGTATGGATTAATTCTTTTTGGATAATCGGTACATATTCTGCTGGAATTTCAATGCCCATATCACCGCGGGCAACCATAATTCCATCCACAACTTCTACAATCTCTTTTATATTATCAATTCCTTCTTGATTTTCAATTTTTGCGATGACGCGAATATGTGAGGCATTATGCTTCGCTAATATGTCGCGTACTTCTAAAATATCAGCAGCTTTACGTACAAAGGAGATGGCGATGTAGTCAATATGTTGCTCTATTCCAAAAAGAATATCTTTTTTATCTTTTTCCGTAATACCAGGTAGGCGGATTTTTACATTCGGTACGTTCACACCTTTATGATCTTTAATTATCCCGCCATGTATAACTTTTGTTTGTAACTCACCATTTGCCTTTTCTATTACTTCTAGCTCTAATAATCCATCATCAAGTAATAGATGAGATCCTACTTCTACATCATCGTATAGACCTTCGTATGTGACGGAAAACTGTTTAGATGTTCCGAGTACTTTTTTCATTGAAACGGTAACAGTCGTACCTTCAAGCAGTTCTGCCTGTCCTCCTTCAAATTCATCGGTTCGAATTTTTGGTCCTTTAATATCTTGTAAGAGTGCAATATTTTTTTTAGCTGCCGCTGTGGCCTTTCGTATTGTATTTATACGTGCGCGATGTTCTTCGTGTGTTCCATGAGAAAAATTTAACCGAGCCACATTCATTCCAGATTCTAGTAAAGAAAGTAATGTTTCGTATTGTTCACTTGCCGGTCCAATTGTGCAAACGATTTTTGTTTTTCGCATATAAAATTCCTCCTTTTTTAACCCACATATTAGCGGACAATAAATCCTCCTATTGTTGGAAGTTTCACTTTATTATGTTGGCAATTGTATGTGTACTTCATGTATAGGTATGTGATTTGTTTTATAGAAAATGTGTAGTTTATTTAGCACCAAAAGTGTTATTTCTGTATACGCTGATAAGTGTGAACAAGTTGTCCATACAACAAAATGTATATAGGGGGAAAGTCTAGTGTCTCTATTTAAAGATTATTGGCGTAAGTTTGCACATGTTGTCGATAAACAATTAGATTGCTTTTTATATAAGAAATTTATCCCTGTTATGGAAGAAAAATTATTTTCACCGCGGTTTGCACGGTATATAGAAGTTTATACAAAAAAAGGTGTTGCAGAATACATTAAATCGCAGGAATTTCAAAATATTATTTGTTTTATTTTAAAAGAATGTAATGTTTCTCCATTTAAAGAAATTGCAGAACAATTGTTAGGGAAAGAGGTCGAAATTACTGTAACTGTTGGAGGTTTAACAGGTATCATTGCGCAAGTAGGAGATGACTTTTTAACATTACAAGAATTAACTGGAGCAACTATTTCATTACCATTTTCAATTATTATTTCAATTCGTGAGGTATAGAGAAAGGGGGAAATAAAATGTCGTTTATTGATGCATTACGGTCTCATGTGGGACAACTTGCTCAAGTTGTAACTGTTGGAGAGATTGTAACTGGGAGTATTTTATCTGTAACAGATGGAGTAATTGTCATACGAACAGCTCCGTCCTATGGTCCACTAGAAGATGTTATTGTAAGAATTCCAGTTGTTTCATATGTTCGATTGTATAGTTAGGAGGAATAACATGCGCGTATCTGTTGTGATTCCAACACATAATGAAGCACAAACGATAGGTGGTGTGTTGGAAGAAGTAAAAAAGTACAACCTTATGAAATTATTGTTATTGCGAATGGAGCGGATAAAGAGACTGTTCAAAACGAAGAAATGACGATTGCATCGGTTATTCAAGAAGCACGTAAAATTGAGCCACTTGAAATTATCGTTGCTGTTAATGGATTGAATGATAAGACAGCGACAATTGCAAAGTAATGCGGGGCTACAACTATTATTTATGAAGAAACGCTTGGAAATGATGTGGGACGTTCTATAGGGGAGGGGATATCGTGCTATTTATTGATGGGGATTTTGCAAAAGCGATTGCGGACGGACAAGACGTGGCGTTGAATGATTTAAATTATTATTTAGATTTACGAGCATCGTTACATCTTGTTACGGCACTAAAATATGCTTTAAACTTGGCTTGTAACCGAAAAGATTTAGGTGTAGGTTCGCTGGTAGCCGTACCAAATGCATTTAGTAAGGTTTGTTTAGAATATATCGGATTTGATGCTTTCTTATTTCCATGTGTGGCACAGGTGAAGGCGATATTAGCAGGATTCTCTACCTCTTGTGGATTTAGACTAAATGAATCGAAGTCGGCCGAGTGAACATTTTGCAGTGGAGGGGCATGCCCCAGCTGTATTGAGGATTACATAGAGGGGATGTCATGTGTGATAGTAGAACTTGGCATTCGAGGTGGTTTTCATGATGGAGGACGTAAGAGAGAAACAAAATAAAAAAGTGTGCTGAAACAGGCACACTTTTTTTTATTCTGTTTCAAAAATACTATAACAGAATAGGGAGGAAGAGTATTACAGTTTAAAGTGGATACGACTCTTAACCTGCAGAAAAGGATTCTTTTATTAGAATACCCAAAAAAGAAATTAGTAAAAGGGGTTAATTCAATAAAGATTCCAATAACGTTTTCACTATGTCTATAGGAGTTTGCTCATTATTTCACAAACATGTCACAACTTTAACGTTCATTTTTTCAAAAAAGTAGTATGCTAAGCACATAAGCTGTTATACAAAAAATCTTAGTCCTGTACTAATCAAAAAATGGAGGAGATTAGGATGACTCAAGTATTAGAAAATGTAAAAAACGCATGGGAAAGCTTTAAAGGTGAAAAGTGGAAAGCAGAGATTGATGTTCGCGATTTCATTTTAAATAATATAAACGTTTACCAGGGGGATGAATCCTTCTTAGCTGGAGCAACAGAAGCGACGAAACAACTTTGGGATCAAGTAATGGAATTAACAAAACAAGAACGTGACAATAGCGGAGTTCTTGACATGGATACTAAAATTGTTTCTTCTATTACATCACATGACCCAGGATATTTAAATAAAGATATTGAAAAAGTAGTTGGTTTCCAAACTGACAAGCCATTTAAACGCTCATTACAACCATTTGGTGGCGTTCGTATGGCAGAGCAAGCTTGTGAATCTTACGGATATGAAATGGACAAAGAACTGAGCCGTATTTTCAGAGACTGGCGTAAAACGCATAACCAAGGTGTATTCGATGCTTATACTCCTGAAATGAGAGCAGCTCGTAAATCAGGCGTTATTACAGGTCTTCCAGATGCCTACGGTCGTGGCCGTATTATTGGTGACTATCGCCGCGTTGCATTATACGGTATAGATCGTTTAATCGAAGCGAAAAAAGAAGATTTGAATTTAACTGGCGGTGTAATGAGCGAAGATACAATGCGTTTACGCGAAGAATTATCTGAGCAAATTCGTGCACTTCAAGAATTAAAACAAATGGCAGCTTCTCATGGTTTTGATATTTCTAAGCCAGCAACAAATGCACAAGAAGCGTTCCAATGGTTATATTTTGCTTATCTTGCAGCAATTAAAGAACAAAACGGTGCAGCGATGAGTCTTGGCCGTACGTCTACTTTCTTAGACATCTTTATTGAAAGAGATTTAGTAAACGGTACATTAACAGAAGAAGAGGCACAAGAAATTGTTGATCACTTCATTATGAAGTTACGTCTTGTGAAATTTGCAAGAACACCTGATTATAATGAATTATTCTCTGGTGATCCAACTTGGGTAACAGAATCTATCGGTGGTATTGCACTTGATGGTCGTCCATTAGTAACGAAAAACTCATTCCGTTTCTTGCATACATTAGATAACTTAGGACCAGCTCCAGAACCAAACTTAACAGTTCTTTGGTCTAAACAATTACCAGAGAACTTTAAAAACTACTGTGCGAAAATGTCTATTAAGACATCTGCAATTCAATATGAAAATGATGACATTATGCGTCCAGAGTATGGCGATGATTACGGTATTGCTTGTTGTGTGTCTGCAATGAGAATCGGTAAGCAAATGCAGTTCTTCGGAGCTCGTGCAAACTTAGCTAAGACACTATTATATGCAATTAACGGCGGTAAAGATGAAAAATCAAAAGAACAAATTGGACCTGAATTTGCACCTATCACTTCTGAAGTATTAGATTACGAAGAAGTTATGCGTAAATTTGATATGACAATGGAATGGCTAGCAGGTTTATATTTAAACACATTAAATGTCATCCATTATATGCACGATAAATATAGTTATGAACGTATTGAAATGGCGCTTCATGATACTGAAGTAATTCGTACAATGGCAACAGGTATCGCAGGGTTATCAGTAGTAGCTGACTCTTTAAGTGCAATTAAATATGCAAAAGTAAAACCAATTCGTGATGAAAACGGAGTTGCAGTAGACTTTGAAATCGAAGGCGAGTTCCCTAAATACGGTAACAATGATGATCGCGTTGATGAAATTGCGGTAAATCTTGTGAAAACATTTATGAACAAGCTTCGTAAACATACAACATATCGCAATTCTATTCACACAATGTCAATCTTAACGATTACTTCTAACGTTGTATACGGTAAGAAAACTGGTAACACACCAGATGGCCGTCGTGCTGGCGAACCGTTTGCACCAGGGGCAAACCCAATGCACGGTCGTGATACAAAAGGAGCACTAGCATCATTATTATCCGTTGCGAAATTACCATATGAAGATGCAAGAGATGGCATTTCTAATACATTCTCTATTATTCCAAAAGCACTTGGAAAAGAAGATGATGTACAAGTTCGCAACTTAGTATCTATGCTTGATGGATATGCAGTAAAAGAAGGACATCACTTAAATATTAACGTATTTAACCGTGAAACATTAATGGATGCAATGGAACATCCTGAAAAATATCCACAATTAACAATTCGTGTATCTGGTTATGCGGTTAACTTCATTAAATTAACTCGTGAACAACAAATTGACGTTATTAACCGTACAATGCACGAAAGTATGTAAGTAAAAGCTTTCCCTCTGTTCTCATGAAGACAGAGGGAGGCTGTTTCAATAGAGGGGGAAGCAACATGGTAAAAGGAAGAATACATTCTGTAGAGTCTTGTGGTACTGTTGATGGCCCAGGAATTCGTTATGTCATATTTACACAAGGGTGTTTATTACGCTGTCAATATTGTCATAATGCGGATACGTGGGAGATTGGTAAAGGGAAAGAAATAACAGTTGAAGAAGTGATGCAGGATGTTACATGTTACCTTCCTTTTATAGAAGCTTCTGGCGGTGGTATTACAGTAAGTGGCGGCGAGCCTTTACTGCAGTTAGATTTTTTGACTGAGCTGTTTAAGAAATGTAAAGAGATCGGGATTCATACGACAATTGATTCTTCTGGAGGGTGCTATTCTGAAGATGAAGAATTCCAAAGAAAATTAGATATTTTGATGGAATATACAGATTTGGTATTACTTGACTTAAAACATATTGATTCGAAGAAACATCGCAAATTAACAGGAAAACCGAACGAACATATTTTACAATTTGCTCGTTATTTATCAGATAAAAAGAAATCAATTTGGGTGCGTCATGTACTTGTACCTGGAATTACAGATGGTACAGAGGACTTAGAAAATTTGGCAGCCTTTATCCAAAGTCTTGATAACGTACAAAAGGTAGAAGTCTTACCATATCATAAGTTAGGCGTTTATAAATGGGAGGCGTTAGGGCATAAATATCCTCTTGAAGGAGTAGAGCCTCCAACGGAAGAAAGCATTCAAAAAGCAAAGCATATTTTAGCAGCAGTCTAATCCAATTGTGGATTAGACTTTTTGCTTTCTGTTGACAAATAGTAGAGCAAAAATAAGGAAAAGAGTATACTAAGATTACATAATGTCTATTTTTGTAAAGAAACGATATGGATAAATTTACAAAAATGTAAAGGGAAAACGAAACAATAGAAAGAATTAAGAAATAATGTAATGCGTATCTTGGAGTATAGATAAAAGTCAAGTTATTGCGAAAGCAGTTATAGGAAAGTATAATGTTTAAGATATGAGCAGATGGGATTAAGGGGTCAATAACATATGCTTTGCATATCCACGACAGGTACAGATCCAACGAAAATTTGTTGGAATTCAAACATGCAAAATCATAAGGAAATTGTTTTTTATATTGTGACAGATGCAATATGAAAGACCGAAAAAGCTAGGAGTGGATTTGTTTGATAAAAAACCCCAAGGTTTTAATATTAACAGCACATTATGGTAACGGTCATATACAAGTGGCAAAAACATTAGAACAAACATTTCGTCAAAGAGGACTTGAGGATGTAATCGTATGCGATCTTTTTAGTGAATCGCACCCTGTTATAACAGACATTACAAAATATTTATATTTAAAAAGTTATACAATTGGGAAAGAGCTATACCGCTTATTTTATTATGGTGTTGAGAAAATTTACGATAAAAAAATTGCATCATGGTATGCCAATTTTGGTCGAAAACGTTTAAAAGCGATATTGCATGCTGAAAAACCCGATATTGTTATTAATACATTTCCAATCATTGCGGTGCCAGAGTTGAAAAAGCAAACAGATATTTCTATACCTGTTTATAATGTAGTTACCGATTTTTGCTTGCATAAAATATGGATTCACCGAGAAGTAGATCGTTATTTTGTTGCAACAGAGTATGTGAAGGACATTATGATAAAGGTAGGAGTACCTGCTGAGCAAATTGTAGCAACAGGAATTCCGATTCGTAAAAATTTTGAAGCGGTCATCAATGTAGAAACATTGTATGATAAGTATGATTTGTCACGGGACAAAAAGATTTTGCTTATTGTAGCAGGAGCGCATGGAGTGTTAGGAAGTGTAAAAGAGTTATGCCAATCCTTTATGTCAGTTCCTAATCTGCAGGTAGCCGTAGTTTGTGGGAAAAATAAAGTATTGCAAGAGGACTTGCAGCAATTACAAGAAAGCAATCCAGATGCATTAAAAGTATTCGGTTATATAGAGAATATTGATGAATTGTTCCGTATTACCTCTTGTATGATTACAAAACCAGGAGGAATTACATTAAGTGAAGCAGCAGCTTTGCAAGTACCTGTCGTTTTATATAAACCAGTACCAGGGCAAGAAAATGAAAATGCGAAGTATTTTGAAAAACAAGGTGCAGCAATTGTTATTCGCGAAGATAATGAAATCTTTCAGAAAACGAAAGAACTATTGCAAGATGATATGAAATTATTGCAAATGAAAGAAGCGATGAAACACATTTATCGTCCGGAACCAGCGTTTCATATTGTGGATTCTATTTTAAAAGAAAATCATGTACAAGTACATTCGCCGGTACACCCAACAGCCCTTGTGCAGTCTTTTACTTAATATAAGAACCTCTTTTCTATCTGAGTAGAAGGAGGTTTTTTTCGTTATTTCGTTTAAATGGATAGTAATATTAAAAAAGGGAGAAGAGGAATTGTTTGTAGACTATTTGACAAGCATACATAAAAATCAAAATGAAGGACTTTTAAATTTACTGATATACCTATATTCGATCCAACGTAGGTTATAACGAAAGACATCTTTAACTAGTAAAGATGTCTTTTTGATGTTCTTATTAAATCAAGCTACAGCTAATATAAAATTTAAGCTCTTCTAATTTTCATTGTGTAAGAGCTGAGTGGTTTTTACTTTCTTTTTCTGTCCTTTTAAGAAAAACGATACAACGAGGGCAACAATTACCAAGGTTAACCCAAGCGTAAATGCCCCTTGGAAGCCGGATGTTAAGCCATTTAACTTTTCTGCTGGATCCATTGGATTTGCTGAGTTCTCCATATATTGAGTTGTGCCTGAAGACATTTTAGATATAAATATAGCTGTGCCAATCGCGCCAGCTACCTGCTGTAATGTATTGAAGAGCGCTGTACCGTGTGGATAAAGCTCTGGTGTCAATTGATTTAAACCATATGTTTGTGCTGTCATTACAAACATGAGTCCAACCATTAATACGCTGTGCATCAAGATAATTTGTGTCAATGTTGTATCTGGATTAATGCCTTTGAATAGCCACATTGCAATAGCTACTAATACAATGCCAGGGATGATAATAACCTTTGGACTAAATTTATCAAATAATTTACTTGCAATCGGTCCCATTATGCCACTCATAATACTCCCCGGTAGCATGATTAGCCCTGATTTAAAGGCTGTGACAAGTAAAACCGTTTGTAAGAACATTGGTAATAATGTCATTGTTGAGAACAGCGACATCATGACGATGAAGATTAACCCAACTGATAAAGTAAACATTGGAAATTTAAATGCGCGTAGTTCCAAAATTGGATTATCGATTTTTAATTGACGAACAACAAAAATGAATAACGATATAGCCCCGATAATTAAAGTGGAATAAACTTTAGGATCTGACCATCCTAAATCACCTGAAGAACTAAAGCTATACACAATACCACCGAAACCTAATGTTGATAAAAGAATGGATAAATAATCAATTTTTGGTCGTGTTAATTCTGTGACATTTTGAATATACTTCATTCCAATTAAAATGGAAATGATTACGATAGGAATAACAATGTAGAATAACCAGCGCCAATTAAGCGAATCGACAATAAGTCCAGATAAAGTAGGACCAATTGCTGGAGCAGACATCATAACAAGTGCTATTAAGCCCATTGTGGCACCGCGTTTTTCAGGTGGACAAATAATTAAAATTGTATTCATTAGTAATGGTGAAATTAACCCAGTCGCGATTGCTTGGACAATACGGCCGATTAATAAAACGGCAAATGTCGGTGCGAACCCAGCAATCAATGTACCGACTAAAAATGTTACCATGGCGCTTAAGAACATTTGTCTTGTTGTAAGCCATTGTTGAAGTAAAGCTGTAATTGGTACTAAAACCCCAACAACTAACATGTAGGATGTAGAAAGCCATTGAATTGTTGAAGCTGTTACATCAAAATCTTTCATTAATACGGTTAAAGCATTACCAAGTAATGTCTCGTTTAATAATGCGACCATTGCACCTAAAATTAATGCAATTAAAATAGGTGTATGTCTAATATTAGAAGTATCAATTTTGCTACTTGTGGAACTCGTGGCTGTCATATTCATTTATCGATTTTCCTCCTATTTTTTGTCTCTCTCTTTTTGCTACATTTGTATCTAAAAGATCACGTGTAATATAATATACACGTGTAGATTAAAAATAGGGAGAATCAATTTTCAATAGTTGTATAATTAATCTACAGAAAAGGAGAAGTGTAGATGAATAGTAATGAGGGGCAGCTGGATTTACGTATTAGACGTACACATAAATTATTGTGGGAGTCTTTATTTGAATTAATGACGCAATCGAAGCAGAAATATAGTTCCATTACCATCAACCAAATCTGTGATCGTGCGATGGTGCATCGAACAACATTTTATAAACATTTTGAAGATAAAGACGCGTTATTGGCATTTGGACTTAAACAATATCAAGGGGAAGATTTTACCATCCCACTTTTAGATCGATTAACTAAGCCATTTCAAATGATGGAGCAATTCTTACATCATGAAGAGATTGGTAAAATATTAGAGTCACAAATGGATGATGAACAATTTATTAGCTTTATGCATTATCAAACTCGGGAAATGAAGAAACAGGAGAATCAAGAACTAAGTCGACTTTGTAAAAATCATACGATACCAAATGAGTTAATTATCGAATTCTATTCGGGTGTAATTACAACTCTAACTGCTTGGTGGTTAAAAAATAAAAGCACTGTTTCGGCAGGAGAAATGGATCGATACTTCCATCAAATGATCAATCAAGATGTTTTTGGATTTGAAATAGAAGATTAGAGATCATTTTCAAAACGAAGAAAGGGCGTCCCTCCGTCATTTTTGATGACTTTTGGGACACCCCAATTTACCGGCCAACTTGGCCTAACGGTGAACCTTCAGCGGTAAGCTGGATAAGGCCTGGCCAGCGGCGGAGGTCTGTAAACTTGCCTCCAAATTGAAGCCTGGAACCGATTCAATGCGAGAAAATGTTTCCATAAAAATTTTGAACGCTTTGTTAGCTTCCAATCTTGCTAGTGGCGCACCGAGACAGAAATGCGGTCCATTGCCAAACGTTTGATGCCGGTTGTTATTTTTTCGGTGAATATTCACAGCAAATGGATCTTCGAATACATCCTCATCAAAGTTTGCCGCGCTATTCCAAGTGATCACCAAATCACCTTTCTTCAACTCAACGCCTAGAACATTGTTATCTACTTTCACTTCACGGTCCAATACAATAACGTGGAAACGGTAACGCAGCATCTCCTCAACAAAATTAGGTACGAGGTTTATATTGCTTCTTAATTCTTCGTAAAGTTTAGGAGCATCATATAGCAATGCGTAGAATGAATTAGCCAACAAAAGACTTGTTGTTTCAACACCCGCCGCAAGAAGAAACATAGTCACACGAACAACTTCTTCATCCGTAAACTTTTCTCCTTCGATTTCAACTTGAATCAAATCAGAAAGAATGTCGTCTGAAAGCTGCTTTCTTTTTTCCACAACGATCGGATACAGATAATTAAAGTACTCCATCGCTGCTTTCGCTTTTTGTTGACCCACTTCCTCGGCATTTTCACTATTGAACGGCATGAACAATATATCGACCCATTTCTTAAACAGCAGCTTGTCTTTATGCGGAACCCCAAGCAAATCGGCCATTACTATGATCGGAAGGGGGGTTGTAAAATCTTTGACAATGTCGATCTCCGACTTATCCCCCATTTCGGCAATCAAATCGTTAATAATCTGTTCAATACGCGGCTCCCAAGTTTTGAGACTTCTAGGGGTGAAAGCAGCCGAAAGCAGAGAACGTGATTTACGATGTTCCGGTGGATCCGTTTCATTAATCTTTAAGCGATCTGGGACGCTCCCTTCCTCTGTGTCTGCTCCAATCTGAGAAATAGAACGGTGGCGTTTACTTGAAAATAGTTCATAGTCTGTAAGAACTCGCTTAACGTCTTCATATTTGAAAACATTCCAAGTGTTCGTGTCTGCATGATAGTAAATCGGATGTTCCGTCAGCATTTTTTTATACCAAGAAAATGGAGCAAATTCTTCGGATTTAGTTTTAAAACCCTTAATTTCAGAAGTTGAAATGACTGTATTTTCCATATAAATCCCTCCATGTTTAATCAGAGTACAATAGAACAAAATTTGACTACCTAATCCGTCTGGCCTAGAAGCATACTCCCCTTAGGTCACCTCCTGCATTGATTGTTTTTAATACACTTGTATACTAATGAGTATACGCAATATCATATACACATGTAGATTAAAAAGGGAGAATCAAATTTCACAAGTTGTATAATTAATCTACAGAAAAGGAGAAGTGTAGATGAAAAATAATGAGGAACAGCTGGATTTACGTGTTAGACGTACACATAAATTATTATGGGAGTCTTTATTTGAATTAATGACGCAATCAAAGCAGAAATATAGTTCCATTACCATCAACCAAATCTGTGATCGTGCGATGGTACATCGAACAACATTTTATAAACATTTTGAAGATAAAGATGCGTTATTGGCATTTGGATTTAAATAATATCAAAAGGAAGATTATGCCATAACACTTTTAGATCGATTAACTAAACCATTTCAAGTGATGGAGCAATTCTTACATCATGAAGAGATTGGTAAAATATTAGAGTCGCAAATGGGTGATGAACAATTTAATAACTTTATACATTATCAAACCCGTGAAATGAAGAAACAGGAGAATCAAGAATTAAATCGAATTTGTAAAAGCCATACAATACCAAATGAGTTAATTATCGAATTCTATTCAGGTGTAATTACAACGTTAAGTACATGGTGGCTACAAAATAGAAAAAGCGTTTCAGCAGAAGAAATGGATAGATACTTTCATCAAATGATCAATCAAGATGTTTTTCAATTGAACAGAGATCAATAGGGACTTAATGTAAGAAATTCACGGAGCTTGAACATATTTGTATTATCCACATTTAATATTCTCACTTTCGAAAGAGATAAGTTGCCGGATGTTAGTGGAATTCTTACTAACGTGGTTTGCTATCATTTACATACTCATAAGTTTGTTGAAATTAGCAGACCAAATGATCAATTTTTTTATAAAAATAAACCTATCAATATTAAAAAAGTGACCTCGTTTTGATCAAACTTTGTTCAAAACGGGGTCTTTTTCTTTATATTAAAATCAATGTGTGTGTAACTTTTAATCAAACTTTATTCTAATCCAGCATTTGGTTGCATCTCACTACTTACGAGGATAGATATTTTCGTCAGGATTTTGAGAAAATAAGGAGGGCGAATGTAAATTTCACTTTATCCACAAAAGAATCCGCTTACAATATACAGTAAACTTTAAATATTAACAAAACTATCCACAATATCCACAATTTTTAGTAAATATATCCACAAAGTAAACAGGATAACTGTGATTAAATTCCTCTTTTATACAAAAGATATTAGAATTTATACACAATTCTAGTGATTTTGTGGATAAAGTTTTCCACAAAAAAAGCTACCTCTTCTGAACAAGAGGTAGCTTTATGTTAATAAATTCCTTTTGGTTTATATCCAGCTGCACGATCTGCTCTTTTAAATTCACGTTGATAGAGAACTTCTTGTGTGCTAGATAATGTATTTCTTGATTTTTCACGTTTTTTCTTATCCATTACAGTTCACCTCGTGTCATAAAGTCATTACCTATCGTTACCAATGACAGAGGGAGATATACATATATTATGCTTCTTTTAAATGATGAGCGTCTTGGAATGTTGCTTCGCGCATTGTGTGTAGTGTGTATTGATCTTTTGGAATTTCATATAAGTTATATACTTCACCATTTGCGTTAATTTGATCATATACACATTTTCTTGTTTCATTTGCTAGATTAACGTATGGCAATTTTTCTGCAGCTTTAATAGAGCGAGTATTTAATTTGCGAATTCGCATGAAAATAGTCTCAATATCTAATTCATAGAAAAGTTCACTAAAGAAAGCATCTTTTGCTGGTTTATTATAACCATTTCCATGATACGGTTTGCCAAGCCAAGTGCCAAGAAAACCTGCTTTTTCTTGCACATCAAATAAAGTTATTGTTCCAATAGGGTTTCCCCATTCATCAACAATTGTGCGTGAAATTAGTTCTCCGCGCTCTTCAGCTTCAATTGTTTGTTTTGTTAGAAACAAAAATTCTTCATAAGAAGATGCCTTCTGACGCACAAAGGGGAAGACATCAGGGTGAATCATCAAATCATATAGAACGTGGCTGTCATGTAGGTCACGTTTTTTTAACATACTATCTCCTCCAAAAAAGAGGGCAGCATGACGACAAAAAACACCCCACCCTCGAAATTTTTATATCAAACTTAAAAAAATTTCGGGGTGGGAATCGAACCCACTAGAACCAGTCTATAATGCTGGTGGCGCACCATTTGCCTTCCCCATTCATCAATTTGAAATTACTCAACACGACACAAATTGATCATGGTTTCATTCAGTTTATAATCGTATAATACTTCATCTAGTCAAAAAAATAAACTAGTTTTTATGAATTTTTTGTGTGGATAATTTTTCCGTCTATCATCGTTAATACAGGCTTGGCTAAATAGTGAAAAGGATGATGAGTCCATAGGACAAGATCAGCGTCTTTCCTAGGCTCGATACTACCAATTTTCTTTTCTAAACGTAAGTTGCGAGCAGGTATAATCGTAATTCCTTCTAGAGCTTTATGTTCATCTAATCCTTCTCGAACAGCGATAGCCGCGCAAATATTTAAATACTGAATTGGTGTATAGGGGTGATCTGTCGTAATTGAGACTTCAATTCCCTGATTCGATAAGGCATGATATGTTTGCCAAGATTTGTTTTTTAATTCAATTTTTGAACGACGTGTTAATGTTGGACCGACAGATACTTTTAAATCGTGGTTTGCTAATTTATCAGTAACAAGATGACCTTCCGTACAATGTTCAATACGTAAATCAAGATTAAATTCTTTTGCAAAGCGAAGAGCAGAAAGAATATCATCTGCACGGTGGGCGTGGGCGCGTACAGGAATTTCACGGCGGAGCGCTTGCAAGATAGGAATCATTCGAAAGTCCGCATCATTCCCATAATACTTTGCTTCATAAAAAGCTTCGCGCAGCATCCCCATAATTCCCATGCGGGTAATGGATTCTTTGTTTCCATTACTATGCATTCCTTTTGGGTTTTCTCCAAACGCAATTTTCAGACCTGCGGGCTCTTGAATGACCATATGATCAATACTATTCCCTGCTGTTTTTATGACGCATGTTGTTCCGCCAATTATATTTTGACTTCCAGGCATAACATGTACGGTTGTGATACCGCTTTGTACAGCATCTTGAAAAGCCATATCCAAAGGATGAATACCATCTAAAGAGCGAATATGAGGAGTTAGCATTTCGGCTGTTTCATTTGCATCATTTCCAGCCCATCCAGTTCCTTCATCATATAAGCCAAGATGTGTATGCACGTCGATAAAGCCTGGAAGAAGATGAAGACCACGTGCATCAATAACGGTCATATCTTCGCTAGATTCAATAAATCGTTCTAATGCAGCAATCTTGTTGTTTTCTACTAATACATCACCTTGTAATTTAGGTGATGTAATAGGGTAAACAGTGGCTTGTTTAAATAATATTTTCATATTAACCTCTTTATTCTACATACGAGTTTTTTCTCTTGAGGAATTTTAGAAATTATTAGTACGATACAATATTTTGAAGCGCATGTTCTAAAGTACCATAAGAATGTGTATACCCATGTTGTATCGCCTTGTGAGGTAATACATTTTGTCCTTGTAAAATAAGGATGCTCATTTCACCGAGAAGGGTTTTGAGTGCGAAGGCGGGCATCGGTAACCAATGTGGTCTATGCATCACTTTTGCGATTGTTCTTCCGAATTCTTCCATTGTTACAGGGTGAGGAGCTGTAACATTTAATGCACCGTTCACTTCTTTTGTATGAATAGCAAAATCAATCATTCGAACAACATCTTCAAGATGAACCCAAGAAAGCAATTGGTTGCCTGAGCCAATGGTTCCTCCAATAAACAATTGATATGGAAGTAACATTTTCGGTAGTGCTCCTCCATCTTTTCCAAGAACAACACCAAAGCGTGTATAGACAGTGCGAATACCGAGTGCAGCAGCTTTGCTTGCTTCTTCTTCCCATAACTTTACTGTAGTAGCTAAAAAATCATTACCTGACTTTAGGTGTTCTTCTGTAAATGTTTCTGTTTCTGATGTACCATAATAGCCGATTGCACTTGCATTTATAAACGTATGTGGATATTGGGACAACGTTTGTAGTTGCTTAATTAATCCTTTTGTCGTTTGTAAGCGACTATTGACGATTCTTTCCTTCTGTTTCATAGTCCAACGTCCATTGTTAATAGATTCCCCGGCAAGATTAATAACAACATCAATGGAAGAAAGGGGGAATTTCACAGCATTAGCGTCCCATTTTATATATCGAATATTTGAAGGTGAAAGATTTTCTCTCAGTTGACGTGTCAAAATGTATACGGTATGTCCGTTGCTTGCTAAATATAAAGTGAGTGCTTTTCCAATAAAACCTGTTCCTCCAGAAATAGCAATTTCCAAGAGAAATCCCTCCTCATTATGTATATTCAAGAAACTCAAATTTGTTTCATATATGTTAAAATAATGTAGGGGTGAAATTTATGGCTGTCATTACAAAAATAGAAGTACAAAAACGAATAAAAGAAAGATTTAATATTTATGTTGATAAAGGTCAAGGAGAAGAATATGGTTTCAGTGTAGATCAAGTGACCTTAATTAAACACGGGCTTCAAAAAGGCCTAGAATTTGATGATGTTGAATTAGCAAATATTTTATACGATGAAGAAGTGCAAAAAGCGTATTTATACGCCATTACTTATTTATCGCATCAAATGAGAACGAAACAAGAAGTAGAAGAGCAATTACGGAAAAAAGAAATTGGACAAGCCATCATCTCTGAAGTCATTTTAAAACTATTGCATGACCGTTATATTAATGATAAAGAGTATGCAATTGCATATGTACGTACTCATAGCAATGTGAGCCAAAAAGGACCGATTGTTATTAGACGTGAACTGTTAAGTAAGGGTGTTTCGGATATAATTATTACTCATAGTTTACAGGAGTATCCACAAGAGAAACAAATTGAAAATGGTCTTGGACTTATAGAAAAAAAGAAAAGATCTTATCAAAAACATTCTTTTCTGCAAATGAAACAAAAATTAGAAGAGATGCTAGTGCGCAAAGGGTATGGGCGTGATATCATTCAAATTTGTTTAGAAGAATTACAGGATGAAAAGGATGATAAGCAACAAGAAGAAGCCCTTATATATCATGGTAATAAATATCATGAAAAATACAAGAAATATGATGGCTGGACGTATGAAAATAAGATGAAGCAAGCGTTATATCGAAAGGGTTTTTCGATTGATGAAATAGAAGTGCTTATTCAAATGAAACGTGAAGAGGGATGAGGGAAAATATGAGAAATATGCCAAAGCGCTATAGCGAGATGACACCACATGAGTTAAGAGAAGAAATTGGCATTTTAAAAGAACAGGCAGTGAAGGCAGAGCAACTTGGTATTGTAAATGAATTTGACGTATTAATGAGGAAAATTGCAATGGCTCGTGCTTATATGACAGATATCGATGCATTTAAGATTGGTGAAACATATGAACTTACAGAAGAGCCAGGGGTATCTTTTACGATTACGTATTTTAATGGAGTATTTGCTTGGGGCCATAAACAAAATGAAACAGAGGGAATTGGTATTCCTATTTCGCTATTGCAAAAGAAATAAAAACCAGAGAGCCTTGGCTGCTCTGGTTTTCACTTTTCGTAGTTGTTACAGGAGATAGGCAATCAAGTTTGGCGTTTTCTCATCTCATTTGCCAAAATAATAAGAGATTGATTTTGCTGCGTTTGTCCATTCACCTGTGCTTTTGCATGTTTTCGACGCGCCCATGTAGGGTTGAATAACTCGGAACGATGGTCTAAATGATCGCGGTAACTCATCTTATCACCTCGTATAGTTATCGATAAACATTTGTTATGCTTCTTCTTCTCGATTAGCGGCATGCATTCGTTCTTGCGGATGCGTATTAATAGTGCCGTTAGGTCGTTTCGAAGCAAAACGTGCTTGTGCTTTTGGCGGACCGTCTAACTTATTGTTATTTCTAGCTTCAGACCAAATTTCAGATTGTTTGCCCAAGAGGAACTCCCCCTCGCTACAAATTGATACAAAAAGTATCACTTATAGAATGTGCAATGTGAGAGAAAATATTCTATAACGTAAAATGGATAAATTGACTAAAGGAGACATAAAATGAACGATATTTTTGAAAAATTAACGAAAGAACTTCTTGAAAAAAATGCTACCCTTTCTTATTCTCAGGCGCGTACTTGGGTTGAGTTGTTATGGGAGGATTTTGGAGCGACATATGCAAAAACAGGAACGTATCAAGGGATTGAAATGACAGAGAAAGTTGTACGAGCATGGATTAATAACCAAGGGGCGCGTTTGCATGAAATTCAAACGAATAATCCAAAGTATAGTCATTTAATTAATCAAGAAAATCATTTAAAACATTAAAAAAACGACCAATTGAGGTCGTTTTTTTAATGGGGAATTAATTCTAATTTTTTTCGTAGTTTTTCTTCACTGAAAATCCATCCTGTGTATGAACTCATAATATCGAGCTCTTTATTAAGCCGAACAATTGCAACAAATGGATAATAACCTTTGCTGCGATAGCGCAGATCAATAAATCGAACTTCATAATGATCGTTGTATTCAAAAATGTCCCAGCGATAGACAGGAGAAAACGATAAGAATGCTGAAATGTTTTCATCTTTTTGAGCGGCACGAATGACATCATTATTAGGTAATGGAATGCGCTCGAATTTATCATGAACCATAATATGACCGCGATGCCAATGAGCAACAAAGTAATGATCTTTTGTCACAATAGCTAAGCGGTAATGATAAAAGCGGTATGACGGCGAAATAATGACTTGTTCAACATCACGGAACCGTTTATTTACGACACTTTTTACATTTTGACGCATTATAATTCGGCCAATATAATAAATGGTCATTAATATATAAGCAGCTACTCCTGCATAACCTTTATTTGCACCGACAAGTATACATGCAATCGCTAATAAATGAATGAAGAAAATAACTGCATCAAATGTATTAATGACGCCTAGTGCCACCCATTTCTTAGTAAAGGGCCGCAGCGCTTGTGTACCGTAGGCATTAAAAATATCAACAAAAACATGAAGAAAAACAGCAATAAATGACCATAAAAGAAGATGGAAATAAGGGGTTCCTTGAAATATTGCAAAGGTAATCCCGCTAACAAGAAATGACCAAAGCATAACAGCTGGGATAGAGTGAGTAATCCCGCGGTGATTTCGAATATATTTCGCATTGTTGCGCAGTTTTAAAACAGTATCAATATCAGGTATATTCGAACCGGCAATTGCGGCAAGCATCACAGCTTGCGGTCCAAAATCGCTTTGACTGATTGCTGGATCTAGTGTGGCTAAGCTTCCTAATGTAACGCCCATGACAAGATGAGTGGCTGTGTCCATGAAAACCACCTCCGTTTTTTATTAATGTAACTCTTTTTATTTCATATCACAAGGCATTTACCTTTTATTTCTTACACTATCTTACTTAAATTTTCTCCTAAATTCTTTATAATAGTACGTATATGCAAAAAATGAGGGGGATCAAGTTTGAAGCTTGAGATACTAGATGATTTTAATATAGAAAATTTCCAACATGATTTAATCAGTTGGTTCGAAACAGAGCAGCGTGATTTACCATGGCGCATCAATAAAGATCCATATCGTGTTTGGGTTTCAGAAATTATGCTTCAGCAAACACGAGTTGAAGCTGTAAAACCATATTACGCAAACTTCATGGGAAAGTTTCCAACGCTAGAAGCGTTAGCTGATGCTGAGGATGAAGAGGTGTTAAAAGCGTGGGAAGGACTTGGTTATTACTCGAGAGCACGTAATTTACACGCTGCAGTCAAAGAAGTAAAAGCGCAATATGGTGGAAAAGTTCCAAGCGATGTAAAACAAATTGAAAAGTTAAAAGGTGTAGGTCCGTATACAAAAGGAGCAATTTTAAGTATCGCTTACGGAATTCCAGAGCCGGCTGTTGATGGAAATGTGATGCGTGTATTATCACGAATTTTATCGATTTGGGATGATATCGCTAAACCAAAGACACGTAAATTATTTGAAGATATTGTTCGTGAAATCATTTCAAAAGAAAATCCATCTTATTTTAACCAAGGATTGATGGAATTAGGTGCACTTATTTGTGTTCCTAAAAATCCATCTTGTCTTCTATGTCCTGTTAGAGAACACTGCCGCGCGTTTGCAGAAGGAGTACAAAAGGAATTGCCTGTGAAAAGTAAGGCGAAAGCACCGAAAATGGTTCCAATCGTTGCCGGTGTATTGCGTACAGAAGACGGTAAATATGTCATTAATAAAAGAGGAAGCACAGGGCTACTTGCTAACATGTGGGAATTTCCTAACGTAGAAATTGGAGAAGGAATTCGTAACCACAAACAGCAATTGACAGATTATATGAAAGAGAAGTTTTCTCTTTCTGTTTCTATTGATGATTATGCAATGAATGTTCAGCATACATTTACGCATAGAACGTGGGATATATTTGTATTTTATGGTACAGTAACAAATTCAATTGTTGAAACAGATATTTTAAAGGTGATAACGGTTCAGGAATTTGAACAGTTACCAATTTCTAAATCGCATCGAACAATTTTTGAAGAGTGTGTGAAAAAACTCCAGCCGTAGCGGCTGGGGTTTTTAATCATAGGATATTTTTGTCCCGCTATTCGCGGGCAGTAAGACCCTCACCTCAAGATGCAGAGAAAAGCGTTGTCCAGCTCTAGCGGCTAGAATCTCCGGTCGTTTCGCCCCCTCGGACGAGGCAAAAAGCGCCTCTCTGTCGGGTGCTCCAACGTCCTGCGATTCTGGGCGAGCCGCTTCCGCTTTTCTACAGAAGAGAGGTGGGGGATAACTGCTGGCATGCGCCCGATTGGTGAGAGCTTTCCATCAGTGGGGAATGAAGAAAACCCCCACTGATGGAAGTTTCACTTTATACCATGTGTCTAATCAGCTTATTGCCGCTGTAAACCACCGCGTGCTTCAATTTCTTTTACAATTTCTTTGTAAATAGTTTGGCCTTCTACATTTAAATAAGGCATTATTTGCTGCAGAGAATGATGAAAATGAGCGAGTTCATCTTTTTTCCATTGATTTCTTGGAGTCATTGATAATTCTGTCATATCACGTCCAACATACATATATTTACACCTCCATCATAGTTAGTTTGAATGAACGTTTTTGTCTGTATACGTAAAAAAATATTTTTCTTTTCACATTTTTAACGGATATGTTCAGTGAAGGATGGTTACATTATTTGTTGTGGAGGTGAGAAAGATGAACAAAAAACAACAAGGTTTTGGAAAAACAACTTCTGGTGCTAGCATTCAAAGCGCAAAACAACAAAGCGCTAGCTATGGCACAGAATTTGCAACAGAAACAAATGTACAAGCAGTAAGACAACAAAACGCACAAGCAGAAGCTAAGAAATCACAAGCTTCTGGCGCTGCTAGCGCTGCTCAAAGTGCAGCTGCTAGCTATGGTACAGAGTTTGCAACAGAAACGAATGTACAAGCGGTAAAACAACAAAACGCAAAATCAGCAGCAAAAAAATCACAATCTTAATAACAAAGAAAAAAACACTCCTTTAATGTAAGAGGAGTGTTTTTTCTTTGTTATCCCGCATTAACGGACAGTAAGACCCCACCTCAAGATTCTGGGAAAAGCGAAGAAGGTAGATGA
>NZ_NTTM01000007.1:41541-57525 GCF_002560985.1 Bacillus sp. AFS018417
GAAAAAAAGCTCCCAAAAGGGAGTTTCACTTTATCCCGCTATTCGCGGACAGTAAGACCCCCAGCCTCAAGATTCAGAGAAAAGTGAAGAAGCTAGGTGGGGGATAAAGAAAACCCCCATTGATGGAAGTTTCACTTTATTTGTGAGAGCCGACATAACTTCTAATAAGTCAACAAATATAGTCAAAGGAGAAGGAACGTTTTTCTTCGAAACTATGTAATAGTATTTTTAAGGAGGTATGGAATGAGATCGTTTGATGAACTGGTTGAAGAACAATTGAGGACGATGGACGAATTGTTAAAGTTACAAGTTCATTTAGAAAAATACCAACACCTTGAAATGAATCAGCAAGATGCGAAAGAGCTCCATTTTATTCGTCAAGAAATCCAAAAGACAGAAAAAACATTAAAAGATTTACAGGAGAAATTTGAACAGCAAACAGCAGCAGTGATTCATTCCTTTGAAAATGAGAAAATGCTTTCGAACTAAGAGACGATTTTGTAAATCGGCTCTTTTGTTTTAAAATTTCGACAGAACCGTTATAATAAGAAGAAAAGTGAATTCGGCTCAATATGTTTTGGGACAAGAGTAAAAATGAACGGTATACCAAATAACAACTTTAGAAGAGCGTTCACGGCGAAAGAAGGGAGAAAGTATGGGATTTCCCAAAGAAGGAGAAAAAATACAAATACATAGTTATAAACATAACGGTTCCATTCATAGAATGTGGGAAGAGACAACGGTTTTAAAAGGGACACAAAGTTTTGTTATTGGAGCAAATGATCGAACGATGGTAACAGAAGCGGATGGAAGAACGTGGATTACTCGCGAGCCAGCTATTTGTTATTTTCATTCGAATTATTGGTTTAATATTATTGGAATGCTGAGGCAGGAAGGTGTGTACTACTATTGTAATTTAAGTTCGCCATTTGCCTACGATTATGAAGCATTAAAGTATATTGACTATGATTTAGACATTAAAGTGTATCCTGATATGACGTATACATTGTTAGATGAAGATGAGTATGAAAAACATCGTGAGCTTATGAACTATCCAGCTGTAATTGACACTATATTAAAAAGAAATGTTGAGTATTTAACACAATGGATTCATCAACGAAAGGGCCCATTTGCTCCTGATTTTATTGATATGTGGTATGAACGATATTTAATGTATAGAGACTAGAGAAAAACCTGCTAGGGCATCCTGCAGGTTTTGTCTTGTTAGAACATGATTGGGGGAGTGGCATGAAAGGAATAAAACGGTATCTACAATTTGTAAAGCCGTATCGGTGGCTCATTACGGTTACAATTGTAATAGGTCTCATTAAATTTGGTATTCCGCTTATTATGCCTTGGTTATTAAAGTATATTATTGATGATATTATTCAAGGAGGAAGCTCACTCGAACAGAAAACAACTCAATTATTTACGGCCATTGGGATTGCGTTGTTTATTTTTGCGGTGCTACGGCCTCCGATTGAATATTATCGTCAATATTTTGCACAGCGCATTGGAAATGCAGTGTTGTATGATTTGAGAAAATATATTTTCGCACACTTACAAAAATTAAGCTTACGTTATTACTCTAATACGAAGACCGGTGAAATTATTTCTCGTGTAATTAATGATGTTGAACAGACAAAAGATTTTGTTATTACTGGATTAATGAATGTTTGGCTTGATACAGCAACAATTTTTATTGCAATTGCGGTTATGTTTTCGATGAATGTGAAACTAACACTTGTTTCCTTACTCGTATTACCTGTTTATGTAGTTGCAGTTAAATACTTCTTCAGTCGTCTTCGAACATTAACACGTGAGCGTTCACAAGCGCTGGCGACGATGCAAGGGTATTTACATGAGCGTATTCAAGGCATGCAAGTGACACGCAGCTTTGCGTTAGAGGAGTATGAAAAAGAGCAATTTCAAGAGAAGAACAGCAAATTCTTAACGAAGGCGTTAACACATACGAGCTGGACAGCGAGGACATTTTCTACTGTAAACACATTAACGGATCTTGGTCCTTTAATCGTAATAGCTTTTGCTGCTTATGAAGTCATTCATGGATCGTTAACGCTCGGTACAATGGTAGCTTTTGTTGGATATATGGATAGTCTATATAGTCCATTGCGCCGTCTTGTAAACTCTTCAACCACACTTACGCAATCTTTTGCCTCCATGGACCGTGTTTTTGAATTATTAGATGAAGAGTACGATATTGTAGACCGTCCAGATGCTATTACAAAGAAGTCACTTCGAGGTGAGGTTGTATTTGAAGATGTTTCATTTCGCTACAATGAACATGAACAAGATGTGCTCCGAAATATTTCTTTATCTATTTCACCAGGTGAAAAAGTAGCGCTTGTTGGTTTAAGCGGGGGTGGAAAGTCTTCGCTTGCAAGTTTAATTCCTCGTTTTTATGATGTTTCTAAAGGATCGATTTATGTAGATGAGATTGATGTTAGAAATTACGATGTGCGTAATTTACGTGGTCATATTGGTCTTGTTTTGCAAGATAACATTTTATTTAGCGATACGGTTGGGGCGAATATTTTATATGGAAGACCTGAGGCGACAGAAGAAGAGGTAGTAGAAGCAGCTAAAGCTGCACATATTCATGACTTTATTATGAGTTTGCCTGATAGATATGAAACGGTGGTCGGGGAAAGAGGTGTGAAATTGTCAGGTGGGCAAAGACAACGCATTGCAATTGCACGTGTATTTTTAAAAAATCCCTCACTGCTTATTTTAGACGAGGCTACATCTGCGTTAGATTTAGAAAATGAACGCTATATTCAAGAAGCACTGCAAACGCTAGCTGCTGATCGAACCACTATTATTATTGCGCATAGATTATCGACAATTACACATGTAGATACAATTATTTATTTAGAAGACGGTGAGATAAAAGAAAAGGGTTCTCATCAGCAATTAATGCAAAAGCGTGGTCATTATTATAATTTATATCAAATTCAACATATAAAAGAAACGACCCCTTCGTAATGGTGAAAGGGTCGTTTTTTATTCATCTTCTTGTTTATCATGAATTTTCAGTTCGTCTTCTGGCTTATGATACGTATAGAAGCTGTCTACAAGTAAATCTAGATGCTCTACTTCTTCGCTATAATTAATAATAGCTGAAACGAGAGTGAACAGGTGAAGCCATATTTTATAACTTTCTTCATCTTCTTTATTTTGGTAGTTCATAAATATGTCAATTAGTTGTTGTTTACCAATAGAAACTTCGTCAAGAAATTCAACAGATTGTTGTTTCTTTGCTTTCCCAATAAATTTCAGCAATACTTGCTCATGATAATGTGTTAACGAATCAAGTTCATTTTGAATCGATTCTTGAAATGATTCTGGCATATAACGTAATTCGTTTTCTGTTCGATGTAATGCTTTTAATGTACTCAAAGCACGATTAGTTGCCGTTAACATTTGTCTAAATAAAACTAACTTACGAATTTTAGCAAATTGCACTTTTTTCGTATAGCTTCTTTCTTCCTTATACAGTAAGTAATAATGATTTAGACGAATCATTTTTTCTTTCATATGGTCAATATCTGTTTTCAATGTTGTGAAATCAGATGCTTGCCTGCTGCTCATACGAATCCATTTTACGACTTCTTCTGTATTATCCACGATTTTATGATAGAGTTTTGTTTCGTATTTTGGCGGCATAAATATTAAATTTACTAGAGATGCTGCGATAATCCCAACCATAATTGTTGCAAAGCGTAATAGGGCAAAGTCAAAGAAATTTGCACCTTGATATTCCATAATGGCAATAACAGTTACAAGGGCAATGGAAATTGTATTTTCTAAATGTAGTTTTAAAGTAAGTGCAATAACTAATATACATGTTAACCCAATAATAAAAGGGTTATTTCCAAAGGCAAACACAAAGACAATGGCAAAAATTGCCCCAATTACATTTGCTTGAATTTGTTCTAGAGCCGTTAAATACGAGCGGTACACAGAGGGCTGTACAGCAAAAATTGCTGAGATCCCAGCGAATACAGGGCTTGGTAATCCAAGCAATAAACATGCAAATAAAGCTAATGTAATGGCAATACCCGTTTTTAAAACGCGAGCACCAAGTTTCATACTCTTTTTTATATCCTTTCTTTCTTGTCATAATGAATGTACAACATGATACTATACATTCATTAACTTATGTTAGCAAGTAATATTTTAATGAAAAAACCTGCTGAATTTCAGCAGGTTTTTTTAATTTGTTATAGCTTACTATGAGAAACATAAGTCGTCAATGAGAAAGCTGTTATTCTTTTATTTTACTCTGTTGAAACAGACGGATCTGCTTGCTCTTTTGCTGGAATTACTTCGTAGAAATGAGAATCCAGATCTATTAGCAAAGGTGAAAGAAGAGCAACTTCTTCATATTGTTCATGTTCCTTTAGCACGCGGAGATAGTCCGATAATAGTTCGTTTACATCAGATTCTCCTGTTTTACTGAGTGGACGAAGCGTAACGTTAGCACCTTTTGCAATTCGTCGCTCTAGTGCTTGCTCTGTTAATCCAAGATTAGGCTGATGACGTAAGTATACAACTCCGCCTGTCATTCCAGCACAAATCCATGGACCAGGGTCACCAAGGACGAGCGCGCGACCATTTGTCATGTATTCAAAAGCAAATCCTTTTATATTAGCGTGAACACCGATATTTCCATGTTCTTCTTTCGGAAGTGATGTTGTCATTCTTCCGCCAATAATCATATCAGCACCTGATAGACGAATTCCAGCTCTAGCATCAGCATTTCCTTGTACATATAATGATCCTTTTTGTGCTCCGTATCCGAATCCTTTTCCAACAGAACCGTTATAGTATTTACTGTCTTTTCCTTTTGTTTTTGTAATGTAAATACCGCCTCCGAAAGCTGTTTTTCCGATGCCGTCTTGCGCGCCGCCATTGACATGAATGAACAGATTTTCGCTATTATAGGCACCTAAACCATTTCCTGGAACGGAACCATTTGTGTATTTTAATGTGATTGGCTCTAATACATGATTTTCATATAATTTACTGCGCACGCGGTAGCAAGATTCCATGCCGCCCATTACGCGCTGATCGACACCAATACTAACAAGTTCTTTTGATTCAATGGCATAATTAGCCTCACTACACTTTTGTTGTGATGTTGTTTGCGGAGCATCGTACGTGACATCTTCTAATGTTTGTAATAGGTAATGTAAATTTAGCAAATGCTGGCCGTGTGCTTGTTCTAATAAGTCGGAACGTCCGACAATTTCTTGTAAGTTTACATGACCGAGCTGTCCTGTTAATCGCTTTAGTTCTGTTCCAAATGCTGTGAATAAATTCAATAATCCTTTTACAGCACTTTCAAAATCTCGTGGCACAAAGCGGCGCAGACCATGTTCTTTCGCTTGCGCTTCTGATTCAATTTGCGTTGCAATTCCGACATGACATGTATCTAAATGACAGCCGCGGCATGTCGTACAACCGATGGCAATCATAGAAAGTGTACCAAAGCCAATGCGATTTGCACCAAGAAGCATTATTTTTAACGCATCTGCAGCACTGCGGATACCACCGTCAGCCCAAATTTCTACATGATGTCTCATCCCAGCTTCTGATAGAGCATTATGAGCAGCTTTTACACCAATTTCAACAGGAAGACCAACGTGTTGCAAGGCATGAATACGAGCTGCACCTGTCCCGCCGTCGAAACCGCTAATGTTAATAAAATCAGCACCAGCTTTAGCGATGCCTACCGCAATGGTTCCAATATTAGGGACAACAGGAACTTTAACAGCAACTTTTGCATGTTGATTAGCCGTTTTAATTTCTGTAATCATTTGTGCTAAATCTTCAATCGAATAAATGTCATGGTTATTAGAAGGAGAGATTAAGTCCGAACCAATTGTTGCATTTCGCGCTTCTGCAATTTTTGCCGTTACTTTTGAGCCTGGTAAATGTCCGCCTTCTCCCGGTTTTGCTCCTTGCCCAATTTTTATTTCAATTAAATTAGAGGAATTGAGCAATTCAGCGTTAACGCCAAAACGTCCTGATGCAACTTGTTGTCCACGTGTATGTGGATATTTGCCAATCATATCTTTAATTTCGCCGCCTTCACCATTTAAACTAATCATATTTAATCGGTCGGCAGCTTCAGCATAAGCGCGGAAGGCAATTTCATTTTGTGAGCCAAATGACATCGAGCTAATAATAAATGGTAGGCTATGATTTTTTATTGCAATTGAAACGCGTTCAATTGGAACTTTATGATTTGTTTCCTTTATTTTTATGAGATGACGAATTGTTGTTGGATTTTTTTCTTCTAATTCTTCTAGCTTTTCACGATAGTCATCGTAGGCATTCCCTTTTGCGATGTCCCCAATCGCTTTCCAAATTCGTGGGAATAGATGAAACGTTTTTCGTATTTTTGCTTTTTCGTTTGTATAATCCATTGCCCGAGCTTTTGCATCTTCAGCTAATGTTTCTAGTGAAAAAGCTAATGTATCAGATCCAAGAAAGTTTGTAATATCCAGTATACGTGCAATCTCTTCGTGTAGACCAATGGAAGAGAAGAGGCGACCGTAGCCTCGTAATTCATGAATTCCAAGTGTTGAGATGACTTTCTCAAGCCCTTTATTAAATGCGTTATATAAATTTAGAATAGGCTTTTCTGTTCCGTCATTTACTGTTGCAAAGGTAAGGTATGGATTTATAACGTCTGCCCCTAAACCATATAATGTTACAATATCGTGTAAAGAGCGAAGTGCTCCAGAACGTACGACAATTGCACAATCACGACGGAGTTTATGTTTTGCAAGTTCGTTATGGATTTTTGCTGTGACTAGGTGCGGATCAATCCATAATTGGTTGTTTTGATGAGCCTTTGCATCGTCAAGTATGAGAAGAGAGGCTCCTTTTTTTACTGCTGTTACAGCTTCTGCTCCTAGTCGATTAAGTGCAGTATATAAAGTTTCATCTGCTGTAAATGTTCCAGATAATTTATAGACAGTGCTATGCAGAGAAAACATACGGATGAGTTGTTCGTATGTTACTGTTTCTAAATACTTTGCCGCTTGCTGTCCGGGTTCTCCTTCTAAGACAATTGGGCTCGGAAGTTCTACAACAAATGGTTGTTCTTCTGTGGCATACAGATTTGGGCGTGTTCCTACAATTGTACGTGTAGAGAAGTGCTCTATTTCTCGATCGCGATCAATAGCAGGATTTGTTACAACAGCAACGCTTTCCTTTATAAAGTCAGCAATATTTCTTCTGCCTATATCGAGTCCTGCAAGAGGAGCATCATGTCCGAGAGAACGGATTGGCTCAGCGCCTTTTTCAGCCATTTGTTCGAGAAGCTGAATATGCTCGCGGTCCCAGCCAAAGGCTGCGTATTGTTCTGTTTTGACTTCAGTAATTGAAGCAAGGTTATCTAGCTCTTCTGTTGGTGGAAGATGTAGATGATAACGATAGTCGATAAAGTCAATTCGCTGTTTCATACGTGCATATACTTCCTCTTGATATACATCGTATTCGTATAAAATAAGCTCGCCTTGTGCATTCCGCTTTAACCCAATTTTTTCTCCAGGAGCAAGTGATTTTGGTTCTGCAACATATTCTGATGGAGAAATAACACCTGGCTCAGATGAAAAAATATAAGAATTTTCTGTCTCTATTTTCCAAACTGGTCGTAAGCCAAGGGAGTCTACACTAAAAACTGCTTCATCTTTATGTCGTGAAATAATTCCAGCGGGTCCTTGAGCAAAATGTCCCCAGGCTTCACGTATATACGTATATAAGTCTTGCATATGCAGCTTGTATAATTTAATTTCATTAATAATTGGCGGAAATAATATATCCATTGCTTCGAATAAGCTGTAGTTGTAATGAGTGAGAAGTGTTTCTAGGGTACGGTTTAAATCTTGAGAGTCACTGCCGCCAATTGTAAGTGGTACATCAATCATTTCAGCCTGATCGCGCAGCTTAGCAATTGTGTTAATTTCTCCATTATGTCCAAGAATACTAAATGGCTGAACGCGGAAAAAGTTAGATAATGTGTTAGTAGAATAACGGTTATGCCCAAGTGTCATTGTAGATGCGATAAGTGGATTTCGCAGGTCATCATAGTATGATACAAGCGTATCGCCAGCTCCTAGTACTTTATAAACAACATAATCTTGACTGAATGACGCGACATGAACAGCTTCATTTTTTTCAATTTCTATCGTTAGAGAGAATAATAATTGATCAATCTTTTCATGTTGATTTTCCGGAACAATAGCAATTTGCCAAAATAGTGGTTCTTCCTGTTTGCCGATAGGTCCGAGTGCATCAGAGTTTGTTACGGTGCTAGTTTCAAATACGATAGTTAGATTTTCTTTATGCAGCAAGGAACGAATATAATTTTGTAAGGAGTTTGTATCCCTTTTTTGGTGTAGAAAAAAATGTCCAACAATAAAGTGAGGATGGTCCACTAATGTTGGATTATAACCATTTTGAGTTAATTTTTCTTTCCAAAGTGTTTTTGGAAGATCAATATGAATTCCAATCCCGTCACCTTCATTATTAATAAATCCGGCACGATGATTCATTTTCACCAGCGACTGTATACAAAGATTAATGTTTTCTTTCGTTGGAAGGTTTCGTTTTTCCATTACGGAAACGATTCCACACGCATCATGCTCTGCATTTGCATAATTTTGAAATAAAGACGGTGTCCATTTATTTGTTTTATTTAGCATCCGTCAAGCCCCCTCTGATGTTAATTTTGAATAGTCAAAATATTAAAGGTGTGCGACACCTAATATTTTAAAATAATAAATTGTTATTCAAGACTAAAAACAAATAATTATGAATAATTATACTATCAATTCATAATTTATGAAATAGTAAAAATAAAAAAACAGAGGGGGACCTCTGTTTTTTATTTCACTAATATTAATTATTGATCAGAAAAGAGATTCACTGTTCTGTAGTTGAGCGTTATACTTCTATTTTTGGGAGTAATACCCTCATCTTAAAGTTATGCAAAAAGTGGTGAGGGTATTACTACTGGCATGCGCCCAATCGGTTAACCATCAGCGGGGGATGAAGAACCCCTACTGATGGAAGTTTCACTTTATTTTAATGCAGCAAACGCTCGGCCAACAGCTTCAATCGTGTATTCAATGTCTTCTTTTGTATGTTCTGTTGTTAAGAACCATGCTTCATATTTAGATGGCGCTAAGTTAATTCCTTCATGAAGCATTAGTTTGAAGAATTTACCGAAAATTTCACCGTCTGTATTTTGTGCAGCATCGTAGTCTTCGATTTTATCTTTAGTAAAGTATACTGTTAAAGCGCCTTTTAGGCGGTTTATTGTAATATCAATGTTGTGTATAGCTGCTTGTTCCAAAATACCTTTTTCAAGCATTGCTCCAAGTTCGTCTAGTTTTTCGTATACACCTTCTTGTTGAAGTACTTCTAAGCATGCGATACCAGAAGCCATAGAAGCTGGGTTTCCAGCCATTGTGCCAGCTTGGTAAGCAGGGCCAAGCGGTGCAACTTGTTCCATAATTTCTTTTTTACCACCGTAAGCACCAATTGGAAGACCGCCGCCGATTATTTTGCCAAGAGCAGTTAAGTCTGGTGTTACACCAAGTAAGTCCTGAGCACCACCATACATAAAGCGGAAAGCTGTGATAACCTCATCATAAATGACTAATGCACCTGCTGCATGAACAAGTTCATTTACTTTTTCAAGGAATCCAGGTTTTGGCTCGACAATTCCAAAGTTCCCAACGATTGGTTCCACAAGAATTGCTGCTACTTCATGTCCCCATTTATCTAATGCTTCTTTTAATGTCTCTACATTATTAAAAGGAACTGTGATTACTTCTTGTGCGATGCTTTGAGGTACACCGGCAGAATCAGGAGTACCAAGTGTAGAAGGACCAGAGCCAGCCGCTACAAGTACTAAATCAGAATGTCCATGGTAGCAACCAGCAAATTTCATAATTTTCGTGCGACCTGTATAAGCGCGAGCAACGCGAATTGTTGTCATAACAGCTTCTGTTCCAGAGTTTACGAAACGTACTTTATCCATTGCAGGCATTGCTTCTTTTAGCATTTTTGCAAACTTTACTTCTAAAGCTGTTGGTGTTCCATATAATACACCATTTTCAGCAGCTACTTTAATTGCTTCTGTTACGTGCGGATGAGCATGACCTGTAATGATTGGTCCATATGCTGCTAAATAATCGATATATTTGTTGCCGTCTACATCCCAAAAGTAAGCGCCTTTACCGCGCTCCATTGCAACAGGTGATCCACCGCCAACCGCTTTATAAGAGCGAGAAGGGCTATTTACACCACCAACGATATGTTCTAATGCTTCTTTATGTAGTTCTTCCGATTTTGTGAATTTCACGAAAATTCATCTCCTTACAAAAATCTATGTATTATTTTAACATGTTTTTGGAAAAGACGTATTGTTTGTGATAGTTGCTACTGTTGGGTAAACTATTCGTTGTGCTAAAATGAAACTTTCGTCGGCATTATCTGCTTCATTGATGGTTAGTTAAATGAAGCGAGTTCATAGGGAAATCCCGCAAAAGCTCGCTGATCTTTATATCATATGAAAATAAAAGGTGTTGCTTGTTAGGGAGAAACAGAAAGGAGAATGAGTATGGAGACGGTTATTGAAGTAAAAGATTTACGAAAAGAATTTACATCGTACTCAAGCCGCTCAGGATTAAAAGGAGCGTTTCGAGATTTATTAAATCGTAATTATAAGATTGTGCCAGCAGTAAATGATATTTCGTTTACTGTAAAGCAAGGGGAGATGGTTGGATATATTGGTGAAAATGGTGCTGGTAAATCCACTACTATTAAGATGCTAACAGGTATTTTAACACCGACCGCTGGACAAATCACTGTGAATGGCATGAATCCGCACAAACAAAGGGAAGAATTTGTGAAAACGATTGGTGTTGTGTTTGGGCAGCGTTCACAGCTTTGGTGGGATATTGCTGTGCAGGAGTCCTTCCGTTTGTTAAAAAAAGTATATGGTGTTTCTGATCAGCAATATAAAGAACATATGGAGCATGTGATTGAAACGTTAGATATTGGTCCGCTTTTGGACAAGCCAGTTCGAAAGTTATCCCTTGGACAGCGGATGCGCTGCGAATTAGCAGCAGCGTTAATTCATAATC
This sequence comes from Bacillus sp. AFS018417, assembly GCF_002560985.1. Classification (NCBI taxonomy): domain Bacteria; kingdom Bacillati; phylum Bacillota; class Bacilli; order Caryophanales; family Bacillaceae; genus Bacillus; species Bacillus sp. AFS018417. Next base: position 52,734 of record NZ_NTTM01000007.1, read on the forward strand.
CGCCGTTATTGTTTTTGGATGAACCAACAATTGGACTTGATGTTCTTGTTAAATTGAAAATCCGTGACTTTCTAAAAGAAATGAATGAGCGATATAAAACAACAATTTTATTAACGACACATGACATTACAGATATTGAAGCGCTTTGTGATCGTGTTGTTATGTTAGATGAAGGAAAAGTAATGTATGACGGATCTTTAGATAAGCTAAGGTCGCAGTGGGGAGCAGAAAAAGAAATTCATTTTCAATTTGGGACTCCCGTTGCTTATCAGCAGCTTGCGATGTTAATGCCTGATAATGATGTAGTTTGGTCGCAAGGAAGGGAACAAAATACGTGGATTGCCAAGATTCCGAATGAAGAAATTATTATTTCCACTCTTATATCAAAAGTTGTACAAACTTTTGCAATTAAAGATTTAAAAATTAATGAAGTATCTACGGAGGAAATCATTCGTAATATTTATGAAGAGGGTATAACTCATGGATAAGTATATTGAAATGATTCGTGTCCGTTTTTTAATGATGCTTGCTTATCGAACAAATTATTATAGCGGTATTATCATTTATACAATTAATATCGGAGCATATTATTTTTTATGGCAAGCAATTTATAGTGGGAAAGAAAATATCGAGGGTGTATCAGTTACACAAATGACAACATATATCGCAATTGCATGGATGGCCCGTGCTTTTTATTTTAATAACATTGACAGAGAGATTGCGATGGAAATTATGGAAGGGCGAGTTGCAGTTGAGTTAATTCGTCCATATAACTATTTAGGTATGAAAGTGATGCAAGGGTTAGGGGAAGGGATTTTTAGATTTGCTTTCTTTTCTATTCCAGGTATGGTAATCGTTACATTGTTATTCTCACTGCAAATTACAACGAATTTCCAAACGTGGTTGTACTTCTTCCTATCGCTATTATTTAGTTTTATCATTAATACACAAATTAATTTAATGACAGGGATGTTAACGTTCTTTTTATTTAATAATAATGGAATTATGTATGCGAAACGTGTCGTTATCGATTTGTTTTCAGGACTATTAATCCCAATTAGCTTCTTTCCGTTATGGACTCAAAAAGCAATGATGTTTTTGCCGTTTCAAGCGATTAGTTACATTCCAAGTATGATTTTTTCTGAAGGCATACAAGGTGAGGCAATTTATAAAGCTTTATTATTTCAAATAACATGGGCGGTTCTGCTCATTATTCCAATTGTTATGATGTGGAAAACAGCGAGAAAACGGCTGATTGTGCAAGGGGGATGATGAGAAAATGTTATATTTTAAGTTGTTTTTACAATATGCAAGTCAATATATAAAAACGAAGCTAGAATATCGCGGTGATTTTATTGTTGGTTTACTATCAGATCTATTGTTACAAGCAGTAAACTTAATCTTTATTCTTGTTGTATTTGGACATACACAAGAATTGAAAGGGTGGAATAGGGAGGAAGTTATTTTTATTTATGGGTTCTTCTTAGTTCCATTTGCAGTTTTTTCAGCGTTCTTTAATATATGGGACTTTAATGATCGTTATATCGTAAAAGGTGAAATGGATCGCATTTTAACACGTCCCATTCACAGTTTGTTTCAAGTCATATTAGAACGAATGGAGCTGGAGTCACTTCTTGGTGCGATAACAGGTTTTGCGGTAATGGGATATGCTGCAGTACAGCTTCAATTAACATTTCATTGGTATGATTTCTTTTTATTTATATTGATGGTACTAGGCGGTGCGCTAGTATATGGGGGAATTTTCGTAACACTTGCAAGTATTGGTTTTTGGTCAGATGCAAGAAGTTCGATTATGCCGCTTATGTATAATATCGGAAACTATGGGCGTTATCCTATTAATATTTATAATCGCGTCATTCGTTTTATTTTAACGTTTGTATTGCCATTTGCTTTTGTTGGTGTATATCCAGCATCTTATTTTCTAGGAAAAACAGAATGGAACTCTTACGCATTTGCAACGCCTGCGGTTGGAATTATTTGTTTCTCAATTGGTTTTTTCGTTTGGAATATAGGAGTAAAACGATATCGCGGTGCCGGAAATTAATAAAGTTAATTTGTTTTATGTCTTCTTTCTCTAGGTTTTATTGTCCATTGAGGATGGGATAAAACTATCTTTGTCCTCATACAAATAAAATGAGGTGGAGGACATGTTATGGGGAATTATTTTATTTATTGCTGCGATTGCTGTGTTACGAAGTATCCAATTGTTATGGAGTTCGGCGGGGGAATCAAATCGTTTCTTTTCTTTGTATAATCTTATTTCATTATTTCTTATTTATACAACTATACTAATTGCGTTTGCTTTAAGTTATGTTGTTTTAGAAGAAAGTGGATTTTCGGTATTACAGGAAGACGGAAAGATGATAACGAGTCATTCATTTTCACTTGTAGAGGTATGTTTATATTTTAGTGCGATTACATTACTATCAGTTGGATATGGGGATGTAACTCCTATTGGAATTGGGCGTTGGATCGCGATTGTAGAAGCGCTAATAGGGTATACGATGCCATTTGCGTTTGTTGTACGAACAGTTATAGAAACTGAAAAATGATATGATATTTGATATAGTGGAAGAAAAAGACAAGGAGTGATTATACGTGGTTGCAGTAGGACAAATGGCACCAGATTTTACGCTAGAAGCAAGTAACGGAGAGCAAGTAAAACTATCTGACTTTCGCGGGAAACATGTTGTACTTTATTTTTATCCGAAAGATATGACACCAGGTTGTACAACAGAAGCGTGTGATTTTCGTGATGCATACGGGGTGTTTCAAAAGAAAGATACAGTTATTCTTGGGATGAGTCCTGATCCAGTAAATAGACATTTAAAATTTATTGAAAAACATGACTTACCATTTTTACTTTTAGTGGATGAGCAACATGAAGTAGCAGAACTATATGATGTTTGGAAGCTAAAAAAGAACTTTGGAAAAGAATATATGGGTATTGAGCGTTCTACATTCCTCATTAATAAGGAAGGGGAACTCGTTAAAGAGTGGCGTAAGGTGAAAGTAAAAGGTCACGTAGAGGAAGTTTTGTCCTATATAAAGTAAAGTAAAGTAAAAATTGTATCAATAGAGGTGGAGTTTTACCCACTTGTGCAGCACGAAATAATAAGTGAAATATTACAAGGCATATGTCTATACACTTTTGGGAATTTCTCATATGTTAGTAGTGTAGGGCATACCTCCTCAGGTGATAGTTTTCCATGTGCGAGTTTTTTCTCGCACTTTTTTTTATGCATATGTATAAAAAAAGGCAGGCTCATATAAGAATAAAATGAAACTTCTATCAGTGGGAGGCTTTATCGCTCACTGATGGCCAGTTGAACCAATCGGGTTCTTAGGGATAAAATGAAGCTTCCATCGTTCTCACCAATCGTACTTTTATTCCTTGTTAGAGTGAAATGAATATAAGATGAAGAATAAAACCACATAGTTATAGTAGAAATGTTGACGAGTGAAAGGAAAAGGAGTACACTCTTTATAAGAATTATAAAATAATAATCCGTATAGAATCGGGGTGCATGACGGTGGTCAAAGAGGAATTAAAAGAAGCGCTGGAAATGTTGAAAAATACGGGTGTACGCATTACTCCACAGCGTCATGCTATTTTAGAGTACCTTGTGGAATCTATGACGCACCCAACAGCGGATGAAATTTATAAAGCATTAGAAGGTAAGTTCCCAAATATGAGTGTTGCGACAGTTTATAATAACTTACGCGTATTTAAAGAAGTAGGACTTGTAAAAGAACTTACGTATGGTGATGCGTCTAGCAGATTTGATTACGTTACAAGCCAACATTATCATGTTATTTGTGAAAAATGTGGGAAAATTGTAGATTTTCCGTATGCAAGTTTAGAGAAGATTGAGGATGAAGCTGCGAAAGCAACTGGCTTTGTGATCAATAGTCATCGCTTAGAAATTTACGGCGTTTGTCAAGAATGTAATAAGTAATAAGAATGATTAAGGGGCTGACATTTTAAGTCAGCCTCTCTTTTTTTAGAAGTAAACATATACTCTTCATTAGGCTTTGTAATTTTTACGGTTGTATTTTTCATCAAATTCTTTTCCTTCTAAATTACGATCGAGTGTTAGCGGCTGGTTGCAATGCATACAAGCGTCGACTCGTCCAAGTATTTTCGTTGATTTATTGCAAGATGGACAAACAACTTGGACGGTCTTTGTTGATAGCATACCAATCCAGAAGTACACACCTGTGCTAGCGATGACGGCTAAAAAACCAACCATCATGAAAATGGTCATAATAATCATGTTTTCTCGAAAAAATACCCCTAAGTATGCAATAAAAAGCCCGATAAATACTAAACTTAATGCAAAGGTTCTAATCTTATTGATTTTATTTGAGTATTTAATGCTCATTCCCTTCACCTTCCTATAAAGATAATATATCATATATTTCTGAATTTTTGGATGATTGATACCTTATTTACTGAATGCTGTATAGAGTTACGAAGATATATATTTTATAACTAAGCTAAGCCAAGAGTAAAAGTTGATGTGAAGGAATAGAGGTCTTCTTATGTAGTGATTTAACTATAGTTGGGTAGTGTTTAAACGGGATGTGAAATTTTTTATAAAAAGTATTGACCCTCTGTAATGGCCGTGTTATATTAATAAACGTCGCTGATGCACAAGAGCAGAAAGCGAAAAGAAAAAAGAAGTAAAAAACAATGTTGACATCGAAAAACAAAGATGCTAACATGAGGAAGTCGCAATTGAGCGGCGGATAAGTTCTTTGAAAACTG
>NZ_NTTM01000080.1:0-205 GCF_002560985.1 Bacillus sp. AFS018417
AAACATCAGAACAAATTACTAAAATTATGGAAGCAGAAGCCATTGCATTAGTTGATATTGCTGTAAAGGCAAACAAACCGATTGTTGTAGAAAAATTAAACACAACAAACGCAAAGGTTAAGAACCCTTATGGCAACAAAAAAGCAAACATGATGATGAGCATGTTTGCTTACAAAAAGATGATGTCAGCTATTAAAAGCCGTGC
>NZ_NTTM01000081.1:0-13539 GCF_002560985.1 Bacillus sp. AFS018417
GTTCCTTCGAGTGGTCTGTGAAGGGTGATATCTATTTCTCCCAGCTTTGTATTGTATAATTTACCGTTATCAGAAAAAGACATGGCATAACGATGCTTTCCATTTCGTTTGAACCCAAATTGCGGAAATGTCATACTCGTGTAGTCTTTATACTTTTTCTGTTTTGGATACTTTGCATCTTTACGAAAGAAATGATCAAACGCTTTTTTCAGACGCGCAAAAACTTCTTGTAGCGGCTGAGAAGGCATTTTTTTTAGAAAAGGATACGTATTCTTGTCCAATGTAAGTTGTTTTTGCATATCATAACGATTGTAATTTTCTTTATTTTGCTTATATTTCCGTTCTTTGTCTAACAAGGCAGAATTGTAGGTTTGACGACAATATTGTAGCCAACGGTTTAGCACTTCTTTTTGCGCTTCTGTTGGAAAGATTTCATATTTTTGATTCAACAACATTGTCATCACCTCCCATTCGTTTTGTCCTTGTGTTTCGGTATTGCTTTAGAATTTCTAATGGTGCACCGCCTACAGTCAGCAAACAATAACTTTGAGATCAAAAGTATTCTTTCTATAATTTCTGTCTCATTTGAGGAAATTCCTTTTTCATTCCTTTGGCTTACACCAACCAAAATTCATCCCCTCCCTACTCATTGGGCTTCACCCTTCTCATTCCTTGAGGAAGGGGAATTCTTTTGGAAGTATGTTAAACTAATTTTGGTAAAAATCCTTCATTCCAAGTGTTATACATCTTCATTTCTTAGCTCATGAAATAAAGATTTAGATTCACCATTATATGTCATGAATAGATAATGATTGCACGAAAATAAAGCATTAGACTAAATAGCAGCTATGCGATTTTTATACGAGAAATAAGGACAATTCAGAGAAATCATACTTACTAAACCAAATATGTATACATTCTTGTATAAAGCTTTCAAAAGAGAAAAGGCTTAATTTTTAATGAATAAGGGATTAGCCTCTTTGTTTACCATGAATATCACTGATTATGTAGCCTGCGCTATGATTCTTAAATAACAAAGAGGCTTGGAGACATAAGATCTCCAAGCCTTTTTCTAACCATTATTCAATGAAATACATCTTCCCGTTTACTTCAAGAGACACTGATGATTGCTTCATCTCTTCTTTTAGGGATTTCGCATATGCTACCACTTCATTAATCGTCTTCTTATTTAAGTTTTCGGCAAAACTATACACGATGGTGACTTTTTCTTTAATGAGCTGATTGTTATCTCCTACCCAGGCCCCTGTTCCTTCAATAGCGGTAGCTCCTCCAAACATTTTAGAGAATGTCTCTAGAGACTTATTAACATAGGGAGTATTATCAATAGGTTGATCTACATTATAGGTGGATGGCACATAAATTTTCACTACATTATCAAGATGGAATTGTCCCTTTAGAGCGTTTGATTCTTGAACTTTAAGTGTTTCTTGTTGTTCTGCAGCATACACCGTATGCCCTAGAAAAGTCACCAATACAATAGATAGAAACCAATACAAAATCTTTTTCCTTTTCAAGCTTGCCACTCCTTCTTATTTGACTGTTTTGCTGTCAAAACAATGGTGAGTGTTCTGTTTACAATTATATATTATTTAATAAGGTTTGAGAGATTATAATTCACTTGTTTTATATTTTTCATAAAAAGCTGTGTACATCTAACTTACTCTTTCAATATATGTATAACAATTAATTATCTTAGGGAACCTGTCGGCAAAACGCCTATATTGCGCACTAATATATTTTCTGGAAGTTAGAACCTCAATTTTCTAAAGCTTAGGTTTTTTTGAGCAATAACGAGGGTTTATGGCGATTCCAAACAGATAATTTATTTATCGTTCTTTGGATGAATTTTATATATCCAAAAGTCAAACCAAAAACAAATCATCGAAACAAAGCCTTAAACTACTAATGATGAACTAGCAAAAAAAATAGTATATAAAAAAGGCGAAGCTATCCTCAACCTCGCCTTTTCTCTTATGATGCCTGATCATCTTTTTTCTTCATTAACGCACGTTTTTTCATCGCTTTTGTTAAATATCCACCTTTGAAAGAGCGAATTTCGTATGAAGCCATAAATGCTTTCGGTGCGATTTCGTTAATAATCTCTACCAACTCTTTTTCACGCGAACGCTTTGCTACAATATCTAAACGATAGCGCTCAGAATTCATTCCTTCTCCGATGAAGACTGTCACACCAAATCCTGCATGTCTTAGTGCGGTCACAAGTTCTTCGCAACGCTCTAGTAAACTAACATTATACGTAATATATCCAATAGCTAATTTATTTTCAATATAACCACCGAGCAACAACCCAGCACTAAACCCGATGACATAAGCTACAATATTCATCATATTTGATAAGTCTTGAAATACAATTCCTAAACTAACAATATAGATGACTCCTTCTAACAACCCAACACCAGCAGCGGACTTTGTTTGATTCTTTACAAGCAGAATTGTACGGATTGTCAAAATTGGCACATAAATAATTTGCAGTAAGAAAATAAGTAACGCTTGTAACATATGTATCCACCTCTTCCTAAAAGTCTGTTGTCATAATAACATACAGAGTCGTAAGAAAGCGATGAATTTTATTAATTTTCTTTCTATTTTAGTTCAAAAACTTCAAAAATAACAAAGAAAAAGAATCCTAGATTTAGGATTCAATCTAATAATCAGTTCTTGAAATCATAAAATCTCTCAAAAGGCATAAAAAGCATGCATCATCTCTGGCACAGGTGTATTTGTGTTAACCCGCCATTCACATGTATTGCAAGGACTGCTGCAGTTGTGTTGTGGTGTTGAACTAACACACCTGACAACATGATATTGCTGTTATATAAAGTTTCAGCCTTCCTCGAGTAATATTCAAAATCATTCTGTCCACAATCTCTTTATATCAATTAATTGTTCGTCATTAAATTCCATCTTGTATACATCCGGTTTTGATGTCTGCATTAAAAATTCAAATCCATATTGACTATCAAAATATCCCATCATTAAAGTCATGACAAGTCCATGAGTACCAATTACAATTTTATGACCTTTAAAATTCTTTAATATATCTTTCAATACTGCCACAGATCGGCTCTGACAATCTGCATTTGATTCTCCTCCGAGTAATGAAAAATCTGGATTGGAAAACATCTTCTTTACGAGTGGATACAATTCCTTATCTGATATTATCTTATCTTCACTTGAAAACATACATTCTCTAAGGTTTTCGTATATTAATATTTCTTTACCATAAAAATGAGCTAAATTCTCTATCGTCAACACAGCTCGGCTATATGGACTTGAAATAAACGTGTCTACTCCTTCATCTTTCAATAATTCAGTTACTCTATACGTATCAAGCCTCCCCTTCTCAGTTAATCCACGCGTTCTTTCGTCCTCTTCTATTTTAGGTGATTCACCATGTCTAACCATGTAAATATATGTATACATAATTCCCCCCTGAAAATACTTACAAATAATAGATTACTGTGACTTTATATAACAATTAATATCCGCTATACCATGCTTCGTTGTAAGACTATTATTCTATGGCTACATGACCTAAGATTTAACTTGAAGAAAGCTTACAAGACAATAGTTTTTTTCCGGATTCTTACATTCTTAGAATTCCTTTTTCTTTGCCTTTATAATTAAAAAACTCGGTTGTTTCATTAACTTTTCATAAGATGATGGATAATTTGTTTTCAATTCTTCCGTCGGAATAGGCTCTACAATTTTTTCAATTTCAAAATGACGAAGCGTTTCATTTATAATGTCTTGTAGTGGCCGGCGATAAAAATACATATCAACATATTTACCGCTTTTCTTCCATTTATCATGAAGCAATTCACGCTTAAAATATTCTTTTTTCTCTGACAGGTGAATATCCATTGCCGGATGATGAACGGAGAACAAAAATGTTCCATTTGGCTTTAATATTCTCACAAATTCAGCAAATGTTCGTTCCCAATCTGCAATATAGTGAAGAGCTAAAGAGCTAACAATGCTATCATATGTACAATCTGCAAAAGGTAACGTATTTTCAAAGTCTAATCGATAAATCTCAGCTTTCTCTCCTACTCTTCGCTTCGTAGCAGCAATCATCTCTGAACTTACATCAATCGCGGTTACATCTGCTCCCCGATTAAGAAACTGTTCTGTATACCACCCTGCCGCACAGCCAGCATCAAGTACCCTCATTCCTCTCATATTATCAGGAAACTGATTCATCATAGCTGGTCGTTCATAATCTGTATTATACGGACTGTCATAATCGACACTTTGTTCATAATGGCCGGCAAGTATATCGTACGCATCAATGATTTGTTGTTTATTCATATCCATCCTCCTCTAACTTCAAAAGACGTAATTTTCATTTTATCACACATCCGAATAATTAAGAATATTAAATTATTTAAACAAAAATCAATTGATCTCTCAAACTTTGAGACACATAAAAAAGCAGCAACTATACAGTTGCTGCTTCTTCTTGTTGTAAATCTATTTTACGAATTTCAATACGCTTAATTTGATGCGCGTCTTTTTCTAGAACTTTAAATTCATATCCTTCTGCTGTAACAAATTGTCCTTCTTGAATTTCGTGATTTTGCGTCATCACCCAACCGCCAATTGTATCAACTTCTACTTCGTCAATGTGTAATCCAAATAAATCTTGAATCTCACTAATTAATACTTTTCCGTCGACAATTTTATGGTTCTCATCAACATGATGAATCGGAGGATGCTCATCTTCATCATATTCATCACGAATTTCACCAACAATTTCTTCTAATATATCTTCAAGCGTCACAATTCCCGCTGTACCGCCGTATTCATCATACAAAACAGCCATTGGAATTCGCTTTTTCTGCATTTGCAGAAGTAAATCATGAATTGGGATTGTCTCCATTACTTCAATAATAGGACGCATAAACGTTCGGATAGATGAAAGATCTTCTTTATCATTTTTCATATAACGAATAAAGAAATCTTTTACATTCACCATACCGATAATATCATCTTTATCTTCTCCAAAGATTGGGTAACGTGTATACTTTTCACTTCGGATAATTTCCATATGATCTTCTACTGAATCTTCAAGATAGAAACCAACGATTTCTGTACGCGGCACCATAATCTCTTTCGCAAGACGATTATCAAATTCAAAAATATTGTTTACATACTTATACTCCGCCTGGTTAATTTCACCGTTTTCATAGCTCTCTGAAAGTATTAAACGTAATTCTTCTTCCGAGTGTGCTACTTCATGCTCAGATGCTGGTTTTAATCCAAATAAACCAGTTACAAGACGCGCTGATTTATTTAACATCCAGATAAACGGGAACATGATTTTGTAAAATATAATAAGTGGTGCTGCAAACAACATTGTAATTGTCTCTGCTTTTTGAATTGCTACTGTTTTCGGTGCTAGCTCACCAACTACAACATGTAAAAAGGTAACTGTTGCAAACGCAAGAATGTACGATACTGAATTCGCAACCGTTTCTGGGAAATGTAGATCTTGAAATAACGGCTGTAATAAACGATGAACCGTAGGCTCTCCAAGCGATCCGAGCGCAAGAGCTGTAATGGTAATTCCTAACTGACACGCCGATAAATACTCATCTAAATTTGTTGTTACCTTTTTGGCTGCTAATGCACCCCGTTTTCCTTCCGCAACAAGTTGGTCAATACGGCTTGAACGCACCTTAACCATAGCAAACTCTGCTGCCACGAAAAATCCAGTAAACGCGATTAAAATCGCAATCATAACTAAATTAAATATTTCCAAAGAATCCCCCTTAGTTCAAAAACTAAGGTGTCCACCTCCTGTATGAATAATTGCTTTGTTTACTCTCTAAATTTAGAAAATAAAGCGCTATACAGAAATTAAAAGGGTGGATAGCTCTACCTACTATAAAAGTAAGATAAGAGATTGTATTAAAGCTGTCGTTTGAGTTGATAAATGTTTCGTTAGTTTTTCGCGCTGTGAATCTGTTAACCCATCTAATAACGGTTTTAATTCTATTAATTCCGTCTCCAAACGGTGGATACGCTCTGTTACATCATTTACTTGTTCCGAAACGTTTTCATTAACACCGAGCAGCTTTTTTTTCTCCTCGATCCTATCCTTAATTTCAGAAAGCGGTATATGCATTTCTTTACATCTCTCAATAAAACGTAAAGTTTCAATTGCTGCTTCGTCATAGTAGCGATAATTAGATTGAGATCGCTCCGCTTTCAAAATACCTAGATTCGTATAATAATCAATCGTTCGTTTCGAAACATGAGCCATGTGAGCCAACTGTCCGATTCGGTACACCTTCCCAACGACCTTCCCTCCCTACATATGTTAAAAACATCATACAATATATAAACTGTACAGTCAAACGTTACGGTTAAGAATAACACTTTATAAAAATATTAAGAATTATTTTCACTCAAACAAAAATAAAAAAGAAGCTACTGCTCTACATACCGTAGAGTAGCTTCTTTTTCCTATTACATTCTACGCAATAAAAACTCTTCTGTTTCTATTACTTTCGCAAACATATTATCTAAAGCACTCATAAATGCCGCATGCACATGTTTGGCCCGAATCGTTTCATTGTGAAATATAAGATTCCTTGTCGTACAAGCATCTTCAATTACTGTACATCCAAACTCTAGATCACTGGCAGCTCTAACCGTTGTATCAATACACATATGCGTCATCATTCCGCATATCACCAAGTGTTCAATCCCTTCTTGCTGAAGTAACTCTAGTAAATTTGTTTCCCGAAAACTGTTTGGATAATTTTTTTGTACAACATATTCACTTTCAAGAGGTGCTACATGAGGATGAATTTTTACACCATCTGTATTCGGAAGAAAAAAAGTAGCCCCTTCTTTTACTGAAATATGTTGCACATGAAATACAGGTAAATTCATTTTTCTAAAGAAATCTAACACTTTCTTTGCATTTCCTGCTGCTTTTAATGGTTCATGTAATTCAAATCTTCCACCTGGAAAATAATCATTCTGAATATCAATTAATACAAGTCCTGTCTTCATTATTAGCCCTCCAATATTTTGAAAATTAAGTTATAATCTTATTATAAATCTTTATTGAATTCGCGATAACATTCTCATGAAAGACATTAACGTCATATGATTTCACCATGAAAGGGTTTGAAACCATGATTGATTCAACAGATTTACAAATACTTGATTTACTAAAGAAAAATTCACGAATGCAGTGGAAGGATATTGGAAAAAGCATTCATATGACAGGTCAAGCCGTTGGAAACCGTATTAGAAAAATGGAGGATGAGGGATTGATAAAAGCATATACTATTTTAGTAGATCATCTAAAATTAGGTGTGCAGTATACTGCTTTTATTACTGTTTTCATGAAGACAAATCAACACGCAAAATTCACTTCCTTCATCACAAATAAAGATTCCATTGTAGAAGCCCATAAAATAAGTGGTGAAGGATGTTATTTACTTAAAGTACAAATAGACTCCCAAGAAAACTTACATAATTTATTAAATGAAATTTTAATCTTCGGCAACTATCGTTTAAATTTGTCAATTCATCAAGTAAAAGAAACTTACTAAGGATAGAAAGGAGAATAGCGATGTATTACAACAACTTATTCGAAAATGATCAGCCAGTAATCCGTCTCTAAGACGGGCATAATAAATCTTCTAGATTAAAATGCTTCGTCTTAAGGATAACTATCTCTAATCCTAAAAATAGACGGAGGTCATATGATATGAAACATTCATTATTTGGTGCATTTTGTTTATCGCTTGCTGCAAGCATTTGGGGAGGTATGTATGTTGTCAGTAAATATGTACTAGACTTTGTTCCCCCGCTCACGCTTGTTTGGTTACGTTTCGTTATTGCTTTTGCGATTTTATTTATGATTTTACAAATAACACAGCAAAAACAGAAAACAAAAATTCCGATCGAGAAAAAAGATTGGTTATTATTTGCCTGGATCGGTTTTATCGGTTATTTTGTCTCCATTACATTTCAGTTTATTGGGACAAAATTGTCTGATGCACATACAGGCTCTTTAGTAACATCCGCAACACCAGCTTTTATGATCATTTTTGCAAGAATAATAGTAAAAGAACGTATTACCATTCGCAAGTTCATTTCCGTACTCCTAGCAACTTTAGGTGTTACCATTGTTATCGGATGGGATATAAAAATTGGAACGTATTTCACCGGAACAATCATCTTAGTCGGGGCTGCTATTACGTGGGCATTATTATCTATTTACGTCAAAATCGCCTCGCAACGTTTTTCTTCCTTAATCATTACAACGTATGCGATATTTTTTGCGATTTTGTTTATTACACCTTGCATGATATGGGAATTGCAATCTAACAGCATACAAAGTCTTAACACATTTATAGTTTTAGGGATTTTATACCTTGGCATCATTTCAACTGCTGGTGCATTTTTTCTTTGGAACAAAGGTATGGAATTAATGGATGCGGGAATCGGCTCACTCTTTTTCTTTTTCCAACCTATTGTTGGAGCGTTTCTCGGATGGTTACTACTGCACGAACAGCTAAAAACTACATTTTTCATTGGAGCTTTACTCATTGTAGTAAGTGTTCTTATCGTTACAATCGATAAAAGAGAGACATCTTCTAATTAGAGATATGATTATGAAAGTTATTTTACTATGTAAGGAGGCATCCCATGGCACTAGAAATGAAAACAAACTGTCAAACTTGTAATACTTCTCTGCAAGGAGATTCAGAAGCATACATTTGTGTGTATGAATGTACTTTTTGCCTACCTTGTACAGAGAATACTAATCATATCTGTCCAAATTGTGGAGGCGAATTAGTACGGAGACCAAAAAGAAAGAAATAAAGGTTCTCTTTCACATAGTAAAAGCGCAAAATCTATAAGATTTTGCGCTTTTACTTTTGTTTTTTTACACTTGATTTCTTTTTTCTTTTCAATAATCACTTCTGCTAAATATTTATATCCACACTCTCTAAAAAGCTTATCATTTGGAAGATAGATTAAGAGTCTTTTTATTTATGTATTAATTTCCCTTCAAGTGCGTCAATATACCTTTTCGCTGATTTTTGGACAGCTTCATTTGCTTTTCCCTTCACGATTCCGTGAAATGCATTATGTAAACGATTAAACTTTAATTTTTTTACTCTTTCAGCCATCTCTTTCACCTTACCTGCTGGCAATGGAATGAGATTCGGATAACTATACATAAAACTTACCCATCTTGAATCAGCAACAACTTGAATGATATCTCCAGTTAATAAAATTCCTCTTCCTTCATCTCCAGTTTCCCAATGTAAAACAGCACCACCATTAAAATGCCCACCTAAACGATACAATGTAATACCTTCGGAAAGTTTTAAAGATTCTCCAGACCAGAATATAATACGATTACTTGGGCGCATCACCCATTCTTTATCATCTTCATGAATGTATATAGGAACATCAAAGCGTTCCGCCCATTCTACCTGTGTAGAATAATAATGGGGATGCGATAAAGCAATCGCATGAATTCCCCCTAACTCATTTATTCTTGCTACAGTCTCTTCATCAATATACGTAATGCAATCCCATAACACATTATACTTATTAGCTTGAACTAAATAAGCATTTTGACCAATTGCAAACTTTGGATTTGTTGTTATGCTATATAAATTTTCTACTTCTTTTACAATCTCATTCTTAAATGATTTACTTTTCTGTATGCTCTCTAAAGTTGTCCATGATTGCCCCAAAGGGTTTACATATTGACGTTCCTCATTACAAATTACACAGTTTACAGGCGGTTCTTTATAAAGTGGATATTGTACACCACACGTTGTACAAACATAATGCTTCATTCTATTTCTCCCTTTCTCATTTCATTGAATACAAATTAATCCAAAATATCATGAACAATATGTAAAATTAAACCCCCACTATTTAACAATTTGACATTTGAGTAACAAAATACCTCTCCAAACACTTATTTCTATCCATACTATCACAAAATTTACCTTTTATTCTATATTTTCTGAATAATATACTCTTGATTTTATTGAATATTTAATTTATTATTTTGTTTGTTATATAAAAATAATAACATCCATAAAATATCGTATGATACACCACCGAAAGAAAGCGCTTAACAATTGTAATTAATTAAATTTTCTATATAATAAAAATAACGGACAAAATAAATTTACGAAAAATTCATTTTTGTCTTGCATAATAATTTATTTTTGTTATCATCGTTAATGATTCGACAAAAAATGACTTTGTATTGTATCTTTGTGTAAAAAATTCAAAATATTTAAATTTGGAGGTTTTTTTGTGACAAAAAAAGTGCAAACTTCACATATTTTTGTGATTGGGCTTATGCTTTTTGCTCTCTTCTTCGGAGCAGGTAATTTAATTTTCCCTGCTATGTTAGGACAAACATCCGGAAGTAACGTATGGATTGCAACCGCAGGATTTTTAATTACAGGAGTTGGCGTACCACTACTTGGTGTATTAGCACTTGGTGTTTCAGGTAGTGACGACTTACAAGCAATGGCAAGTCGTGTACACCCATTGTTTGCGAGTGTATACACATTTATTCTTTATTTAGCAATTGGTCCTCTTTTTGCTTTACCTAGAGCAGGAAGCGTATCTTTTGAAATAGGTATAAAACCATTTGTAGGAGAAAATAGTGGTCATTTACCTTTAATTATTTTCACTATTCTGTTTTTCGGGATTACTTGTGTACTCTCTTTAAATCCTACAAAGATTGTTGATGTTGTCGGGAAGTTTTTAACTCCAATTAAATTGACATTTATCGGTATTTTAGTTGTTACCGCTGTCATAAAGCCAATCGGTGACATTCAAGCACCCACACAAGAATTTGTTACAAATTCTTTCTTCAAAGGCTTTCAGCAAGGCTATTTAACAATGGACACTCTCGCAGCTTTCGTATTTGGTATTATCATTATTAATTCCATCAAAGAGAAAGGTGTAAGTGACAAAAAAGAGATTATAAGTGTATGTATAAAAGCAGCCATCATTGCCGCTGTCGTATTAATTGCTGTTTACACTTCACTTGCATACATGGGTGCTTCTAGTGTTTCTAAATTAGGACATTTAGAAAACGGCGGGGAAGTTTTATCAAAAGTAGCAAATTACTACTTCGGTTCTTTAGGAAATTTATTATTAGGATTGATGATCACTATAGCTTGTTTAACGACGAGTGTTGGACTTACTACAGCATGTTCATCTTACTTCCATAAAGTATTTCCACAAATATCATACAAAACATTTGCTGTTATTTTAGCTACTTTCAGTGCTCTCATTGCTAATCTCGGCTTAACACAGCTGATTACCGTATCTGTACCTGTATTAACAGCAATATATCCTTTAGCGATTATGCTAATTGTATTAACGTTTCTACACCGATTGTTTAAAGGGAGATCAGAAGTATATCAAGTAAGTTTATTATTCACTTTTATTGTAAGTATCTTTGATGGACTGAATGCAGCAAATCTGAAAGTTGATTCGATAAATTCTTTATTCTCTCACTTACCTTTATATGATGCTGGATTAGGATGGATCGTTCCAGCACTCATCGGAGCTTTACTAGGCTATGGAATTAGTTTATTACGAACGAAGGATAATTCTAATGTAAATACTTCTCATGATCTTGCACGTAAAAAAACATCCTAAACTTTTTAAGTTTATTTAGATTCAAGAAATTTGAATTAATCTTTGTTTTAACAAGAATAGACATATAATGTTACACATTATATAAGAATAAAAGAAGAGGATAGTGACATACAGAATAATTCTGTATGTTCTATCCTTTTTTGTACCACAAATGACCTCATTTACCACAACATTTGTATTGGCTGTCGACTTGTTGTTGCTTTAAAATAAAGTTTAATCAAATTAATACTAATAACTTTGATAAACGATCATAGAAAAGAGCGTGTTTTGAAAAAAAGATTGATCAAAACACGCTTTTTTTATATTCAATTGAATCATCCTTTTATAAAAAAGTTTGATAATTTTTGTGATCCTTGCTCAATTAAAGCGCCCTTTAATGGAATAACTAAAATATGATCTCAATCCTAAAATCACTTAATTCTTCTTCAACTAACTCTACCCGTTACTTTAAGTACAATATTTCACAATCTGGATTGATTGAGCGATGATGGCTCAATATTATTTTTCTAAGTTTATTATTTTACTTCCTTCTCAATGGTCTGCTTTATTACTTGAGATGCTCGATCAATGCGAATTCTCATTTCAGGTTCTGTATGATTTGGTAGAAAATCAGTGATCCAGACGAGAATACTTTCGTTCTCATCCTTTGCAAAAACTTGAAAAGAAGCATGATGATGAATTAAGGGTGGATTACTTCCTTCGACAACTGTATAAGAGAACCGATATGTTTCGGCATCAATCGAAACAATCCGTTCACGTACTACTCCTCCATGTGGAAAATATAGAATTCTATCATTACCGTCTAACTGGGTATCCAAAGTATACCCTGGTACAAACCGTTGATGTACAGCACCGATATCACTTACTGCATCCCATACTTGATCAGCATTTGCTTCAATTACGATTTCTTTACAAATAGTAGCCATATCTTTCTCCTCCTTCCCCATTATTATATTTTTGATTAATATGTAAGTGGATCAAAAATATAATAATTAATGTGTTTTTTTAAACTTTTCTATTTATTGGTTATTAGAAGCACAAAATTTACAATTAGGATCTTTACATAGTTCTCTATTATGCATAATGACATTTTAATTCAGACGTACTTTTCCTTTCACTATAAAAACCCCTTAGATAACTATATACAAAGGGGTAAAGCATCGTAAATTTTTTGCAAACATCGCGACTTTATTCAAAACATCGTGTCTTTTTTATAAACACCGTGACCTTATTTAAAAGCGACAACCATACATATTAGACATATCTAAAATGTGTGGTCCTTTTAATTTCAACTGTTTCACTTATCTAACCTAAATATAATTATAAGTACACTTGTAAGTGTTTTTTATTTAAGTCATTATTTTTTGGCTTTTTGATTGACAGCAAAGTTGTAGCTTTGAAATAATGTTTGGTCAAATTGATACTAATAACCTTGATAAATGAGCAAAAAGAAAGAGCGTGTTTTGAAAAAAGATTGATCAAAACACACTCTTAATTTATTTAATTGAATCATTCTTTTATAAAAAAGTCTAATCATTTCTGTGATCCTTATTCCATTAAAGCGCCCTTTAATGGAATAACTAGAACGTTCAGTCAACGATTTGATGGCCATGCCCCCTGCATTTTCCTTAATTGAATAATTTGGCCTGTATGATAAGCATCATGAAGCATGATGTCCTGTAATTTCTCCTCAAGTGAATTTTGCTCAAGCTCTTTTTCGGAAATTGCACTCAATACCTGTCTTAAATTACGTTGAGCATTTTCAGAACGTTCAACGACTTTCTTCCATTCCTTGTCATCATTAGATTGATTGGT
>NZ_NTTM01000082.1:0-8809 GCF_002560985.1 Bacillus sp. AFS018417
CTTTCAGAAGAACTCGGACTTCAGAATGGACTCGAACTTTTAGGAAAATAAGGGCATGAAGATAAGAAACTTCGAAGGAACGAGGACCAACAGGATCTAATTCCTCAACATCGACCTGTATAATAAAAGCCAACACCTTTACAATCTGTAAAGCCGGCTCAAAATATCCATTTCAACATAAAGTGAAACTTCCATCAGTAGGAGATGAAGCCCCCTACTGATGGTTAGTTGAACCAATCGGGCTTTTACGGGCGGGATAAATTTTCAATCAAAAAGATCCATTCCCAATCATCGAAATAGATGACACAACAGCTAGACTCTCTATCTTATGTATCCATTAAAAGATTTCGCATTAGGATTCCTGTATATTTTGAGCATAAAAAAAGAGCGAATGATTCGCTCTTTTTGCTATGTACAATTCTTTACTATTCTAATTCGATTGAAACATTCTTTTGTGGAACAAATGTAGAAATTGCATGCTTATAAATAAGCTGTTGCTTACCTTCCGTTTCCAACAGTACAGTAAAATTATCGAAGCCTTTAATTAGACCACGAAGTTGGAAACCATTTAATAAGTACAGCGTGACAAACGTATTCTCTTTACGGAGTTGGTTTAAAAATTGATCTTGAATATTGATTGATTGCTTCATGTCGAATCCTCCTCTTTTTCTCTACTTACTTATTATTCGACTTAAGTTGTTGCTTTCCTTCTATATACTCTAAAATTTCTATGTTTTTTTCACCGCTTGTAACGTCAAACCAATTAACATCCATTTTATTACGGAACCAAGTTAACTGCCGTTTTGCATAGCGACGTGAATTTGTTTTCAAAGCCATCACAGCTTCTTCTAACGAAGTTTTCCCTTCAAAATACTCATACAGTTCTTTATAACCAATCGCTTGAATAGACTGACAATTACGAACTCCTTCTTCATACAAACGCTCAACTTCAGCTAATAAGCCTTGCTCCATCATAATATCTACACGTAAATTAATGCGACTATATAATAAATCTCGATCCATTGTTAAACCAATTAAAGCAACATCATATAGCAACTCATTTTCCTGTTGTTCTAATTGATCGCTCATCGTCTTCCCTGTTGTATGAAAAATTTCTAAAGCACGAATCACACGTCTCACATTGTTTGGATGAATACGCTTTGCACTTATCGGATCAACCTCTTCTAGCTTCCTATGTATATACTCTACACCATATTCCTCCGCCTCTTGTTCTAGCTGTTTACGGTACATATGATCTCCCGGTTCATCAGAGAACTGGTAATCATACAACACAGATTGTATATATAAACCTGTTCCACCAACAATAATAGGTAGTTTACCACGTTTTGTAATATCTGCTATATGACCGCGCACAAGTTCTTGAAACTCAGCAACGGAAAATGGATCTTCTGGATTTTTTATATCAATCATATAATGCGGGATTCCATCCATTTCTTCTTCCGTAACTTTCGCCGTACCTATATCCATATTACGATAGATCTGCATTGAATCGCCACTAATAATTTCTCCATTTAACGCTTTTGCCAGTTCAATGCTAAGCTTTGTCTTTCCAACTGCAGTTGGTCCAATAATAACAATAACTTTGTCCCGTTTTTCTTCTCCCATACACTTCAACTCTCTTTATGTAAAGTTATCCATCTGATTATTATACCCAATCTTACCAATTTTAACAGTCAAAATGCAAGTTATCCCATTACGGTAATTGAAATTATATACACTTGTTAAAAAATATAATCTATTTTGCATGTTTTGTCCAACCACTTCATATACATGTTAAAAACGAAAACGGAGATGATACTATGAAAGTTGGACAAGCTACTATTGATTTTCGCTCGTTACTAGAAGATTTAATTTTAGCAACAGCAACAAAAGAAAAAAATTGCTCTCAGGAAGAATTATACTTTGCACTAAGCTGTTTACTGCGTTCGTTTCATCCAATACTTACAGCTGAAGAAACAGATATAAAAACGACTGAATATATACAAACACAGTTTTACACCGCATATAACATCTTGACAGGCCGAACAATATATCCATTCTAAATAATCTTCCAGCTTGATCTAATTGTTTAAGAATTCGTCCACGACAGTTTTTAAGAGGCTTTTAGGTTCATCTTGTACCCTTCTGCCACTTCATACGCATAACTTACAATAATGCTCTCAACAAAAGGTTTCTCTCCGCTAATTTCCGTTTTTTCATCCATCTTTAATTTGATATTAATAAATCTTCATTATTAGGCTATTTCTATTACAATAAGCGCTTCCGTAACAGTTGTCAGTGCGCTTTCTACCAACGCAAACATATCTTGGTAGGAAAATTAACAAACAAAAAACACCTCTCAAAAGAAGTGTTTTTTGTTTGTTTATAACGATGCATGATAAATATCTAAAACATCCTGCTTGTTCAACTTTTTAAACTGTCCAAACTCACCGTATACCATTGCTTTTTCAGCCATGACATCAATTTGATTTTCATCAATCTCGTAATCCGCTAAACGAGCTGGTGCTCCGATAGATGTCCAAAATTGACGTAATGCTTCAATACCTTCTAACGCTATATCAACATCAGTTTTACCTTCTGTTTGAACATGAAATACTCGAATTGCAAATTGTTTAAAACGATCTACGTTTTCATGTAAAACATGTTTCATCCAATTTGGGAATAAAATTGCTAAGCCGCCGCCATGCGGAATATCATACACTGCTGAAACAGCATGCTCAATATTATGCGTTGCCCAATCTCCGCGTACACCCATCGCTAAAATACCATTTAACGCCATTGTACCGCAATATAAAATAGTCTCACGGTGCTCATAACTTTCTAAATCGTGCAGTAACTTCGGCGCTGTCTCAATAACCGTTTGTAAAATAGATTCACAGTATCGATCTTGCAGCACTGTATTGGTACCTTGGTGAAAATATTGCTCTAGTACGTGCGACATAATATCAACGATACCGTAAATTGTTTGATTACGCGGTACAGAGATTGTGTGATTCGGATCTAAAATAGAAAATTGCGGGAATGTCACTGGACTACCCCAGCCATACTTTTCGTTTGTTTCCCAATTTGTAATAACAGACCCTGCATTCATTTCAGAACCTGTTGCCGCAAGAGTTAACACTGTCCCAAAAGGCAATGCTTCTGTTGCAATAACTTTTTTCGTAACAAGATCCCATGCATCTCCATCATATTTGCTGCCAGCCGCAATAGCTTTTGTACAGTCTATTACACTGCCACCACCCACAGCTAATATAAACTCGATATCATTTTCTTTACAAATTTGAATACCTTTATGTACTGTTGATAAACGTGGATTGGGTTCGACACCACTTAACTCAAAAATTTCGGCATTCATTTCTTTTAGCATAGATATCACGTTATCATAAATTCCATTTTGTTTAATACTTCCACCACCATATACGAGTAAAACTTTTTTCCCATACTGTGGCACCTCTGTTTTCAATTGCTCTAATTGACCTTTTCCAAAAATAAGCTTTGTTGGATTACGAAACACAAAGTTTTGCATACTTTTCATCCTTCCTTTAAAAAAGTAACTATACTTTTATATATCATATATTTAGCTTTTTACAAAAATATTTGCTTATACAAAAAAAGAATCTCAGTTAAAACTGAGACCCTTTTAATAATAAGGTGAAATCATTAAGTATACAATAACACCAGAAAGACTTACATATAACCAAATCGGCATCGTCCAACGTACAATTTTACGATGGCGAGTCAGTTGATTTGTAAATCCGAATACTAAAGAAAATAATGCAAGCGGTACAATAATAGCAGCAAGGAAAATATGTGTAATTAAAATAAAGAAATATACATATTTAATGATTCCTTCTCCGCCAAAATGCGTTGCTGGTGCTAAATAATGATACGTTAAATACGAAACACAAAATAACAATGTTGTTGTAAATGCTGCAAGAATAAATCCCTTATGTAGATTTACATTCTTTTTAATAATTGAATACAATGCTGCGATTAAAAACACAAATGTAAAGCTATTAAAAATCGCATTTAACATCGGCAAAATTTTCACATCAAAATGTACTTCTCCTTTGTAACCAATCGGTCCAAAAAATAAGAACAAAATAATTGCATTGACGACCACAGAAAGCGTTATTACAACAGGAGCATAGCTCTTCTGTTTAACAGAACGATCAGTCAAATTGTTCACTCCCTCATTCTTCTTAAAGTATATAGTAACTTCATTATTTTAACATATTATCAACAGTGTAAATGTGACAAATGTTTGAAATAATTATATAAAGTGAGGCTTTCATCAATCAAACGCATACCAGTAGTTATCCTTCACCTTTCTTCTTTTTTCTTAAAATCTTGAGGCAAGGGGCTTACTACCCACGAATAACAGGATAAAATAAAAAATCCTCCTTAAGTCTTTTACCACTTAAGAAGGATTGTATCGTTTTACACTAAAAATTTCAAACTTTAATGTCTATTTTAGTTTTTATTTAAAAACATATCGCTATACGCTTGAAACATCTCAATTAATTGATAGCTTATAAGAGAAATTGCTGTTAATGAAAAGAATCCAATTAATAGAAAACGAATCCACATACGAATCTCCTCCTTGTATCATTTATTTAAAATCTAAATGACAAATCGGATTACAGTGGTCGTCTCCTTCTTTTTTCTTTACAACAGCAGTAATGTAACGAATAAAGAATATAATAATTAAAGGGAAATATACATGCTTTATATTTGTCTGTTTTAGAGATATTTTCCCTTGTACGTCGGATGGGGACGTTAAAGAAAAATCAGCGCCATTCATTCGCGCATATAAAAAGACGAATTGGATACATAATAAAATACTTACAATTGAAATGATATCTTCCCAATCAGTTGTACTCAAAAAATTATATATATCTAGCACATATTCCTCCAACGTTACCCCTCCCTTCTTTTTTCCCTATTTTCCTCGTGTTCGTATAAAAAGTCAAGAAAAATATTTTATATTCACCATGACAATAGGGATTACATATAATGGTATCCCCTAATCGCTTGATCTCCACTTAGTCAATATTGAAATTCATTTCCTTCATTTCCTTCACTTTCCTTATTACATTACACATATAAGCCTAGAAGACGATTATTTTGATTATAATTGTAAAATTTCAATAATAAGAAAAATCACTATTACTCATACATCTTTTTTCTTCGAATAACATTTTATATTTCATCTTTGTAATCTTGCTCTTACATTCATAAATCCGTACATACGTACCCCATTCAGGATATACTGATTTCAGAGGTGGTTATATGAAAAGCGAAAGATCAACACGCCATGAAAATATTCAAAGAGAAACTCCCAAGTATCAAGATTTAATGACAGATGAAAGATGGCAAGCG
The DNA here is from genome assembly GCF_002560985.1 of Bacillus sp. AFS018417. Taxonomy (NCBI): domain Bacteria; kingdom Bacillati; phylum Bacillota; class Bacilli; order Caryophanales; family Bacillaceae; genus Bacillus; species Bacillus sp. AFS018417. Next base: position 5,404 of record NZ_NTTM01000082.1, read on the forward strand.
ATTGTACACAATAATCCATCATATGATGACAAATTTTATTACGCTGTAAAAACAACAGGTATTTTTTGTCGCCCGTCATGCAAGTCTCGCGTACCTAACAGAAACAATGTACGAATCTTTCTTAATGCACAGCAAGCTCTCTCAGAAAAGTTTCGTCCTTGTAAACGATGTAAGCCAAATAGACTAAGGCTACCTGAAGAAGACTGGATAGCGCAAATTACGGAATACATTGATAACCATTACTGCGAAAAATTAACGCTTACAATACTAGCAAATACGTGTCACGGTAGCCCTTATCATTTACAGCGTACGTTTAAGAAGATTAAAGGAATAACTCCAATTGAATATATACAACAAACACGTATTTCCAAAGCTATGCAACACCTTGCTCATACGAATCATACACTTAAGGAAATCAGTTTTGCTGTAGGTATATCGAATACTACACATTTTGCAACCCTATTTAAAAAGAAAACAGGATATACACCTACAGATTATCGAAAAATGAATCGCACAAAAGAGGTGAAATAAAATGACATCAAAAACAAATCAAACAATCTATTGGACATCATTTGTTTATGGAAAATGGAGTATGTATATTGCAGCGACATCACAAGGACTATGTTATATAGGCTCTCAAAATCAATCTTTTGAAGAGTTATCAAATTGGGTTAATAAACGATTACCGCAATATACTTTGGTACAAGACGACCAAAAATCACAGCCATATGTTGATGAATTAATAGAGTATTTTAAGGGACAACGCAAGGCTTTTTCATGTCCTGTTCATATTATCGGAACACCATTCCAATTAACAGTTTGGAATGCATTATGTGACATTCCTTATGGACAAACTTATTCATATTCGGATATTGCAGAGTTAATCCAAAAACCAAAATCAGTACGTGCAGTAGGTACCGCAATCGGAACTAATCCCGTTTTAATTGTAATTCCTTGTCACCGCGTCATTGGAAAGAATGGAAATTTAACTGGATTTAGAGGTGGCTTAGAAATGAAGAAGCAGCTACTAATGTTTGAAAAGTAAATGAAAAATGATAAAAATACCAATAAAAGAGATACCCGAATAGGTACTCTGTAAAATAAAGAAATGATAATAGCTATCCTCTCTTACAAAAACAAGAGAATTTATATAATGTTACATATTATATAAATATTGGTACATCACTTAATGAAAGTGGTGTACTTTTTTATTTTATAGACCTCTGCATGACCTCATTTACAACAACAACACATCCTCATGAAGAGCACATTTACAGCAACAATTACTTTTAGTTATAATAAGAATATGTATTGTTTTTGAATTTTCAATCTAATTTGAGGTTTTGATGAAAGTATATACAGTGTAAGAGATGGCAACCGCTTTAGGGAAACACGAAGAAACAATTAAGCGATGGCTACGCTCTGGCAAGTTTCCGAACGCATTTCGCAATAGCGACAAGCAAGGATGGAAGATTCATGCCCATCAACTTAAGAATTTTATAGCGCCCCCAAAACAAAAAAATGTACATTTTTTTGTTTTGGGGTGTTTGCTTTTCTTAGCTTGATGGTGATGGGGTAACGTCCGGAAAATGCGAATTTACAACGTTAAGCTGTTTATAGCGTTAAAAATGAAGAACTAAACAATGATAAGGATTTTGAGACAGGTCATACGAGACACTTACAAGCCTTATTTGACGCAAAATTGGCAAGTCCCAATAGAGTAAACCTTATTGATACAAAATTTTCTATCTTTATGTTGTAAATCCGAAAAATCCTGACGCTCCCCCTAAAACTAGCAAAAAAGTGTTAAATTCACGCTTTTTTTTTATTCTTTCTTTAATTACAGATTGTTTTTATCATTGTTTAAAATGTGTTATAAACCTGTTCACAAGTTGCGGCTGTTGGTTGAAAAAAACAGTGTTTTTTATAACGTCCTACAAAAGGTTGATTATACCATTGTTGAGGACAATCACCTGGTGGCCTAAAATACCACAAACTAAATTTCCCAGGCCAGTACCTCTCTCCATTGATTACTCGACGAGCTAAGCGTTTTTCACTTTCTCTTGCTCTTTGATAGAAATAACCGTGAGTAACAGCCTCAAATGCGTGTTCTTGGAAAATCATTTGTCTAATGGTACGAAGGTTTTTAAAATCGGAACAATTGGCCCTTATTCGGTTAATTCCTACATTTCCGACGAGCAACATACCCTGAGTTCCTTCTCCTTCGGCTTCTGCTCTCAGTAATCTTGCTAAAAGTGCAATATCTGCATCTGTAGCGTTAACAACTCCCATGACTTCACCTCTATTATATTTTCTTCTTATAGTATGGTTTATTAGTCAGGATAATGACTTTTTCACATAATATAGATTGTTATGTCTAAGAAGTATGGAAGAGAATTACTCTTATATATAGGCCCAGTACCAGCGTTGCTGTAACCAGGGGCAAAGAATAGGTATAAGTAGCCCTCTTTTCTTTTTTGATTTTGTGTTAAAATAAGTAAAATAAGGTTAATTAAGGGGGGTGGAGGGAATGATGATTTTTGCTCCAGTTGGATTGGGAGTATTAGTAGATATAATTGTAATATTGTTAACTGTTTTTCTAAGAAAAAGAACAGATTCTAGAACTCTAAAAAACGTTCCGGGTATTGTAGGAACATTAGTTGCATTGTATCTGTTTTATAGAGGTTTTTTTGAAGTGAGAGGATTTGAAGGTGCTGCTTATGGCATTCTCTCCATAACGCTAATTATATTTGCCTTAATTTCGATAATAATAGCGAATAAGAGAAAAGAAATAGCAGGTTAATTAACCTGTTTTTTTATGCCATTCAACATCATTTTTAGAGTGCTACCCCATATTGGAGTACCGTCAACCAAATGACATAAAATCCACGTTAATACATTTTATAGAAGTCAAAAAGCCGATTTTCCTACTTTAATGAATTTCGGCCTTTATGTTTTATCTCCGGAGTGGTCGTAATGATTCTAGAGTAGTTGATTGCTTAAATTTAAACTTATACTCACCAAGAAAGTTGATGTGTCCCCATCCAAGCGGTGAAATGTGATGTAACAGTTCTTCCTGCAAGACACAATTGAAACCCTTTTTGTTACTACAAAATACATGCATATACGGCTAATTTTCTATACTTCATTGCTACTTTTCCCCTGGTTACAAAAACGCTGGTACTGGGCCAATAATTAGTTAAAAATAATCAGAAAATTCTTTACTTTGAAAGCGCTTTCTGTTAAGATTATAAATGGGTTGGATGGCACGAGTGGCTATCAGGGTATCTGGCGTAGGTGGGGCCAATACTATGGGCAGAATAGAAAAAAATATTGTTTTTACTATTATAAAACTCTACATATATTATAAAAAAGGAACTGATTCATGAAGTGAACCCAAAAAGTT
>NZ_NTTM01000083.1:0-2508 GCF_002560985.1 Bacillus sp. AFS018417
ACTTGACGGGGATAAGTCCAGATCCCGTAAATCAATCTGTTCTTTTTTGATCATATGCATAGCTTCTATGCCACTGAGTATGTAAGTGGCTGTACGAAATGATTTCAACCCTAACATAGAACGAACACGCTTCTTGATAAAACGATGATCCTGTTCCAGTATATTGTTTAAATATTTCTTTTGTCTGAGTTGCATGCTTGATGGCATGCTTTTTTCTTTCCTCAATTCTTCAACTGCTATAGGGTAAGCTGGATTCTTATCAATTGTGATCACACGGGGAGAGGATACATGCGAAGAAGCCAAGGCTTTTTTGAAAAAGCACTTGGCTGATTTGGCATTTCTATTTTTGCTAAGATAAAAATCAATGGTGTTTCCTTCGGAATCTACTGCACGATACAGATACATCCATTCCCCTTTTATCTTGATATAGGTCTCATCGACTCTCCATGAGTCATTCGTTTGCCTGAGATGACGACGGATTCTCTTATCCAACTCAGGACCATATTGATGTACCCAATGCATAATCGTTGTGTGAGCAATGAATAAGCCACGTTCCTCCATCATCTCCACTATGTTACGAAAGCTTAAGTTATACCGCAGGTACCATCTTACTGTTAACAAAATAATGTCGGGCTGATAATGTTTCCATTTAAATAAATTTTGCTTTTCCATACTGATCACGTCCTTTTTTAGAATAATAGTATCAGTATGTTCAAGTTTGATAGATTTTTTGCACCAGAACCATATTTTATTTATTCCATTAAAGGGCGCGATTACTGAGTAAATAAATCCCAACTTCTCATTTATAACACTGAGAGATTGGGATTTTTAATACTAGAATCTTCTTAACGTTGTAATATGAATTTTTTGAAATTACCTCTAATTATCTTCACAATTAATTAACGAACAATGTTTATTTTCAAAAACCATTTTGATAATAGTGGAATGGAGGTGTACTTCAATAGATATGGGGCATTTTCTTACAAGTAATGGTTAATTAATTTCATCAAAAATAGCTACTACACGGCTCCACCCAGCACTTGCATTAGCAATATTGATAGGAAACGCACATACTGTAAAACCATATGGTTTTGAAATTTTATCAAGGTTACAAAGCTTTTCAATTTGACAATATTCTTTACGTCTGCCTACTAAATGGGCTTCCCAAAACTGTGACTTCCCTTCCTTTGCCTCTTTGGCTGTTACATTAAATGGACGATCTAGACCCCATGCATCTATCCCGATTAGTTTTACCCCTTGGTCGATAAGCCACTCTGTTGCTGATGCAGTTAGTCCTGAATGCAAGTACTCATAACCAGGCTGATGAAAATGCTTGGAAGTTCCAGTGTAAATAAGTATGATGTCATAAGGTTTGATTGAATAATTCATCCTTTTTAGTTCTTGTTGCAAATCATCAATACTAATCCCTTCGCCAGCTTGCTTGTAAGTCATATTAATGAGAACACCATCTCCATAACACCAATTTAAGGGGATTTGTTCAATTGTTTTTGCAGGTTTTCCATTAGATGTAGAACCATAATGATAAGGAGCATCAATATGGGTGTAGGAATGAGTTGATAATGTTACTTCTTCTACTGCCCAGCCTTCCTCATCTGGCCAATAAGACTTATCAAGCCCTAAATACTTTTCTGTTACTGTAATTGAATCTTTATGATCTTTGTAAATAATTTCATGTGCATTTGGCTCAAATTCCCGAGTAGCGTTTGATAATCGATCGCTTAAATCGATAATTATTTTCCCTTTTCCATTTCGTATAAAACTTTCAATCATAACTCCATTCCCCCTAGTTCCTTAAAATTCATAAGCTCTCTAACTTATACTAGAAATTTAATCTATTTTTGATTATATGCAAAACTTCTTTACAACTTTAACCATTTTTGATTGATAGTTTTTTACCTTCATCTGTATTCTTTAATCGGTATTTACGGTTCTGGTGCAAAAATAGCTTAATAGAAATATAGAATAGCGATATCCTGTTGATTTTAAAGATTAGGCAGCTAATCCAAACAATTTATAAATAAGTTCAAGCGTATTTTAGGTAGATTTCACCCTTTGGTGAAGTTGCCCTTTTTGGTTTTGGTGCAAAAACTTCGGGAAAATTGCAATGAATCCATAAATCTTGGATATACTGATACTATTACTCTAGAAAGGGTGCATGATTGGTATGGAAAAGGAAAATGTATTCAAATGGAAGCATTATCAGCCGGATATTATTTTGTTAATGGTAAGATGGTACCTACGGTACAACCTCAGTTTTCGTGATTTGGTGGAAATGATGGAGGAACGGGGCTTATCCATTTCTCATACAACGATTATGCGCTGGGTTCATCAATATGGACCTCAATTAGAAGAGAAAGTACGACATCATCTTAAATCAACAAATGACTCGTGGAAAGTCGATGAAATCTATATTAAAGTAAAAGGTCAATGGATGTACTTATATCATGCGGTTGATTCAGAGGGCAACACAATTGATTTTTATCTAAG
>NZ_NTTM01000084.1:0-14125 GCF_002560985.1 Bacillus sp. AFS018417
GTATTCCTACAAGGGGTACTACAGGTAAAACGAGGATTTTATACGCCCACACTTTTCATCAAATCATATTTAATCATTTACTATTTATTTCTTTTCACTGCATTTTCCTCAACTTCTATTTCTTGATCAAGTCTTCCTGTAGTTCTTTAAGCAAATTTATGTATTCTTCGGACTCAATTAACGAATCGTTCTGAGATTCCCCTTGTTCTGAATCACCAAAAATATCTTGAAGGAGATGCTCACCTTGTTTTTTGAAGTATTCTAACATTTTTTTTATTTCTTCAGGTGAAGTCCTAGATAGTGCCTTTACAGCTGTCGGGGAAAATACATGCTCCACTTCGATGCCTAATATTTTAAGATAAGAAACCGTATTTCTATTACTATTTTTAAAATTTTTATACGTAGTATGATGCAATACAATAATACCCGAAACGTCTTGGCCTGGATTCTGCTTTTTGTACAATTTAATAATTGCTAGGAGTTTTAAAGCATCATTTCTAACCTTCCTATCTTGGTAGTCCTTCCAGTTGCTTGATTTCCAGGCATATGTAGAATAAGCTTCCACTAAAAAAGTTTTTCCTTCATTGGTTTCAAACATTGCATCTATTTGGGGCTTTACTTCCCGTTCACCAACTTGAAAGGTCGGTTTATAATCGGATTGAAACTTTGTTATAGTATATTTTTGTTCACACTCTTTTTTAAAGTCAGCTATCATCTGTAATTCTTCTTGTGACATTGACATGTTGACACTCCTTTATGGATTTATTAGTTAAAAATACCATATTCTATTCTAAAACAATATCATTCTAAATCTATATGAATTAGTACTGTAAAACAGATTCTTGTTGGGGTCCCACCAACATTTTAACGAAAATATACGCTAAAGATATGCAGGATTTCATGCAGGTTGCGAGAACGGTTTGAACTGCCAAATGCTGTTGCGACAGGGATGTATAAAACCTTGCGTACAGCGTAGGGAACAGAAGGTTGGCAAACTCTTGTTATGAATGGATTTCTCGGATTTGGTTACTGCTGATAATGTTACGTTATGTTAACCTTACATGAATATCCTATTCATCCAAATTTGCACAAAATTGTCCTTGCTAATGGTACAATTAGGATAACGGAGGAATATTATGGGATATCTTAATCAGCTTTATGTAATACTGTATTTTATAATCGGCATTGCAATATTCGAATTCTTCAAGTCTGATTCACCAAAAACTAAGGATAAAAATCTAACATTCATAATGGTCAGTTTAGGGGTAAATCTATTCACAATTCCAGTGGCTTTTTTTATAGGTGTGATGGCAACAGACTCTCCAGATAGTACTGAACTTGATTTTTGGGGAGGATTTCTCTTTATTCAGGCAATACCGCTCCTCATACTACTTGTAGCTTTGATGTGGTGGTTTATCCGCAAGGGCAAAGAAAAGATCGATACATAGAATTTTAAAATGACTTCCGCTAACGATAATTATGTGACATAAGGGCCCTTCAGATTACTTAAATTGGAGGGCTTTTAATAGTTTCCTAAATACATTGACTCCCGATAATGACGGGTTATGTAAACCTCTCATGTATAGGATATACATAGTTTCTTGTTCAACTAACGAGCAGTTTAGTTCAATAAGACCGTATGATAAAATTAGCATAAAGGTTTGTATTAGAGGTGCTGTTATGGAAAAGTTTTTCGTTACGGATGGAAATAATTTTTCCGATTTTAAAGGTTTTTGTAAGACGTTTTCAAATCAAGTGCTTTCAGGGAAATACCAATAGAATGGGAACCTTGATGGGGGGATTCGGAGATATAGATAGTCAAGAAGAATTCACAATTATTTGGAAAAACACTGCTAAATCAAGAAAAGACTTAGGAATATTGCAGTTGGTGGATTCAAATTCTACGTAGATTCTATGGTTATGGAGTTTTCTATGAGGTTTAGAGAAAAGGAGAGATTTTAAAATGGATCCAAAGAAAATCGTTTATTCGTGGACAGGTAAAGAAGAGTATGAATTTAAAGACGATCATAAAGGTGAATGTGAAGCCTGTGGTGATGAAGCAACTTTAAACGAGGATAATGTTTGTGAAGATTGTTATATTATTTCTATGAACGAAGATGAAGATTTTTAATAAGAATACTAGATAAGAATAACCTTCCATAATTGGAGGGTTTTTTTTAAAATAAGCGTACAATCGTTAATATATTGGTAGCTTATTCACTTTATACGCGAAAAAAGAAATGATATGTTCTTGTAAAAATAAAACCAAACTATCTTATGTAACTAACGGGATGCTTTAATTGAGCAAGAAACTCAAAACTTTTAACTTCCGAGAACGATAATTACGTGAACATGAATACCCTCCAGATTGCTTGTTGGAGGGTATTTTTGTAGACTCCTAGATACATTGAATCCCGATAATGTTACGTTATGTCAACTTTACATGAATATCCTATTCATCCAAATTTGCACAAAGTTGTCCTTACTGATGGTACAATTAGAGCGATGGAGGGATATTATGGGAGATATTATTTTTTATGGAAAACTGTTTCTTATATTCGGCACTGCAATATTCTTATTCTTCAAGTCTGATTCACCAAAAATTAAGGCTAAAAATCTATCATTCATTATGGTGGGTTTAGGAGTGAATCTACTCACATTTCCAATGGCTTTTTTTATAGGTGGGATGGCAACAGCCCCTCCAGATAGTACTGAACTTGATTTTTGGGGAGGATTTCTCTTTATTCAGGGAATACCGCTTCTCATACTACTTGTGGCTTTTTTGAGATTTATCCGCAAGAGCAAAGAAAAAATCGATACATAGAATTTTAAAATGACTTCCGCTAACGATAATTATGTAAATGAGCTGTCCATATGGGCGGCTTATTGTATTTTTTGCTTAGCGTGGGGTTTTTCCAAAATGCTGGTGGTACCCCATATCCATCAACTTAAGAAAAATAAATGCCCCCAAAACGAAAAATGAGCTGACTTCTCAGAGTAACTACCTGTAGAGAAAGAAAATTTTCATTTAGGGGGGATATTAAAACCTTAGCTTGATGGGCATGTGGCGTTACCCCTAATAGGGGTCACATCACCGAAAGTGAAAAATTGTACGATAAGAGTTCATAACCCTGTTATAACGGGCTTTATCCTATCTCAACTTGTGTTCAGAAACATAAAAGCTACAGGTTAATATGGACATTGATTTTGAAATGAGTTTATGAACAAATTTATCACGTAAAACGTTGATATGATTATGTTTTATACCTATGTTCAATAACATAGGATTTTCTGTACAAAACATGAAATTATGTCTAAACGTACATGGAATCAGTTAAATTGTGTCCAAATTGTGTCTAAACGTACAATTTTGTACTTTTGGTGACGTGACCCCTATTACGAAATGTTAGTTATCTAGTTTACTCCTTGTTAATGAACATAACACATTTAAATTGGGAGAAGTGTAATATTAAGCCTCGCCTCCCTAAAAAAAGAATCCTATCCAAACTGGACAAGATTCCAAAAATGAAAAAGGAGATTTTTACATTTCGTTTCCAAGCTTAATACAAGTATAGTTTTGCTACAAATTCGTAAAATCACATTTTCACCCTAGAAAACATGAAAATATATCACCAAGAAAATGAACAAATGTGTACATATGTATACTTCTTTTTCGACACTTTTTTTTATGACAAACTCTTTATTACCATGTCTTTCAGAATAGTATTGGTATTACAAAACATCGGCCGCTTTTGTCGAAAAAATAAATTTTAAAAAAAAAAGAAATTATACATATACCTTGTGTCCTTTTTTAAAAAATAATACAATATATGGAGAAAACACCGGGGATACATACATCAATGAAACCGTTTCTATTATTTATTGATTGGATATTTCAAGAAGTATATGAAAAAGATGGTATGCCGAAGGGACCAATAACAAGAAATATCAGTTATAATAGAAACATAGTAAAAAAGCCTATCGTCTCCTACAACGATAAGCTTCATAAGGTGGTGAGTTCATGGATACACAAACAGCGTTAGTTATCTGTGCCATTTTAACAGTGGTATTTACTGTACTATTTGGCGTTTTAACTCTTGTAGTAAACGTCCTCACCAAAAAATAGTATAAAATGGTATTTGGTTTTTATTTAAAGTATCACAAGTCTCCTACAACTTGTGGTACTTTTTTCTTTATAAGATAATGTATACTCAATACACATTCAATATGCAATATTGAATCCTAAGTACATTATACGTCCAATCATTCCGTTTTTTCAAGATAGCAACTCAGAGTTTACAAAACAATTTGTTAATTGAAATACAGTATGTTATACCAAAATCCCTTAATAGGCGTACCACCAACATTTTAACGAAAATATACGCTAAGCAATTTTCGACATGAAAAAACGTTGATTTTACTACTCTAAGCGACTTATTCAGTCTCAAAAACGAGGGTATTTGAGAAAAATGAAATTCATCCTAAAATATGCTGAAAATAGCTCGAAATACGTCTCAAAACCCATCTTTAAATCAAAGTCTCAATTGAAACAAGCGATATTGAGTTTTGAGAATACCTTAACGTATAAAAAAGTTAAAATGTGCGTGCTACCCCAATATATAAAAAGAAATAAATGAGATTCTTTCTGAGGAAAAAATATATTCACCCTTCCACAATTAGTAATTAAATATTATAATTATATATAAGAATGTGTGGTTAGATTTTTTAACTTGTGCTTCGCAAGTTTTGACGAAAATGGTAGGAAGACTTGTTTTCCGCCTCGTAGTGTACCGATAGTTATCGATCCTGTAGAACGTAATGAGTAACCACACGTTCTCTTTTTTTTTGAGGAGGATATTATGCAAACTTTTGAAAATATAAAAACATTAGATGACCTTTCTATAATTTTGAAAATTCCGAATAAAAAATTAACTTATATATTATATATTGTAAAACCAGATAATTCATACAAATCTTTTAAAATACCTAAAAAAAGTGGTGGTGAAAGAACAATAAATACCCCTTCTACTGATTTAAAAGATATTCAAAGAAGTATAGTGAAGATTTTGTGGAAGCAACAAAAAATATTATGGGAAGAGCACAAAATTAAATCTAATATTTCTCATGCCTTTGTGAAAAAAAAGGGCATTCTAACTAATGCAAGAGTACATAAGAATAAACGCTATGTTTTTAACATGGATTTAGAAGGCTTTTTTGATAGTTTTCATTTTGGAAGAGTTCGTGGTTTCTTTGAGAAAAATAGAGATTTTTTATTCCCCAAAAATATAGCCACCATACTAGCTCAGCTTACTTGTTATAATGGTTGCTTACCTCAGGGAGCACCTACATCTCCAATAATAACTAACTTAATTTGTAACATTTTAGATATGAGATTATTAACAGTCGCAAAAGAATTTAAATTAGACTATACAAGATATGCAGATGATTTAACTTTTTCTACAAATGATGAAAAATTTGTAGAAAATCTAGAGGATTTTAAAACTAAAGCAAAAGAGATTATAAACCACTCTGGTTTTAAAATTAACGAAAAGAAAACTCGCTTACAATACAAAAACTCTAGACAAGTTGTAACTGGTTTAGTTGTAAATAAAAAGGTTAATGTAAACAGAGAGTTTTATAAAGAAACTCGTTCCATGGCTAATACTCTATATAAAAAGGGGAAATTTGAAATAAATGGAAAAACAGCAACTATTAATCAACTTGAAGGTAGATTTGCATTTATAAATCAGATAGAAAGATATAATAATGGGATTTATAAAAATAATAATGCTCCATTAAAACTATGTGATTTAAATGGTAAAGAAAGACAATATCAAATGTTTTTATTTTATAAATATTTTTTTGGTAATAGTAAACCTTGTATTATTACCGAAGGTAAAACAGATATTGTTTATATTCAATCTGCCTTAAAGAATTTATATGAATCTTATCCAAAACTAGTCAAAAAAAAGGCAGATGGTACATATCAATTTAAAATTACTTTTTTAAGAAGATCTAAACGACTAAGATATTTTTTAGATTTTCAGCTAGATGGCGCTGATACTATGACTAAACTTCATAATTTTTATTGTAATACTAATAATAATAGTTATCCAAATTATCCTGAAAAATTTAGAAAACTAGGTACTACACCAAAAAATCCAGTAATTTTTGTTTTAGATAATGAATTGCACAACAATGAAAAACCTTTAAGAAAACTCATAAAAAATGTGAAACTCGATAAGAATTTATCTGAATTTGACTCTTCCAAAGAGAAATATCATATAAATATTACATCTAATCTTTATCTCTCAACTCATCAATTAGTAAAGGGCCTTCAAGAATGCGAAATAGAGGATTTATTTGACGACAATACACTTAATACTAAAATATATGATAAAACTTTTGAACGGGACTCTAAAAAATATAGTGATAAAAAAAATTATGGAAAGGCCGCATTTGCAGATTACATATCAAAGAATTATAAAGATATTGACTTTGAAAATTTCAAACCATTACTGAACAATATTAATGAGATTATAACTACTTATTCTCTATCCTGATTTTATTGTTTGCATATTGTTTGTAATCGAAAGAAAAAAGAGCTTAGAACCCTTTTAAATTAAGGATTCTAAGCTTCTTTTAATTATTCCCACTCGATTGTTACTGGTGGCTTACTTATTGCATCATAAACGAGGCTACAAAATGTTGATATGGCAACGTTTACAGTTATTTCAAAATTGATCGAATTCAAACTATAAAAGACTTAGTAAAATGTTTAGAAAATGATTTTATTTTCCGTTAAGGGGTAGCACCACATCGCTATCAACTTAAGAAATTAAATGTTCCTCAAAACGAAAAAAATGAACTGAATTCTTATGGACACATATGAAAAGATGAAATTTTCGTTTTGGGGGCACTTCAAAATGTTAGCTTGATGGGCATGTGGTGGTACCCCCTGTTTAAGAATCCTTGCTGTAAAAGGATTCTTTTTTTTGTTCCAAAAGGTATACCTTTTGGAACGGTGAAAACTAATGTAAAACCAATGTTCCTAAACGTCAAAATTATACTTTTGGAACGTTTCTAAAAAACAGATACCTTTAGGTACATATTTGCTATAATATTTATATAAACATCAAGAAAAGGAGATCCTGAAGCTTTGAATAACAGAAAATTCGCATACATCCGTGTAAGTAGTAAAGAACAAAACGAAGGCAGACAAATGGAAGCAATGAAGCAAGTTGGTATCGATGAAAGAGACATTTTCATTGATAAACAGTCTGGCAAGGACTTCAATCGTCAGAAATACCAACTTGTAAAAATGATGTTACGGGAAGGAGATGTTTTATATGTACAATCACTAGATCGTTTTGGGAGAAACAAAGAAGCGATTTTAAATGAATGGAAGGATATCACTAAAGATATTAAAGCACATATTGTTGTACTTGATATGCCTTTATTAGATACAACTAAATACCAGGATAATTTGGGAAATCTCATCACAGATCTAGTGCTTCAAATTCTTTCTTGGCTTGCTGAAGAAGAACGAACGAAGATAAAAACTCGACAACAGGAAGGAATCAAGTTGGCTAAAAAACAGGGAATTCATCTCGGAAGACCTAAAGCAGTAATTACAGATGAATTTATATCCGTTTATAATGCCTGGAAGACCGGAACAATTACAGCTGTAGAAGCCATGAGGCAAGCCGATATATCTAAAACTACATTTTACCGACTTGTGAAGAGGTATGAAAATAAAATATAAAAGTTGAATTGAGGGGGAAAACATGGGGAGAAATGAATTGTGTTTTTGTGGTAGTGGAAAAAAACAAAAAAAATGTCATAATGATGTAGATCAAAACAGTTATATTGGAAATCTTTATAAAAAATATCATAAAATAGACAACATCGTTTCAGATTACAAAACTACACATAAAGATTTTGAAAATCATCCTTGTGGAAAAGGATGTTTCAATTGCTGTTATGATGTCTTTTCCATTTCAATGTTGGAATTTGAATTACTTTTAGAAGAAATTCGCAATATCGGTATAGAATTTGCTGAAACTGTTTTTAAAACGGCACTTAAATATTTAGATTTATTACGCACCAGTAATCCTGATCTATACAAAAGGCTGGAAGAAGATGTGAGTTTTCAAGATAAGAGAAAAATTGACTTTAAAGATGTAGATCAATATCAACAAACAGAAAGATTTCCATTCCCTTGTCTATTATTAGATGAAAGTACCGGAACTTGTACAGTTTACGACAAAAGACCTATGATCTGTAGAACATTTGGCACTACTCATAACACTTTTTCATTAATGGTAGGTACTCATGAATCAGCAGTTTGTGAACATATTCCTAATATGCATGTTAATGCATTGCAAACACCTGAAATCGAACTTGTTGACTCAGAAGTAAATAGAATGCTTAAAACAACATATCAAGGACAAGAAATCCTTCCAAGAGATTATCCAATCTTATATTGGTTTAAGATATATCACAATAAAAACATCAAAAAGGGAAGACCTGTCTACTCTTCTTTAGTTCCTTCCTTCTTTTACAAAAAACCGGGAAGTATTACAATTGCTGAGTTAATGCCTTAACAACAGTAAAATATATAGCATGTAAATAAAGANNTCTTTATTTACATGCTATATTTGTAATACAAGAAGCTTTGATATATAAAACTTTTTGATTTTCGTCCACAAGTCTTAACTCATTCCGGAATGTATCAAAATAATGTATATAACCCAAAGTGTTAAATAGAAGTAAGGGGTTTTATAGTTTAATTTTTGTCATTCTATAACTATAAATAATTTAGCTGTTAGACAGGGGGAGAGGTTTGAATGAATAAGAAGATTGAGGAAATAATTGTTAAATCATTTTTTAATAAAAGGATTCAACAAAGAGTATTGTTCGAGCTTTTTTCTCCAAGTAAAAGGTCATATGCATTAAGTAGGCTATGCCATAATTATTCGATTACCCTCTGTGGAAAATTTATGAATCATATCCCTAAACCTAATTCAGACCCTGAAGAAATAGAAAGATTATTGATTAAACAAGGTGCTCAGGATATTTGTTATGTTATGTCTATGAACTCTTCTACTGATGGGGAAGAGCTGGATTTAAAGACAGCCATAGAGCAATCAGTAGGTGATGGTATGCCTTACCTAATATCTTGCATCCATGGAAAATTAGCGTATTTTCAAGCAGAACAGGATTACGGAGCTCCACAGAGATTTATATTAAAAAGATAAGAAGATGTTATTAAACTAGTGGAGACAAGAGATATAGCGGTATTGCTTAGGCGTAGGCGGTCTTTTTTATTTTACGTTGAATGGGTTAGTTTAAGAAGAAATAGTAATATTTTTTATTTTAAAGTTAGAAGTATTAAAGTGATGCCTGTTTAATAGGAGGGCAATATGAACATTTACATATTTCAGTTAGAAGCTATCCCCCATTTAGATAATCCAGAAAGAGAAGAATGTATAGGGGCATTCGTACTTTGTTGGGTTAAATCAATAAATATAAATTCAGCTTTGAATAAAGCGAAAAAGTATGTCAGCAATCAGGGGTGGAATGTAATAAGTATTGAAGATCAATTTATCGGAAGTCGAAATATGTATGAAGGAGACAATGAAGACGAGTATTTACTTGAATGCTTCGACGAAGCAATGAGAGATGGGATTTCTGCAATATTTTATATTTGGTCTAGTGAAGACGATGAATAGGTGAAATTGATTGAGCACATTATTTATGAATGCCACATTTAAAGCACGATTAACAGAGGAGGTTCTTGGAAAGCTGCTGCTGTAGCGGTAGTATAGGTCGGTCTGTGTAGGAGGAGTCGCTTTAAAAAGTTCTAAAAAAGCATATCGGGATTATAAAGCAGGAAAATTTTCGAAAACATATAGATTAGTTAAAAAAGTTGCTAACCGGCATGGTGGGACTGTTAAAAGAGCAAAAGGCGATGGCTGGAAAATTAGCGTACCAGATGGCAAAAAACCTCTTGTTGTTAGAGTTATGAACAAAGGATCGGGTGGCAGGCCTAAACCATATTTTAGGATAAGTAAAGATGGAAAAGGTTAGATTGAAAAAATGGTAATTTGTCTAGTGATAAGGGGGTTACACATGTTACTTTATCGAGAAAATCCTACAAGCAGATTGTTCATAGAATCAATAAATATAAGGGATGGTAGTTAGAATGGATAGCGATAATTTGAATACTCTACTTAATGAAATGTGGTCGGGTGTGGTTGAATCCTTCAATATCAATATTTTGTTTCATAAAATAAATCTAGATATAAAAGTAGTTGAACATGGTGAAATCCTAAAATATAAGGTTGAATTTAAACAAGTTTCTTCTTTTTACTTCCTTGAAAATTGTGGTGAAAGAAGATTGAACCCAATTGATCCTGAGATCGATGAGTACATTGAATTAACTTCAATTGACTTCTATAGGCATGGGGTAGGAAAAATCGAAATTAGTTCTTCTAAGGAGGAATGGGCAAATCAGTATTTCTCATCAGCAAATTTTGCAATTGAATTCTGGGATGCAATGTTGTTCATAGAAGCTAAAAGTATCGTAATCAATGGAGAAGAATTTATAGTGGATTACCCAATCTAAAAACTTTGCCAACTCAGTAAGTTATAGAAAGGCTTTAGTATAGTTTTAGTCTAAAATTAGATAATATTGGATACTTCATTGCATGTAAGAAAAATATCAATTTTTTAAAGATTATACAGCGAGTTTCTAATGATATCAGTCTTTCTAAAAAACAATTGTTTTTTTATGGAATTTTATTATAATAAACATATATTTTATATATAGAAACTTTGCAACCAATATTACTTATTAGCTAGGCCAGAAGCCGATTTCCTTAGCGTACAGGAAATCGGCTTTTTCTTTATGAAATTTTGCTTAGCGTACGAAATTCGCGTTTTGTTGGTGCTATCCCAAATTGTATTTCTATTTTTAATTTTGTACTCGAAAACCGAACCCGTTATAAATAAGTGATACTCTTTTTTAATTGTATTAATTGCCTTTTTCTTTATAAATTGGTTTCATATTAATTTTAGCAAAATTAAATTTATCAACATGCATCACCAATTGTTTTTCTTCAGATACTAATCTCTGCTTTTTCTTTTGCTTTTCAATAGGAATAAAGCGTATATTGTACTGTTCTTTGATACCTTGAATCATACAGTTTAGTACAAAAATTGAAATTGTAAAAAACACCAAAGGTGCTAATGCAATCCAAGGTGCCGTTAATAATTCACTTTTATTTAATCCGATTAGTCCCGACCATTCATTTGTAAGCGAAAATGAAGTTATATTACCACTAAAAGGATCCATTTCTACTCGCCTTCCTCCAATTAAAACTCCAAAGAAACCCAAATGAATCAATAATATAAATAATTGAACCGTTTGCTGAAGAAAAAGAATAACAAGTATTTCCTTTAAGTAAAGCCAAATATGTTTTCGCAGCAAATAAAACTTTGAAGCACCTAATACAATGGAACTGGTAATGTATTCATTCTTCATAAAAAGGTTTATTTCTTGGCCAATATAAAGAATAAGAGTTGGTAATGTAACTACGCAAAGAATAAGGAATTGTTTCACAATAATAGATGAACTAAAACCAGTTTGTTCACTTTTCAACATCAAAGGCATCATAAACAAAATAATCCAAATAATCGTTGGAACGTAGAAATACACTTTAAACGCTTTTTGAATAAACTTTTGCACCTTATATGGTGTATATGCCAATAGACTTCCTAATACTGTCCCTAATACCATCTGAATTAAACAAATTCCAAGAACAAATATAATAGTAAATTTTGCTCCAATAATTAATTTGAAAAATAAGTTATATCCACTTCTATCTGATCCAAACGGAGGCATTAATGAAGGAGGGAACGGCGCACTTTGAGAAACATTACCATCGGTATCTTTAAGGAACAATTGTTTATGGGAATACAAGTCTTTTCCATACCATGTAAATAAATAGCTAATTAATACAAGCCCTGCAAAAAAGAAAACCCCAAACCAAAAACGTTTAGAACGAATTAAACCATTATTCATTTGCAACTCCTCCTGTAGTACGATTTACATGATAATGAGCAACTGCAAATGCTAAATAGAATGGGATAAACAAAAAAGTAATCCACCGTGCTAATGTTAATGGACTTAGGGACTCTGGCTTTAAAATAAATGACATATACCCATAAATATTGAATGCTGCTTCTACCAACAATAGACTTGAGACTAAAAACAAGAAAATAGATTGTAGATGGTTTAGTAAGTGATACATTACATTTCGAAATAAATGGACAAATAGGATATATCTTTTACTTAAACCTTTTGCATGAGCAAATTCTACATATGGCTTATTTTGTTCATCTAATAAAAAGAGAACCATCATTCGGAAAAAATGAAGTGTGGGAACAATAGTCATACAAACGATAGGTAAAAAGTATGCTTGCTTATCTCCAAATGCATAAATATTTACTATATTTAACCCTGTTTGTTTAAAAATCCATACAAAAAATAGTTGTAGCATAAATATTAATAGCAAATCAGGAACAGACTCGATAAGGATTAAACATCGTTCAATTGCTTTTTTTATTTTAGAAGAGGACAATAGATAACAAAACGAAAGACAAGTAGCGCACAAAACGGTTAAGCAAATTGAAGCAAAAAGAATAGTAAATGAGTATAAATAAGGCTCCCAAATTCTTTCCACAAAAGATACTTGGTGCATTGAGGTAGCATGTGGATAGAACATACTCAATGGGGAAAAGAAATTCTTTAAGTAAACATCAAAACTAATGGTACGGACTCCTAAAAGAAAAAACGGCATATAACTAATAATAGCAATCACCAAAATGCAAATGAAAAATTCAAAAATTTTTTCTCTTAAAAATTTTTTCATTTTCAATCCCCTTTTTCAATATTAATAACCAACCAAAAAGAGAGAACATTCAGATTAGAACTATTCTTATTTATTCTCAATAAACGCCAAAATTTCCTTCTTATGTAAATCACTCTTCGCATACTCTATTAGGGGTACCGCCACATCGCCATCAAGTTAAGATATCGGTTGTTCCCCAAAACGAAAAAAACGAGCTGAATTTACATGAATAACTGTCAAGAGATAAAAATTTCGTTTTTGGGGTACCTTAAAATCTTAAGTTGATGGATGTGGGGTTCAGCCGAGATACGTGTATTAACTATACTAAATAAAACCATTGTCCTTATAGTTCTTTAAGTAAGGTTTATGGTTTTTTTTATCTTTAAATAAAGAATAACTATATTAATTCTTCAAAGTATTTAAAGTATTTTAAGGTGGGGATGTGGTATTAATGAATTTCACTGAATACAGCTAATGATTATAGCCAGTCATGTTATTCGGTTAAAAGGCCATTTAATGGAAGAAGGCCCACTGAGCTAACGTGCAGGATAATTAAATAAGTTTTGGAAAGGATACATCTTAAAAAAGGTGCAAAAAATGAAAAAAATAATCCTTTCTGTCTTACTTTTGTTAGTTTCAATTGGTACTGTTGAGAAAGTATCTGCTCGTTCATTACAATCAACTGAAGATACATTAGAAGTCGTTGAACATCAAGAATTATCAATAAAACAAGCGATTGAATTAGCATATCCTTCTGCATTGGAATGGAATAAAAACGCTCAATTATTACAGGGAGTTAATATAGATAAAGATAAGCCCGGGAAGTCAATTGGGAGCAATGGTAAAAGAAAATACTGGAATATTGATTTTGGGGTGCCAGATACTAATAAAGTATTTTTAGTCACTATCTATGAGGGGAAAATTGTTCAAGCAAAAGATGTAACCGGGAAAGGTGATTCTCCTTATCCTAAAGAAGGGTTTATGAGATTGGAAGATATTAACTACGACTCTCCTCAGTTATTAAAAAAAGCATTAGAATTAGGGGTTCTGGTGCAAAAATGTTAGTTAGAAACATAGAGTAGCAATTTTCTCTTCATTTCTATCTTATGAAGCTAAGCCAAACAATTTATGAATAAATTCTTTCTGGTTTTGGACAGACTTGTCCAGTAAAACAAGTTGCCCTTTTTTCATCATATGCATGGCTTCAA
>NZ_NTTM01000085.1:0-48249 GCF_002560985.1 Bacillus sp. AFS018417
CAAACCTCTCAAGAGAAGTCAGTCCAAAATCAAGTGAACCTCATTCATCAACTATTCGGTATTCCAGCATAAAAGCAGATTCCGTTAGGAATCTCTTTACTTCTTTATATCTTCAAAAAATGTTTGCACCAGAACCGTTTTTTCTATAATTATTCATTTCTGGTTTCAAAAAGTAAAACCTATAATGTTTATACGTAGGATAGTTAAAAAAACCGTGGGGTAATAGGAAACATTTCGTTTGAACTCCATAATAAAAATATATGTATAATCTCTAACGGTGAACGATTAGAATACAGTCTTAACAAAGTACATGGTATAAAAGAATTGGATTCAGCATATTGCATTGTAATTCCGAAAAATATCTATATTGTAGTTCCTAAACATTCTGGAATACATAGTGTAGATGAAAAAGAATATACGAACAACCTTCAACTGATTATAAAAGAAATACAGGGCGTTCAATCAAGATGATTAATACTAATGTGTAATGATAATAAAGTTGTTTAATTTCTACGCTATAAACACGCATAACACCGTCCGAACAATCGAACGATGTTTAGAATAATTGTTTAATTTTATTTATCCTTCTCTAATTTTTAAAAAATCAGCAACAATAAAGTTTTTTAATAAGTTAAGTATTCTTCCGCAATAGTGGAACAATTGATGAAATTTTATTTTTTAAAATTAATTTAAAAAAGTAGTTCTCCATGATAATTCTAAGTATAAATAATATTGTAAGTAGGTTTGATAACTCCATTAGAATACTGTTTCATGTCCACTAACTTTAATTTAAGACGTGGTTTTACGCTACCAAATAGAGAAATACCTTCACCGACTATAATTGGATTAACCTTTAATACTAATTGATCAATAAGTTTATGTTTAAACAACGACCCAGCCAATTCTCCACCTCCACACAACCAAATTTTACCGTTATATTGTTTTTTGAGGTTCTTAATAAACCCTATAGCATCTCCTTTAATAAGTTCAACTTCCTCGTTTGCCTCAAACTGTATGGAGTTTGAAAATATGTAATGTTTTATGCCCTTATATCCAGGTTCACCAGGTTTAGCACCGAATTGAAATCCAAACTCATATGTTTTCCCCCCCATCAACACGGCATCGTATTCCTGAATATCTGCTAAAAAGTCTGGGACATGATCCCCTTCAAATAAAAAGAGAGAATCATTAATATTTCCTTCTATCATACCTTGATCCGCAATAAAATTGTCCAGTGAAACCGCAACATGATAAATCAATTCAGCCATTCAGTCATTCCTCCAAGATAATGAATTGCCTAATTAATTCTATGAAACCAGCTTAATTTCCTTTATGTATTAATCAAACTGCTCAGTTAACTGAATAAACTTTATTTCGTTAATTGAATACCATCACTGACATTTTTAAATAACTTTATTATAAATGTAACGACTTCTTTGGAAATTCAACAATTTTATTGTCATTTTACAACTAACAGGGGAGCACTCCGTATCTATTAAGTTAAGGAATTAGTGTTTCCAAAAACGAAAAAAATGAGTTGAGTTCTCATAAATAACTGTAGAGATATAAAATTTTCATTTTGGGGTTATTTCAAAATCTTAGCTTGATAGCGATGGGGTATCGCCAGCATTTTGGAAAAAAACCACGCTAGTCAAAAAATACAAAAAACCGTCCATCAGGACGGCTTTACTTTTTACATAATTCTCGAAAGCGGAAGTAAATTATTTGTCAAAAAAGTTAACCGCTCGCTTGGAATTATCATTGTTTATTTTATATGCTTCAGCTTGAGCTTCATTTGTATTTTTTGCTACTGTAATTTGGGTTTTATCACTAACCCAAACAAAAAAAGTTTTTTTGGATCCATCTTTAAATAAAATCGTCATGTCAGAGTTAAACAGACTATAATTAGAAGTGGATATTATGTATACAATGATAAAAGAACGTATGTTTGTTTTCGGTTAGGGAACGTAGCCTTTTCGAATATATAATTCATATTAAAGAACACTTCCACCAAATTGTATTTAGACTTAGTTTTTTGGTGATTGCAGCTTATCAATTTTCCAGTGTGCTTCTAGAGGGTCTAAAGAGCTTTCAATATAAAACATATATTCATCTGCGGTACCTGGTACTTCAAAAGCTATTTTCAATTCTACCGTTTCATTTGGTTTAACTTGTATATCAGAAGGGTTTTGGTCAAGCACCTTTCCTTCATACGCCTTTCCGTCTTTTTCATCTTTTAAGGTATATTTTAATTCTGATAGTCCAATCATTTGACCTCGTACATTTTTTACAGAGACATTAACAACGACAGAATCGTTGCTATCATTTAAATATGCACTTTGAACGGTGGTCAAGTAATAGCCTCCCTTAGCACTCTCACCAACTAATAAAATACCTTGTTCCAAGCGGCTCATATCTTCTTCTTCAAAATTTATTAATTCTTCATTTTCATTTTTTGCGGTTGGTTCTTCTATTGAATCATTTTCAACTGCACTATCTTTTTTATCTTGTGTGCAAGCAGCCGTAACACTGACAAATACTAGACTTAAAGTAAGTAATATGGATAATTTCCTCATAAAATTTATCCGTCTCCTTAAATTTCTCGATTTTGTGCAACTATACATATTATAAAGCAATTCTATTTATAAGCTCATTTATTTTTTCCTCTGTCAATAAGCCATTTTAAGATTCCTATTATTAATATAAGGAGCGGTATTGCCTGAATAAAGAGAAATCCTCCCCAAAAATCAAGTTCAGTACTATCTGGAGAGTCTGTTGCCATCACACCTATAAAAAAAGCCACTGGAATTGTGAATAGATTTACCCCTAAACTGACCATTATGAATGTTAGATTTTTATCCTTAGTTTTTGGTGAATCAGACTTGAAGAATGAGAATATTGCAATGCCGATTATAAAAAACAGTATTACATAAAGCTCATTAAGATATCCCATAATATTCCTCCGTTATCCTAATTGTACCATCAGCAAGGACGTTTTTGTACAAATTTGGATGAATAAGATATTCATGTAAAGTTAACATAACGTCTCATTATCAGCAGTAACCAAATCCCCGAAAGCTATTTATACCAAGATTTTCCCAGATTTCCGTTCCCTCTGCTGTATGCAAGATTTCATACATTCCTGTCACAACAGCATTTGACAGTTCAAACCGTTCTTGTAGCTTGCATGAAATCCTGCATATCCTTATGCGTATAAAATCCGCGTTTTACCGTCAGTACCCCTTCTCCAACATACGAACTATACAAATTACAAAAATCCCTATCAAACTTTGAAAGTGCATCTCAATATCTATACACTAAAAACTGAAGACCTTAAACTTGTCTTGAATTGTCCCTCTCTAAAAACCGAAATTAAATTTTACATACATATTTGATCTTCCTAACAAAAGACAAGATGCCAGAAATTCCATGGGATAAGTTCCCTCTTTGTCCATTCCTTCTGTTTTAGGTTCGTCTAGGGATAAATTTATCTTAGGTTGATAGTGATGTATGGTGACCCCATATACATAAATACATTTTGTCGAAATTATTAAAAAGGGGAATTTTTCTATTTGAAGAACTAATAATTGTTTGCCAATATGTATTAGAAATCTCAATCTAAACTAAAGGAGAACAAAATGGGACAAAACAATAAAGGCTTTTCTGAAACAGGGTTGCGCAAAATGCGCAATGTACTGGCGCAGCATGTCGATTCTGGAAAGATTCCTGGGCTCGTCGCCTTAGTCAGCCGAAACGGCGAGACGCACGTCGAAGCGCTTGGAACAATGAGGCATGATGGTGGCGCACCAATGCGTCGGGACACGATCTTTCGATTGGCGTCCACTAGCAAGCCGATCGCAGTTTCACCGGTAATGGTTCTGCTCGACGAGTGCAAACTGCATTTGGACGACCCAGTAGACAAATGGCTGCCCGAACTCGCCGACCGGCAGGTGTTGAAACGGCCCGATGGTCCGCTGGAAGAGACCGTCCCAGCACGGCGTCCTATCACTGTACGAGACCTATTGACCTCCACATTCGGGCTCGGAGTGGATCTCACGTTGATGGGTTCTCCGATCATGAACGCGTTCTTCGAGAGTGGGATATTCGACACGCCAGGGCAGGATATGCCCGATCCAGATGAGTTTATGTGTCGCCTAGGTGCACTTCCGCTAAGCTACCAGCCCGGAGAGCGGTGGCAGTATCATATCAGTATTGAAGTGCTCGGCGTGCTTGTTGCCAGGGTCACGGGTCAGACATTCGAGTCGTTCCTGCGCGAACGCATCTTCGATCCACTGGGAATGAAGGACACTGGCTTCTACGTGCCTGAGCGCAAGATTGACCGGCTTCCACCTGCCTTCAACCCCGATCCGCAGACAGGTGAGTTCATCGTGTGGGATGAGGGTGCAGGCGGACGTTACAGCAAACCTCCAGCATTCCAAGCAGGCGGTGGTGGGCTGCTCGCAACCGTCGACGATTATCACGCGTATTTGCAAATGCTGTTGAACAAAGGGATGCACGGAACCAAACGGATCCTGTCCCGACCTGCAGTCCAGCTGATGACCACCAACCGTCTTACTCCTGAACAACAAGTATACCGAGACGATTTGGCCAAAAACAACGTCCATTTGTCGTTTGGACAAGGGATACAAGGCGGCTGGGGCTTTGGGATGGCGGTGCGTACCTATCTTGGAGACTACGCGTCTATCGGTCAGTTCGGCTGGGATGGCGGAACCGGCACTGCAGCTTACGCTGATCCAGACAAACAGTTTACTGGAATCCTGTTCACCCAGGTTGGGATGTCCACTCCGGACTCATCGCATCTTATCCAAGACTTCTGGACCACGGTCTACCAAGCAATCGAAGACTGAAACCGAACTTAGGTATTGTTTAAAGGAAAACGCCAAGATGGATGCATAATCATAGGCTTGGCGTATATTTTTTAATGTTATATTATAATATAATTATTTGTATATATAACCATCTATTTTGAGGATGATGCCCTCAGCTATCCGAGAAAAACTGCTTTTATTAATAGATATTAGGGGTCCTGCCACATGCCCATCAAGCTAAGAATTTAGGACTACCCCCAAACGATAATTCTGTACAAATTGCTCAATTTTATCGTTTGGGGGTAGTTTATTTGTGTTAAGTTGATGGCGATGTGGCGGTACCCCATGATTCACTCATAAGGAAATAGCATCCCAAAAGAGAAATAAGAGATAAATGTAGAATGTTATGTGATATTGTTTAATATATTAATTAATAAGGTACGTGAAATTATTATATTGATAGTAAAAAAGCTCCTTGTATGGCGGAGCCTTTAATTTCTCTATTTAACTTGGTATTGTTGCAACTATTTAACCAGGTACTCTGCACCTTCTGGACTTATTGTAATCTTTCCATTTGCTAATGACATATTACGCTCTGAAACCTCACCAGTTATCACACAAGCCCCACCAGCTTGATACTTCTGTAAAACAATTTTTTCTCCATCTACAAAGATCTCTAATGGTGATTTTTCTTTAATACCGAGCGTATCTCTCAGTTCTTTTGGGATAACTACACGCCCCAATTCATCTACTTTTCTAGTGATTCCCGTTGACTTCATTCAGCCTCTTTCCTCTTTTCATTATCTTATTTACCCTATGTTTTTCTTTTTATTGTAACAAGCTTTCTCCAAATATAAAAAGCATTATGATCCAAAACCAGCCAATCATCCTGAGTGTATTTTTGAATCCTCCCCACAATGAAATAGTTTCTTCTTTCATTCTTAACATCCTTTCTCCTTATTCTTTTGGTTCTCCAAACCATTCATACATTGCTTGACGACTAATAATCCATTCCTTACGCTTTCCTTCAGGGTGCAAAAAGTACTTAACTAAGCCTTCTTGTAACATGCGTTCTAGATCCTTCACTTGCTTCTCATTCATTACAGACGGGCTGTATTTATTCTTCAATGTCTCACGAGGAATCCTCCAATAAAAAGATGCTTCAGCTGGTGTCATGTATTTTTCGATTTCTTTCATGAGAGTCCTCCTTTGTTTGCTGTTTTCCTTCTATGTTACAATAAATGAAGAAGGAAATGGTCAGATTCCCTTCTTACTAGATCATTTATGTCATTGCCCTTTGTCTGCTGTTAAGCAAATGAAGGGTTTTTATTTTGCTTGTTTATTTTGACTATCTATCACTGCAAGACGTGTAGCTTTGAAATAAAGTTTGTTCAAAAATGCCTCGCAATCCCAAGTTTTACGATAAATAAAAAGAATCCATTTTGAAAAAAGATTGATCAAAATGGATTCTTCTCTTACAGATTTATGTTTAGTTTTTATAAAAAAGTTTGATCATTTCTACCTATGTTGTTCAACAATCGCGCCCGTTTGTTGAAGATCACTGAAGCTTCTATTAGCTAGTTAGTTTAAGCAGAAAGCTTCACACTCTTTTGTTCTATTCCCGTCATTTCACTTATTTCCTCACTGTTTAAATTCGACAAAAGAAATTCTAGTTATTTCTTCCCTTGTTAAAGGAAACAAGAAAGGAATGGAGAAATCTATTCCCTTCTTGTCTGCATACCAAGCCCTATTTAGTGAATTTTGGTTTAAAATCACCTTTATAAGGTTCATGTTCAACGAATATAGTTATGTCCTTGCCACCTACGTCTTTACCAGTTCTTTTATACGTAAATTTATTATTATTAAGTTCGGTAAGTTCAAGGGCAGCGCCATACTTATTATTTCCAATTGAAACATGGGCTCTTATCTTATTTCCGTGTACAACATCGAAGTAGCCATAATCACCGTGGCTTTTGCCTGTTTCAGCATTGAAAAACTCATATTTATTAGTCTTATCATTAAATTTTGCCAGACTTATAAAATTTGAATTATATTTTGTTACATCATTGCCGTTTTCATCTAATACCTTTGTTCCGTTCCAAAGGGTGCTACCTAAAATTTTATCTCCATCAACGTTTTTAACAATATCTCCTGTAGTAGTGTCCAACTGCTTGTCCGGATCAGTAAAAGACAGCTCTTTTTCTTTATATGGAACATGTTCAACGAATACCTCTACGTCGTTGCCATTAGCATCTTTTCCCATTCTTTTATAAGTAAAAACATCTTTATTTAGTTTTGTCATGTCAACAACAGCTTGGTAATTCATTGATTCTGAAATTAATATTCTCTTCTTCCCATCATTGGTGATAAAGAATGTTCCTTTATCGCCACGACTTTTACCTGTCATAGCATCAAAAAATTCATATCTTCCTGATTTCACATCATATTTCGCAAGACCAATGAAGTTTGCATTCTCTTTTGTTAAGTCATTATTATCTTTGTCATACACTCTTGTACCTTGCCAATCTGTGCTACTAAGAATGTTAGCCATTTCCTGACCTTTGGTTAACTTATTTTCCTTTTTAGTCTCTTTAACAGCTTGTTCTTGCTTCTGTTTACTATGATATTCTTGGGCGTTAGCACCAGCACTGCACCCTATTAAAACTAATGTGAATCCGAGTAGTATTGATGATATTGCTTTTGCTTTCTTGTTCATTTTTATCGTCTCCCCATTTTATGATTGTAGTGAATTTACATTATTGTCTATTATTTATAGTAGTAATACGGTTTCGCTTGTACTGATTGGAATCTTATACAATCCGGCTATTTTGCCCCTGCTTTTAACAAAATTTTTTCAATCTCTTTAAAGCCTTTCTCACGTGCATGTTGTAAAGGAGTCACCTTATTATTGTCTGGAATGTTCACATCCGCACCATGTTCAATCAGCAATTGCACCGTTTTCTGCTGCTTATCGTCTCCATCATTCAAAATAATCGCTTCTAATAAAGCTGTCCAACCAAGATTATTGACATGATTCACATCAATATCCGTATGGGTGAGAATTTCTTTTATTACATCCACATATCCATGTTCTGAGGCAGGGATTAAAGCTGTTCCTCCATACCGATTTGTAATCGCCGGGTCGGCCCCTGCTTCAATCGTAAGTTTTAGAATATCTATATATCCTTCTGCACCAGCATACAGGAAGGGATTGTTTTTCATATCATCCTTGATGTTCACATCCGCACCTGCCTTGATAAGTACTTTTGCGGTTTCTACATCATTGTTATATGTCGCAATCATAGTGGCAGTCCTTCCTTTTGAGTCCTGTGCGTTGATATTCGCACCTTTCTTAATGAGTTTGCTTATGGTGTCTGCCTCTCTATGTTCTGCTGCTTGAAGCAACTGTTTATTTAATCCTTCGCTCACGATTCCCTTCTCCTTTTCTTGTTTTTTCGGTTCTTCACTAATGTTAGAAATACAACCTTGAAGCAAGAGAATACATCCTATAAATGCCATCATCCGCTTCCACATAAAATATTCTCCTCTATTCTAATATTGTTTTTGCTCTGCTCTTTTTATCTGAGGAGTGAAATTTTTTATATTCTGCGGCTTTTTCTCTCGGAAAACACGTTCCGTTAAATATATAATTTATTTATTCTCTTCTTTCCAAAGAGCAAAAGGATTCTTTTCATGATGATTTTTATCGAGCTTTAATAATTTAATGTCTCGTTGTTCCTTTGGAAGAGCTATTTGCTGATAAACGTATTTTGTTCCTAATCCAATTTCTTCTTCCTCTTGTGCAGTATAGGAATAATAAACATGTTTAAGGTTCGCCCAGTAAATGGCACTTAAACACATCGGGCAGGGCTCTCCACTTGCGTATAGTATACAGTCGGAAAGATCAGATGTACCAAGAATGCGACAAGTCTGACGGATAGCTAGAAGTTCAGCATGCGCAGTGGGGTCGTGTGTTTTAAGAACATCATTTACTCCCTTTGCAACAATCTCACCATCTTTAACAATCACTGCACCAAATGGTTTTCCTTTTTTGTTTTTGGTATTGTCGTAAGCTAACTCGATTGCCAATTTCATGAATTCTTCGTGACTCATTTAAAAACACTCCTTTAAAAATTAAATATTAAATATGATTTTTTTCACTCATGTTTTTTTGTTTTCCATAGTTGTTCTAGCACAATTACGATGATCGTACCAACAATGAGACCATTGCTTAAAATATATTGGAGAATAGTAGGCAGATCATGAAATATTCCTTTAGGAAGAAACATTAATCCAATACCGATTAGCAATGTGATTCCTAATATAGTTAGTTGACGTTGATCTAATTCGTCTTTCAAAAGGGATTGAAACGAGATCCCAATCATTTGGACAAAGGATGCTAAACTTGCGGCACAAGCAATAGGGCCGGGAAGCATAGCTAAGAAGTTGACGATTGCCGGAACAAAGGCTATACCTGCTAAGGCTAAACTTGCTATTAGGAAAGGCATTATTCGTTTTTGCTCGGTTATTCGGATAAAACCCGCCGATACTGGCAATGGCACAATTCCAATTGTCGAAAAAAGAGCTGATATAACATGTGTAATACCGCCTGCCCAACTGGCGCGATTAATGGTTTGTTTTTCGAATTCTCCTGATTCTGGAACCACTTGTTTAACAGCCGTAACGGCCGCTATCGTATTAGAGACTAAAATAAACGTAAATACAATTGAGGTTATAACCATTCCAGCATTTAACTTCGGAGTCCCCCATGCAAAAATGTCTGGTAATTTAATGAAGGAAGCCGGTGTGGAAATCGTATTGGGGGTTTTTCCTAATAAGAAATATAGTAACCACCCAAATAAAATTCCTAACAGTACGGAGTAACTTTTCATCCATCCTTTTCCTTTAATTGATAGCACTATCACTAGAACAAATACGCCAAATGAAATCGCTACTATTTGATAATCTAGGTTGGACTGTCCTTGTATTCCGAGCATTCCCTCTAAAAAAACACCACTAAGTTGAAGACTCAGAATCAAAAGAAAAGAACCAGTAACTAAAGGAGTGAACAAAAACAGCAGCCGATTAACCAGGCCGGTTATGCCAAGAATAACTAGTAAAAATCCTGTAACCAGCAAACCACCTTCTAAAAGTTGTAATGTTTCTTTCGTACTTTCCCCCTGCTGAATCGCCATACCCGCTAAAATAACAAATACACTGACCCATGAACCTGCAGGTCCGTCAGCGATCGGATAGCGATGTCCGAGCCATCCTTGTATAAAAGAGCTAATGCCCACCACAAAAAAAGTTCGTTGCATCAAATCGGATATTTCCTCAGTCGATAAATGAAATACTCCCCCGATTACGATCGGTAATGCAACAGAAGTAGCCAGCAGGAAAAAGAACCATTGAAATATGCTTAAAGCGCCGTAAAAATGTTGTTTCTTCATATTGTTTCACCTTTATATTAAAATGTTTATTTTTTCCAAGTACCAATAGAAATTAGTTCTAATTGGCTTAAAAATAAAGATTTCCCGCAAGAAAAGCTTTTATTAACCTATCTCGATGTTCTAGCTAACATCTGCAAAATTTTTTTACTTAAAAATGCATCGCGGTTTAAAGCCGTTGCGGGAAATTTCTTTTCATCTAAAATTATGATATCTTAGAATGTAGTATATGAAAAATATAAAAAAAATTAATTTTACTTAAGTTTTTCATATAGGAAGGGAGTTTTTTCCACTGATGGATATTAGACAACTGCGATATTTCATAGCAATTGTAGAAGAAAGAAAAATTTCTGCTGCCGCTGAAAGACTTCATATCTCCCAGCCTCCGCTAAGCCAGCACCTGAAAACAATGGAAGATGAATTAGGAACGAAATTAATAGAGAGAACTGGGAAATTTTTAGAAGTGACGGAAGCAGGAAAAGCTTTATATAAGTATGCGTTACAAATGACTCAGTTAATGGAAGAAGCCAGAATGGAGGTAAAGGAAGTCGGAAACGGGGTAAGTGGAAGACTGACGATAGGTATCAATACTTTTTCGGTAGCCGGATTACCTGAGTTACTTCACCAATTTCACAAAAAATATCCTAAGGTTACATATAAAGTTCATCAAAATGAGTCATCTCATCTTTGTCAATTAGTGAGAGACAGGATTGTAGAGCTGGCGATTATACGATTACCGCTCGAGTTAGATGATTTTTCAGCTATCCATCTTTATAAAGAACCTTTTTACTTTATTACTTCAAATAAAAAGCAGTCTTTTAATCATCAAGTTATGCTTGCTGACATTCAAAACCACCCTCTGATATTACCGAGTACAGAAGGATTGGGAATTCATTATATGATCTTGGAAGCATTTTCAAAAGCTCAACTGCATCCGAACATTATTGCCGAGTGCTCTGACATCTCCCTTTTATTAGATTTAGTCGCTTGTAAATTTGGAGAAGCTATTGTTCCGGAAACCGTCATTAAACAATACAAAAACTACAATATCCAGGCTTTCAAAATTACAGATACAGAGCTATCTGCATCCACGGGCTTAATATGGCTGAAGAATCATTATCTATCAAAAACCGCTCAAAACTTTACAAAATTGTTAACGGGGTACCTCCAGCAAAACACGGATTTACAGTGTTAAGGATATTCCAGCATTCAAAATCCCAATCTCTCAGTGTCATAATTGAGAAATTGGGATTTATTTATTCAACTATATGGCCCGATTGTTGAATACAATGATTGGTATTTTTTAAACAACTTTATTATTTTTCAAATGACTTTATTGTCATTTAACAGTCACATATTAGTTATATGTAATATGTGACATCCTTTATTTTTGATAACTTTTTACGATTTAGGTCTTGATAACCATTTGTTGCTACTCAACAGTTCCTTAATCCGCCTTTCAGTTCAGATCTTCTTTTCACTTTTCACTATAAAAACGCCCCTTTAGATAAACAGATCCAAAGGGGCAAAACATCGCGACTTTGTTCAAAACATCGTGTCTTTTTTATAAACACCGTGACTTTATTTAAAAGACTACGGAAATTATCGAACTTTATTTAAATGATATAATCATTATATATAGAAAGAGGTGATTGTAATGCCAACATTACTAGATACAGTAAAAAACTTACTCCATGAAAACGAAACAATCCTTTTTTACGCACAATGTTCCTTATCATTATTTTTACATAGAGGACCATCAATGCCAGGGATACTACTGACAACAAATAAAAGATTACTGTTTGTATATAAAGAAAAAAACGAGCCTACTCCTGAGCGATATGAAGAATACTTTTATGAACAAATCGAAGAAGTAAAAGAGCATCCTCACTTTTTCAGCTCTCACATATCTATTTACTACAACGATGATTGGGTACGTTTTGAAAGAATATACGATCAAAATATAAGAAAACAACTTTGTTCAATCATACAACAGCAAATTGTAAGTAGCTCGTTAACATAGGGCTACTTATTTACTTTATCAGAACATGTACGCACATGCTTAAACATTGTACTATAGCGAAAAATGGTTTTAATTTTTAGAAAATTTTGTTAAAATCAAAAAAAGACTTATAAGAAAGGAAGAAACACATGATACATAAGTTAAAAGAAAATATCTCTTCCGTATTTGTCGGAAAAGAAAATGTAATTGACCTTCTCTTAGTTTCTTTATTAGCAGATGGGCACGTTTTATTAGAAGATGTCCCTGGAACAGGAAAAACTTTGTTGGCAAAAACGATTGCTAAAAGTATTGGCGGCCAATTTTCCCGCGTACAGTTCACTCCTGATGTACTGCCTAGTGATGTAACAGGTATTGAATACTTCAATCCAAAAACAAGTGAATTTGAACTGCGCCTTGGTCCTGTTATAACAAATTTATTATTAGCGGATGAAATTAACCGTGCTATGCCACGTACACAATCGAGCTTATTAGAAGCGATGGAAGAACGACAAGTGACACTCGAAAAACAATCCACACCTCTTCCAAAACCATTTTTCGTAATTGCAACGCAAAACCCAATCGAATCACAAGGAACATTTCCACTTCCAGATGCACAGCTTGACCGTTTTTTAATGACCATTTCGATTGGTTATCCTACTCCAGAAGAAGAGCTCCAAATGATGCGACGTTTTCGAAAAGATAAACCATTAAACGAGCTTCAGCCTGTCATCTCACTAGATGACATTATTCAAGTGCAAAAGAAAGTAAAAGATGTTTATGTATCAGAACCTTTAGAAGACTACATAATCAAACTTGCTAATGCAACTCGTAATCATGATTTTATCGCAAACGGAATTAGTCCACGCGGAACACTCGCTTTAGTAAGAAGTATTCAAGCTCTTTCCTTTTTAAGGAATCGAGAATTTTGTACACCAGAAGACGTGCAATTACTACTTCCTTACATTTGGAAACACCGCATTATTTTATCCATGGAAGGCGCTCTTCGTACGACAAAACAAGAGATTATAGAAGCGATTTTGAAAGAGGTTGATGTACCAGTGGAGATTGAACAAACATGAATGGGCAACGTCTCGTCTCCGTCCCATTATTATTTCAAAATCATACCATAAAATTAACAATTCCGATTGCACTGTTGTTCACATTTTTCTTACCGCAGCCATATATCGTATATCCGCTTCTGTTTTATTATATATTTTCTTTTTTTATTTATCGGTATATCACTTACATAGAGAAGCACTTTCAAATTATAAATAAGAAACAAACAACAAGATTGTTTCCTAAAGAGAACGGACAACTATCCATTATGTTACAAAATGAAGCAAAAGCACCGTTGGTGAATGGAAAATGTTTTTTTCATATACATCCATCACTCGATATTCATCCAAGCATAGGACTAGAACAAATATCAAAAAATCTCTTTTCTTTTCCATTTTCACAGCCTGCTCGTTCACAGCAAAAGTTAGATTTAACTTTCACAGCGACAAAACGAGGGGTTTTTCAGATCGAACAGTTTGAATGCATCATTGGTGATCCCTTTAACATCATTCAAGTACATTTACCAATTATGCATAAATTAAAAACAGAAATTATTGTCTATCCTACCCCGAAGCAAGTTGCAGGACTACAAGAAATACAGCAACTATTACTGGGCTCTTATAGAACAAATTTTTCTTTTTTTCATGATGAAACGTCAATTGTCGGAGTAAAACAGTATGAAAGAGAATCATTTCGTTCCATCCATTGGAAGGCATCCGCCAAAATGCAAAGTTTACAAGCCAAGAAATATGAAGCAGTAAAAAATTATAGCTGGACAATTTGCATATGCCTTGCCTCAGATCGAGGAATTGGATGGAAAGAAAATATAGAAGACTTGATTTCCTATGCAACATACATTTGTCAAATTGCAACAGAAAAGAAAATTCCCTTTGAATTATTTATTAGCATTTTAACAGAAGATGGGCCTATGCACTTGACGCTGAATGAAGGCTCTATGCATTATGCAAAAGCATTGGAAGAACTTGCACGTATTTCAGAAGATAGTACATTACTGCCGCGAGAGAGTTTTCTGCATTATATGATGCGAAAAAGAGTGAGGTCGTCTACACTATTTTTCCTTGGCTTCCCTAAACATACTATACCTTATACAACACAGCCAACATATATTGTTCACAATGAAGGAGTGGTGGAACAGCTTGAATACATGGCTACGGTACGTTAATGATTTTATTCTTCTCCTCCTTCTTTCTTTATTAACTGAAAAAGGAGAAGTTGTACACATTGTTTTGTTTCTTCTAGTCAGTCATATTTGCTTGCTGCCTATTATAAAAATTAGTAAAAAGAAAAAAACATGGTTTGTAGCACTATTCATTCTACAAGTCATGGTTTGCTATTCTTTGGCGTTATTTTCTACTATAAGTTCCGTATTATTACCGTTTTTCTTTTTTCTTGTGTACGCAAAAGATGATGTTTCACCCTTTCATAAATTATTAGGAGCCGTTCTATGGTCTTTTGGTTCCATTTTTCTCCATATGCAGCTTCCTTCCATATGGGAATTAGGATTACTCATTTTGCATACACTCCTAACATTATGGATGACAAGTTTTAATCGAAATCAACAAATAATGCGATTACTATCAGTTACAGCTATTGGGATTACTAGTTTTTTATTCATACCTTTCCTTTCTTACGTACGAACTGGCATCACTTATGTCATTCAATGGATTGCTTTAGGATTAGGATATATTTTAAACCCACTATTTCTAGCAGCTGAACTGAAGCAAACTGACCGTTCTTTAAATAGTAATTTGATGCAAGGTAATTCGCCGCCTCCACAGGTTCTAGGAAAAGAATATGATCCGTTCGTTTTACAATGTATTACAATTCTTATCATTGTAGTTGCTGCCATTTATGTGATTTGGAAACTATTTAAAAGGCGTCATGAAATCAACTTTGGGCGTATGTCTTCCTATGAACCTATCATTGTTGGTCTAGAACAACGAAATATACAAAAGCGAAACCGAAAGTTACGCCCACCAAACAATGCAATTCGTAAAGAAATATTTAATTTGGAAAAGAAACTAAAACCACCATTAAATCGGCTACGCGGTGAAACAGTTGAACAATGGATGGAAAGACTTCATAGAGAAGAAAAGATCTCCATTCAATTTGATGTGATTATCGATGCATATAACGCTACAAGGTATGCAAATCGTGATGATACTGAACTTCTCCAGAAATTTAAAAGAGAAGTTCATACATTATACAAATATCAAAAATGAGTGAAAGAAAAGAAAAAATAAGCTTAAATCTCAATACTAGCTAAAAACCTCGACTTCTCCTACTGGAGTCATCGAGGTTCTTAGTAGTATGATAAGGGTAATATAAAAGGTGCATCTAAAATAGCTGAAGAATTTTTAAAAGGTGTTTTAATTACACAGAAGAAGATGAATATTATGATGGAGATAGATCAAGCGTTAGATAAAAGAAATAAAACAGAGTTCATTCGTTTATCAAAGAAGTATAGAGAGCTTACATAAAAGTTGGATATTTTTAAAGTAAAAAAAAGATAATGAATAGCAAAACAATATTAATATACTAATAATAACGAGTAGCGTTTCATTCATTTTCGCTTTCCCCTATCATGCTATTCTCTTATATTTTTTGCTTACATAATAAAAGAAGAACACCTTATGTGCTCTTCTTTTATTATTATTCATATTAATGTAGCAAGATGCTGCTTTGCATCGTATTCCTCTAAACTTTCCCCATGTGTAACACGATGAACAAAATCCGGATTAGAAATCAATGGTCTACCAAATGCCGCTACATCAATTGTACCTTCTTGTAGTGCTTCTTCTGCCTCTTTTGGATTTAAATTCCCAACTCCTACAATTATACCATCCCAATATTTACGAACTAATTGATGTAAGTTTTTTCCGTCAGCTATAACTTGCGTATAATTCATTGTTGAAGGATGAATCATCGTTAATCCTACTTCACAGAACATCTCTACGAAAGTTTGAATTGCTGCTTCAGGATTTTCCCACATGTAGCTAGGGTTATCACCTTTAAATGCAGAAAAACGAATAAGCGTTTTATCTGCACCAATCGCACTTATAACGGCTTGCAATACTTCTTTCATAAATGTTAACCTTTGTTTTAAATCTCCACCATATTGATCATTTCGATGATTCGCAAATTCATAAGCAAATTGATCAATTAAATACCCATGTGCCCCATGAATTTCTACCCCATCGAAACCTGCTTCTATCGCATTCCTAGCAGCTTGTGCATACTGTTCGATAGTCTCTTGAATTTCTTCTATTGTCATCGCTTCTGGCGTATCAAAAGGCTTCCGAAAACGTGGGACATTTCCTTGTGCCGCAATAGCTGAAGGTGCTTGTGGTAAGAATCCACCTGTTAGTTCATGATGGCTCATACGTCCTACATGCCATATTTGCGCAATAATTGTTCCACCTTCTTCATGTACTGCATCTGTTACTGACTTCCAAGAATCAATTTGCTCCTCGGTATAAATACCTGGGACACCTGGATTCCCCTTCGCCCTTGGGCTAATTACTATTCCTTCTGTAATAATTAGACCAACACCATCTGCCGCACGTTTCCGGTAATACTCGGCTACATCAGCTCCAACTACCCCTGTCTCATCATTAGCAAAACAACGCGTCATCGGTGCCATTGCCACACGATTACGAAGAGACCAAGCTCCAATTTGAATCGGATCAAATAACTTTGTTTCTTCCACGTTTTGAAATGATCCCCAATTGTTTATATTCGTGCCTTCATAGATACTGGCTATTTTATTATTTGAATTTGTCATCTTTCTTCCCCCTTAATTAAAAATTCCACCTACATTTCATTGAAACGATGGAAACTGTCTATAACCGTATCATAATTTTTCACAAACTAGTGCGTCAATTTATACGCTCTCCTTGTTATTACCCTTGTAGTGGTTTTCCATCAAAAGCTTTTATATCTAATGGTGCAACTAAAAATTGATTTGCTTTGCTAACAAAAGAAGTGAAATGCTCACTCTTATTATGATTAGCAACTACTTCGGCATTTTCCCACACCTCTACCATTGTATAGACATTTTCTTTTTCGGTATCCTTGTACAAATCATAAGACATATTTCCACTTTCTTTTCTTGAACCACTGATTAGCGGCTGAATCTCATCTAAAAACGCTTCTTGTTTTACTGGATCCACATGAAATTTAGCATGGATAATAATCATGGTACTGTCTCCTCTCACTTTTCTACTTGTATTTGTATATGAAAAAAGTCAATCACGCAAATGATGAAACTTTGCAATCCTTTACAATTACTTCCACTGAGCAATTTTATCAATTGGAAGGCGAACTGATTTGTAGCCACTGTCAGCTGCTTTCCCAATTGAAATTAACATAACTGGCACATAACGCTCTTTATCTAAACCAAACGCTTCTGCAATTTTATCTTTTTCATATCCACCAATTGGACATGTATCGTATCCGTGAGCACGAGCTGTAAGCATAAGTTGCATCGCAACAAGACCACCATCAATTAAAACTGTGTCTTTCATTACTTCCGGCGAAACTGTTGAGAAATAAGCTGTAAGCTTCTCCATTTGACTTTCTTTGACTTCTGAAGGCATATATCCAAGTTCAACTGCTTTACCGTAAATTTCTTCGGCATTTTCAAAATTATTCAAATCACCAAAAACAGCTATCATTGCTGCCGATGTTTCTACTTGAAGTTGATTAAACTTAGCAAGTGGCGCAAGCTTTTCCTTTCCTTCAGCACTATCAATTACTAAGAAGCGCCATGGCTGCATATTTACAGAAGATGGTGCAAGCGTTGCTTCTGTAAGGATTTCTGTCATTTCTTCTTTACTAATTTTTACAGACGAATCGTACTTTCGAATAGAACGACGACCTGTCATAATTTCTGTAAAATTATTTGTCTTTTGTATGTTAATCATAGATGAATTCTCCCTTTTTCTGTCTAATGGTTACATTAGACTTCTTTTATATTTTTTTGAATGCGATTTAACATATTTAGAAGTTCATCGCGTTCTTCTTCGTTAAAATCCTTTAACACAGAAGTGGCAAATCGCTCTTTTTCCTCTTGAAAGGAGTGAATTTTATTCCGACCAGCATCCGTTAAACTAACAAGGGTTATTCGATTATCATTCGGATTTTTACGTCTTGTAATCATTTCGTTAGCTTCAAGTTGCTTTAAATGCCGAGTAATTGCTGCATTGTCAATATTGATTTCTTTTTGAAGTGCTTTTTGACTTATTTCATCTACTAGATAAAGTTGATGTAAAAGTTCAAGTCTAGACTGGCTAATCCCCGTACAACCTTCGAATTTCGAACTAATGTCCTTATTGAGGAAATGTAATTTATATAAAATAATCGCTTCCTTTGAACATGAATCGCTCAAATTACCACCCCTTTTTTAGACTACTCAAAAAGTTGACATATCAATAATTGATACGTCAATAATTGATATGTCAATTAATATACATGAATTTCATTTGAAAAGCAATAATTTTGTTTTTATCCTCTTTTTAATGGGCAGTTATCCCTTCTACGACTCAAAATTATATTTACTATTCCCTTTGCTCACCAAAATTATTATTCAACTATATTTCCATATGTACAGCTTAGAGTCGGATGTCTTTTATGCTAGACAAAACAATAATATACTCTTCTTATTCTCCTGACCTATACCCAATTTTTAAAAGATAGGATTTCACAAAAATAGACTGCCCCAAAAGGCACATACGTACCTTTTGAGGCAGTCTATTTTTATTTGAAATTATACATAACCTGAACGGTACAGAGCCGCCTTTCTTTTAATTTGTCACAATATGTTCTACACACTGCGGTAAATGATCTAGCTTTGTTTTTAAAAAGGCAGGTTGCGTATTAAAATGATGGATCTCCTCTAGTGGAACCCATTGAAACTCAAATTCTCGTCCGCCATCTTCTCTTATAAAAGAACCTGTTTTTGGAATAACACAATCTTCTAAATGCGTTTCATAGTAAAAACCTATTTCATGAAACGCATGATTATCATAAGTAAAAAACTTCTCAACAATCCATATTAATCGTTTTACATTTGCATCCACTTCTAACTCTTCTTTCATCTCTCGTTTAAGAGCAGACTCACTACTTTCAAGCATTTGAACTCGTCCTCCAGGTAGACACCAAAAGTTATCTCCCTTCCCCCGATGAAGAAGAACCTTTCCATTCTCTATACATACAGCTGCTACACGATAATTAAAACGTTTCCCATCCTCTGTAAAAACAATATCCATCCCGATTCCCCCCACACTTATCTGATAAATAAAAACCCACAAATTCCATTATAAGAAATTTGTGGGTTTTTTTCTAATTATTCAAAAAAGCCTTTTGCAACTTCTCTCGCGTGTGCCATTGCTTTTTCTTTAATGCTCTCTGCCTCATCCGGCATTTGATTCATACCTTCTACAATAATAGATTGTACATCTTCAATTCCAACAAAGCTCATAATCGCCCGAAGATAACGATCTCCAAACTCCTTTTCTATTGCTGGTCCTTCTGAATAAATACCACCGCGTGCTTGAATATGAACGGCCCTTTTACCAGATAACAAACCAACAGGACCTTCTTCTGTATACTTAAATGTTTTTCCTGCCATACAAATTGTATCAATGTATGCTTTCATAAGCGGTGGAAAGCTAAAATTCCACATCGGTGTTACAAATATATATTTATCTGCTTCTACAAACTGATCTGTTAATTTATTAATTGCAGCGATCTTACTTTGCTCTTCTGCAGAAAGATTTTCAAACGCTGTCCCTTTTTGTAGCTTTCCCCATCCATTAAGTACATCTGCATCAATATATGGAATATTGGTTTTGTACAAATCAAGATCAATAATTTCATGATCCGGAGCCTCGTGACGATATGCTTCTAAAAAAGCTTGTCCAACTGAAAGTCCATATGATTGATCAGTTGGTTTCGGATTCGCGGTAATGTATAGAACTTTACTCAATTGCTATCCTTCCTTTCGAAATATAAATTCAACCCTCCTTATATTGCCTTTTATCTTAATTTTTATTAAAAATTTTGTATCTGTTCGAAAGAATCCTCTTTAACTTATCATGACACATACCGCAAAGTGCGATTATTTACTGCAAATTCGACTTCAAACTACATTGGTATTATGTTTTGCAAGTACTATCATAAACAACATTTTACTAAAAACACCTCTCGAGAAAAAACAAAAGTATATATTTTATAATAAAAAAGCAGCATAACAATTTTATATCGTTTTGCTGCTTACATCATTTATAAATGTTTTATAAATAACACTCGACTTCCACCTTGTCCATCATAATTTGTATGTACAGATATCCCCTCTATTTCACTATCTCCTTTTTCAATATTAAACCCTACATCACGATGAAATTGAATGGACTTTTGATTAACAGGAGATGTTACTGCTTTTACAACATGACGACCATGGGACCGAACGGCAGCAAAAAAGGAGGAATACAGTGCTGACGCAATCCCTTGTCTTCTATATTTTGGATTCACACCGATGAAATGAACGTATGCTTCATCTTCAAAAGTTTGTGAAAAAAAGCCACATAAAAACCCTGCAATTTCATTATCCTTTTCAATAATAAAACTCGTTTCTTGAAAATGAACAAAAAAAAGCTGTGGCAG
This sequence comes from Bacillus sp. AFS018417, assembly GCF_002560985.1. Taxonomy (NCBI): domain Bacteria; kingdom Bacillati; phylum Bacillota; class Bacilli; order Caryophanales; family Bacillaceae; genus Bacillus; species Bacillus sp. AFS018417. The sequence goes on from NZ_NTTM01000085.1 coordinate 21,021, forward strand.
CATGTCTGCCATCTGTCTCCCGCCCCACCAATCATTAATAACAGAATGAATTGTAATATAATCCTCAGGCCTAATTTTTCTAATATGCATATGTCATGTCCTCTCACTTCTCATTTATATGTATGTTATTAGCCATTGAAGTTCACTTTCCTTTATCATTTTTCGGAATTTCGTATCATCATATGAGATAATACAATAAAAATAAATGAAATTAGGATACACTTTTTCGATTCACCTCGCCACCTTTACGTACATTTAGAGGTGGGAGTCCTCTCAAAAGGTATGATAGAAAATAACGAAACAAAAGAAGCATGCTTACATCGTGAATTATTAGAGGAATTAGGCTGGGAAATTGAGGTACACCACTATATCGGAAATGCTGAGCGCTACTTTTATGCAGAAAAAGAAAATGTATACTATCTAAATGATGGCCATTTTTACATATGTAGTAAAGTACGAGAACATCATGTTCCTATTGAAGATGATCACATCTTACATTGGATATCTTCTTCTGAAGCACAGCAGTTGCTTGTTCACGATCACCAGTAATGGGCCGTGAAGCAAGCAATCTTATTATGTAAACAAAAATGACCACTCCTCTTAGGACGTGGTCATTTTCATACTAACTTACCTTTTTTAAATTGAGCGCTGGCTTTTTCACTGTTCCTTTTTTCACAACGTATAACCCAGCAAAAATAACAAACCCACCAAACAATTGCATGATGTTCACCTGTTCGCCTATCGTTACAGCTGCAAATATAACCGCGAATAATGGAACAAGATACATATACACCATTACTTTTGTTGAACCAATTTTACTAATCCCAACGTACCACATTGCAAGTCCAAAAATCGTTGCAAATACAATAGAATATCCTAACGACCCCCAACTTAGCATATCACTCGGCCATGTTAAGGAGTCTACATTCATAATGCAGTATAAAACAAGCGGAACAATTCCTAATAACGTTGACCAAGCGGTTACTCGCATCGCAGAATATTTCGTAATAAGCGGCTGAGCAAGAATTGGATACCAGCCCCATGCAATCGACGCAACCAATCCAATTATATTTCCAAGCCATGCGTATTCATATGTAGACTGATTCGTATGCCCTGTCAATAGCACAAGCGCTGCCCCGCCAAAAGAAAGCATAGATCCGATTTGTATTTTCAGAGAAAAACGTTCTTGTTTATGCAATACAGCTAAAATCCCAGTAAAGATTGGAGACATTGCAATTAATAATGAAGCATTCGTCGCAGAGGTATATTTTACTGAAAGCATAAACAGCGTTTGATATAAAGTTGTCCCTACAATACCAACCACCAAAAGTCTCAGCCAGTCTTTCCTCTCTATACGTAATGAACGTTCCATAATAAAAGTAATAAGTAGTAATATTGGTGATGCAATTAAAAAGCGCATACTATTAAATTGAATGGATGACATATATGTCACTCCGTATTTTCCTATCGTATAGTTTGCTCCCCATACTAAAGCAACTAACATCAGGAGCCATTCCATTTGCCTTCGTTTCATCCAAATCTCCCCTTCCCTCATTTAGCATAGTAAAATTGGCCCAATGCAACACCATCCAATTGGCTGTTTTTTCACCCAGCCAATTTGCTATAATGGTGATAATGAAGGAACAAGGAGACGTTACAAATGAAATGGAAGTTAGATTTAGATAGTAAAATCCCGATCTATCAACAAGTTGTTGATTATATTGAAAGGCGTATTATGTACGGAGAGCTTCCACCAGGAAGTTTTCTCCCTTCAGAGCGCAAGCTAGCAGAGCAGCTTCAAGTAAATCGAAGTACAATTACAACGGCCTATAATGAACTACGTGCAATGGGAATTGTTGAAAGTACAACTGGAAAAGGCACAAGGGTCAGTACACAGATGTGGGGTGTATCGCCGAAATTCGCACCGAATTGGAGCGGTTTTGTGGAAGGTGGGACATTTTTGCCTAACTTACCACTCCTTCGCTACATTCGTGAGCAAGTGCAGCAAAATGAAAATATCATTGATTTTGCAAACGGTGAACTTGGATGTGATTTGTTTCCTCATCAGCAATTACAAGCAATTTTACGCGAACAACCGTTAACACAATCATTAAGCTATGATCATCCACAAGGCTACCTTCCTTTACGAAAAATTGTAGCTAAATATATGAAGGAGCATTTACAAATTGATGCAACTGAACAATCGATTATGATTACTTCCGGTGCGCAGCAAGCACTGCACCTTATTGTGCAATGTTTATTAAATCCAGGCGATGCAGTCGCATTTGAAAGTCCGTCGCATTGCTATTCCTTGCCCCTTTTCCAATCGGCTGGCATTCGTATTTTTCCATTACCTGTTGATGAACATGGCATTCATCCAGACGATGTATACGAACTTTATCGAAAGCACCGGATTAAAATGATTTTCTTAAATCCCAATTATCAAAATCCAACAGGGACACTCCTTCATCCCAAAAGAAGGGAAACACTTCTATCTTTATGTGCCGATTTACGAATTCCAATTGTTGAAGATGACCCTTCTAGCTTATTAACATTAGAAAATAAAGAACAAACATGTTCAACTTTAAAATCAATTGATACAAACGGAACAGTCATTTATGTTCATTCTCTGTCTAAAATGATAGCACCAGGATTACGAATCGGCTGGCTCGTTGCTCCGCAGTCTGTTGTTGAACGATTATCAGATGCACGGCATCAAATGGAATTAGGTTTAAGTATTTTTCCGCAATGGCTTATACAACAATTTTTTGAAACAGTTCCATTTGAAACACATTTACAACAGTTACGCTATGAACTATTACAAAAAAGAAATATATTAGCAGACGCACTGCGATGCTCACTTCAGAAAGAACTCTCATTTTCTATACCAACAGGCGGAATTTACATATGGGGAAAATTAAAACAACCTATTCAAGAGAAACAACTTATTATGCAAAGTTTAAAACAACAAGTGGCCTTTATGCCCGGCAGTATTTTTGGTGCAAAAGATGATTATATTCGTCTATCATATGGAAAAGTAAATATAAATTATATTACTGAAGGGATCTTTCGACTTCAAAAAGCAATCAACTTTTGTTATTCGTAAAGGCTTCCAACATTACGATTGGAAGCCTTTCGATTTATACCAAAATTTTGTTTGGACAATTGCCGGCCAATTTGTATGCTCTGCTAATTGCTTTATTACTTCGTTCACCTTGATTCCTCTTAAAATATGTACATACCATTCGATATCTGATATACACTCGTATTCTCCTTGTCTCCTTGAAACTCTACAGCAAATGGTACCTCCCCGCAGTTCTGTAATTGATTCTGAACTACTCCATTCCCTATTGGTTCACAAAGTTGAATTGTTATTTTCCCAAGAGAAAAACTTCGAAATACAGCATTCCACTCCTTATCTATTTTTGGCGTACTCATTTCTATTTGCAATAACTCTTTCCATAGTTTGCTTGTTTCATTTACATTATTAACAGCATAGAATAACTTTTTCATTCCAGTTACATTATTGTCATGAAATGAAATCACTCCTTTTTTCTGTAAATCTGCTCTTCTTTTTTCATCCGATTCACCCCACTCAATAAAAAACGGTAATCTAGGTTCATCAGCTTCCTGTTCAATAAATAGCATTTTCCAGCTTAATAGAGTTCCATCATCTCTTAAACGTTTTCCCTCCAGCGGACCATTTATATGAAATCCCTTTTCAGAGAATTTCTTAGCAAGTTCTTCTATATGTTCTGTACGCAGTGCAACTTGAAGCATCCCTTCCCCCATTTGCAACTTACGAACAGTTTGCTGAATGAGAGGGTTCTCTGCTCTGTTTGCAGCTTCTTTGTTCTGAACTGCTAAAAACTCAATATATGCCAAATCAAAATAACATAAGCTATTATATGTTCCCCAATTCGTATGCTCTCCTCCTTGAACTGTATGAAATCCGAGTATCTTCATTTGTTTTATTGCTTCAGCTGGAGAGCATTGAATTACGTGAACAAGATGATCAAACTGTAACATCTCCTCACCATCCTTACCTTTATCTTTTTTAGTGTATTACTTTTCGTTTATTTCTGGCAATTCAAAATTTTATTTAAAACATAGTTGATTTATATGATTAATATGTATTATAATAAAAAAAATTAGAATATGATAAAGCTGATTGGAAAACCAAAGGCTCTTTTCTCACTAGAGAAAGGAGCCTTTTTTATTTTATCCCGCTACTTTTGGGCAGCAAGACCCCACCTTAAGATTTTGAGAAGACAAAAGAGATAGATGGGAGATTATTGCCCGTAAGAGCCCGATTGATTCAATTAACCATCAGTCCTTGATGGTAATTTCACTTTATTATAAACGGGGGTATTAAACATGCAAAAATTAATTGTCTTTGCTATCATTGGTTTTTTTGCTCAACTCATTGATGGAGCTTTGGGAATGGCTTATGGGGTAACATCTTCCTCATTACTACTCATGTTTGGAATTGCACCGGCGGTCGCTTCAGCATCTGTTCATTTAGCCGAAGTTGTTACAACTGCCGCATCTGGTATTTCACATATCCGCTTTGGAAATGTCGATAAATATACCGTTTCAAGACTGACATTACCGGGTGCAATTGGCGCTTTTGTAGGTGCTTGCTTTTTAAGTAACTTACCAGGAAATTTAATTAAACCATATATTTCAGTATTTTTATTCGTATTAGGTGTATATATCTTATTAAGATTTATTTTACAAAAACAAGTTGTTCAAACAAATAATAAACGCCTGTCTGGTAAGCAATTAATCCCACTTGGCCTTTTTGCAGGTTTTGTAGATTCAACAGGCGGTGGCGGTTGGGGCCCAATTACTACTCCTGTTTTACTTGCACGCGGTAATGAAGCAAGAAAAGTTGTCGGTTCTGTAGATACGAGTGAATTTCCTGTTTCATTAGCTGCCACACTTGGATTTTTCATTTCTCTTGGATGGGAACAAGTCAGTTGGTTTTGGGTGTTTGCTCTTATGCTTGGTGGTATCATTGCAGCACCAATTGCTGCGTGGCTAGTACGAATTGTTCCTTCTCATTTACTTGGAGTTCTTGTCGGAGGACTCATTATTTTCACCAATATCCGTACGCTATTAACAACTTTTAAAGTAAATCAAAGCGTAATTTTTCTTGCTTATATTGTGACAGGTCTTGTCGTTACAATTGCACTGATTATTACGACTCGTAATCAATCACAACAGACAAACAAAAAAATTGTATATAACAAACAAAAACAAGTTTCCCCATAAAGGGAAGCTTGTTTTCTTTTAGTCTCCTCTTCTACAATATATTTTGTCGAAATTTATTTGTCTCAATTTTCTGTAAATTTTAAAGGATTTTTTGAAACACAATGCGAAACTATTGTATAACCTTTTTCATCAAGAGGTTACTTATTACATATTTTTTAGGACCGGGATGAATTTTGAAAGCGCTTTTCTAAAATAGCCATTCTTTTTCGCTTTTTTTCTACAAAAAAATCCTTGCAATATTCTCAGAAACTCATTACAATTGCGATATATTAAAAATCATAGCAATAGAAAAAATCCTCATCAATCCGATGAGGTAGAGGTTGCGGCTTTTATTAGTAATCCGGACGAGACGCAGAGAACGTCAATAACTCCGAATGAAAGGAAAAGCTGCCGAAGTTTATACTTCTTCTCTGGAAGTATTTGCTGGGGCTGTTTTCGAATAGGAACAGAACTGTCACGTTTACAAAGTTACCGTGTAAACGTGGGGCGCTATCTTAACGGAAGGTATGATGGGGTGGCTATTTTTGAAATGCTCCGCTAAAGTCCTTTGGCGGTTTTTTTTAATTCCCCCCGCTCCTTCCTATCTTACAAGAAAAGGAGTGTTGAAAATGAACAGCGCAACTACAAAAGTTACCTCTACGTCTACAAATCAATCTGCACAAACAAATAACGAACTAAAACGCGGATTGAAATCCCGCCATCTTACAATGATTTCACTTGGTGGTACAATTGGAACAGGTTTATTCTTAGCAAGCGGTGGTGTTGTCCACTCAGCTGGTCCTGGCGGTGCTCTCGTCGCCTATGCTGCAATTGGTATTATGGTATATTTTTTAATGACGAGTTTAGCAGAATTAGCATCGTACATGCCTGTAGCAGGATCATTTAGCACATACGCAACAAGATTTGTCGATCCAGCTCTTGGATTTGCATTAGGTTGGAACTACTGGTATAACTGGGCCATCACGATTGCTGCTGAACTCTCTGCAGTTACATTAATTATGAAGTTTTGGTTCCCAAATACACCTTCCCTTATTTGGAGTGCTATTTGTTTAGCTATTATGTTTCTTTTAAATTATATGTCTGTAAAAGGGTTTGGGGAAGCTGAATATTGGTTTGCACTTATTAAGGTTGTAACTGTTATCGCCTTTTTAATTGTCGGTTTTCTTATGATTTTCGGTATTATGGGCGGAGAACCTGTTGGTTTTAAAAACTTCACAGTTGCAGATGCACCGTTTAACGGAGGCTTCATGGCAATCATTGGTGTATTTATGGCAGCTGGATTCTCATTCCAAGGAACAGAATTATTAGGGGTTGCGGCTGGTGAAACTGAAGATCCACAACGCAATATTCCAAAAGCAATTCGCAGCATCTTTTGGCGAATTCTACTGTTCTATATTTTAGCAATTCTTGTAATTGGTTTACTCATTCCATATACAGACAAAAGCCTTGCAGCAAGTGATGTAACAGTAAGTCCATTTACACTTGTATTCGAAAAAGCAGGTGTTGCCTTTGCGGCATCAGTAATGAACGCCGTTATTTTAACAGCTGTTCTGTCTGCTGGTAACTCTGGTATGTATGCATCAGCACGTATGCTTTGGGATTTAGCAAACCAAGGTAAAGCACCTAAATTTTTAGGAAAACTAAATAGTCGTGGTATACCTGTAAATGCATTGATTGCAACATCATTAGTTGGATGTGTTGCTTTCTTAGCTTCTTTTTTCGGTGATGGTGTGGTCTATGTATGGCTCTTAAATGCTTCTGGTATGTCAGGCTTCATCGCTTGGATCGGAATTGCAATTAGTCACTACCGTTTCCGCAAGGCATACACTGCACAAGGAAAAGACTTAAATGACTTACCATATAAAGCAAAATGGTTCCCATTCGGTCCAATCTTTGCATTTGTATTATGTTTAATCGTTATTCTCGGTCAAAACTACGGTGCATTTATGGGAAAATCTATTGATTGGAACGGTGTACTCGTTTCATATATTGGTTTACCTCTTTTCTTAATACTTTGGTTAGGTTATAAATTTACAAAGAAAACAAAAGTTATTCCACTAGATAAATGTGAGCTTTAAAAATAACAACCTATCAACAAAAGTTGATAGGTTTTCTTATGTGTCCGAGTAGCCGGTTTATTATATTTTTGCCATAATAGAATGAGAATTTAAGAAAAGGAAGGGATTACATGAATATTTGTGTTACAAATACAGCAAAAGAAAAACTGCAACAATTACAAAACGAAGGTAAAACAATTATTAGAGTAAAAGGAACTATAGGCAACACTTGTACTGTCTATGTGAATATCGATTTAATTGTCGATGAATATCATGCAAAAGATGTCGTATTTGAAGACGAACAGCTTGTTATTCAAATCGATGACTTCACAAAAGATTATATCGGAAATACAATGACGCTAGATTACAGCACAGGCTTTAAAATTACAACACCAAGTGAAACGATTGTTTATGGTTTATCGCTAAAAAAATAATATAAAGTGAAACTTCCATCAGTAGGTTTTTTTTCATCTCCCACTGATGGTTAGTTGAACCAATCGGACTTTTACGGGATAAAAAACTCGATTTTCATAATAAGCAACTCTCTTATTGTATATTGATTCCTAAATAAAAGAACAAGTAACGCATGGATAAAAGAAACAACCATGCGTTACTTGTTACTGCTTCTTATTCTCTTAGGTTAATACATTCGCTAGTTGGGCACTATATATCCCTTTAAAACCACTTTGGCATAAACTTCTTTAGCTTTAGTTTCATTTACTCTGCTTTGTCTGCTCCACCTGCTAAAAATCCATCCACAAATTCTCCTATTGTTTCATGAAACGTATAATCAAAATACGGTTCTTGTCCTGTCCGCTCGTCATTAATAAGGATCGTCGTTGCCCCTATCTCTCGTTTTGCCATTTGCGGGAATGATGCTACAGGCTGTACTTTTAATGATGTTCCCATAACAAGTAATACATCTGTTTCATACAAGCGTTCAACGGCTGTTTGAAATTGAGGCAATGTGTCTCCATATAACACAACATCAGGATTTAAAATGAAATTACACTTCTCACAACGCGGTACTTCATGTTCAATCATATATTGTAAGTTATATTTCGTACGACACTTTGGACAATGAGCAGATTGCAGTGTACCATGTAAATCAATGACACGTTTACTCCCGCCCAGTTGATGAAGTCCATCAATATTTTGTGTTAAAACAACAACATCTTTTCCGTTTTCTTCTAACTGCGCAATAAACGTATGTCCTTTGCTCGGTTTATATTGATGAAATGTTTCAATTTGAAAGATTGCTTTATAATGTTTCCAAAAATCTTTCGGGTTTCGATTATAATATCCTCTTGATAAATACATTTCTACATTTGCATCCGCATACAAACCGTTTGCTGATCGAAAGTCTGGTATCCCACTTTCTGTACTTGCACCCGCTCCAGTTAACACCGTAATTTTCTTAGCATTGTCAATGATAGAACGCACTTCTCCATAATGCTGCACAACATTCACCTCTATGTATATTTCTTCTTTCATTATAACAGGCATATGCAGCAACTTGGAAATTTTCTCTTAATGCGTTGTACCTTCTGCTACTACTATATCTATTTCTACTTCCAAAGCTGTTTGTATTAAAAGCTCTATTCCTTTTGTAATGTTAGAAAGCGACATGCTCGGTTGTCCAGGATATGCACTCGCCTGTTCTGGTAAAAATGGAATATGTACAAAACCACCAGAAATATGATCTTTCTGTTTTGCTAATATGTGCATAAGTCCGTAAAAAAGATGATTACAGACAAACGTCCCTGCTGTTTGGGAAACAGATGCTGGAATTCCCCCTTCACGAAGTTGCTTCACAATTGCTTTTATGGGAAGTGTTGACCAATACGCCACTGGACCATCCTCAATCACTGGTATATCAATCGGCCGATTTCCTTTATTATCAGGAATTCTTGCATCATCTACATTAATTGCAACGCGCTCCACTGTAATATCGGAACGTCCCCCTGCTTGTCCAATACACACCACAAGAGCTGGATCTACTTCATCAATATAAAATTCTAACATTTGTAAGGATGTGTGAAAAACAGTAGGAATTTGTTTACTAACGATTGTATATTCACCTATTCTCTTTTGATCAAGTTGTTTAGCAACTTCCCAAGCAGGATTGATTTTTTCTCCTCCAAATGGTTCAAATCCTGTTAATAAAATTTTTTTCATCAATCCTCCCTCCTTTAAAATCGATATACAAGTACGTACATAACAAGCATGTTAATTATAAAAATAGCGACGGCAACTGGCGCTTGCGCTTTAATAACAGCATTTTTATCTTTAAGCTCTAACAACATTGCCGGAACAATGTTAAAGTTAGCAGCCATCGGCGTTAACAATGTACCGCAATAACCAGCAAACATACCAAGCGCTGCCATAATTGCTGGGTTTCCTCCGTGCATTTGAACAATAAGAGGCAAACCAATCCCCCCTGTAATAACAGCAAAAGCAGCGAACGCATTTCCCATTACCATTGTAAATAACATCATTCCTAAGCAATATGCCATGACAGCCACGAATGGATATTCAGTCGGCAATACTTGTCCAACTAAATCCGCCACTACCTGTCCAACTCCAGACTTAGCAAATATACCGCCAAGAGCAGCAAGCATTTGTGGTAAAATAACGGCCCATCCGACCGCTTGTAGTAAACGGCTCCCTTCTTGTACTGGCTCTGTCACTTTTGCTTTTGTAATAGCCATCGCAAAAGCAAGGGCAACTAATGCACCTAATGCTAGTGCAATTAGTGTTACTTTTTCAGGATCCACAACAAATATATCTCCAAACTTGAGTTTCCCAAGAGTGAGCGTTCCGATAATAGTAAACAAAGGGATTAATATAGCTGGCATGAAAATTTTATTTCCTAATTTTGCTGCATGTTTTACACGCTCTTCTACTGGTGCTTCTTGTTCATTTGATTTTGTTACTTGGTTTAATGATGCTAAAATAACCATAACTAAAACGAGACAACCGACATAAAACGAGGGCATAATATTTCCAAATAAAAATGTAATAGCAAACAACGCCCAAAACAAACTAGAACCAAAACGGTTCGGATGTTGACGATCAAAAGCAACACGAATTGCAATAAAAGCAACAATAATACCAAGTAGATAATAAATTGTATCAAGTGTAATTAATTTCACGCTACATCGCCTCCTTATTTTGATTCGCTTCTTGTTTCATAACGTCGTCTATATGTCTATCAATTTGACGAAAACGAATCCAACTTACAATAAATGCAGAAATTGCTGTTGGAATTCCCCAAAGTGCCATATCCCACACACCAACATGCATGCCGACAGAATCAAAAAATCCTTTCATTAATAAAATAGCACCTGTTGCAATAAAAATATCTTCTCCAAAGAACCACGCTGTATTTTCTGCAGCCGCTGCGGACGCTTTAATTTTTTCTCTTAACTTCTCTGGAAGTTTTCCGTAACGAGCCTGCGCTGCCCCTTCCGCCATCGGTGCAACAAGTGGTCTTACTGCTTGCGCATGTCCTCCAATGTTAAGCCCAATCGCTGCAGTTGCTTCGCGAATAGTAAAATACGATAGAAGAACGCGCCCCGTCGTTGCTCCTTTTGATTTTGTAATCAGTGCTTCTGCTCGTTCTTTCAATCCGTAACGCTCTAAAATTCCAATAACCGGAAGTGTCAATAAAATTGGCATGGACATATATCGATTTTCTATAAAGAATTTTCCAAATAAACTTATCACTTCGTGAAATGACATACCGGATACCATCCCTGTTACAATTCCAGCTACCATAACAACTAACAATGTATTAAATCGAAATAAAAAACCAACTGCTACAAGTAAAATTCCAATCAATTTCACCATATATAACCCCCCTATCTTTTTTACGTATTACGGTGCACAAATGTTAATTTGTGCTTGCTGTAGTGCATTGTAAATGCTTTTCGCATAATCAACAGCATGCACGCCATCCCCATGAATACAAATTGTATGTGCTGCAATTGAAACGATCGTCCCATCAACAGCTTGAACATTCCCTTTTTGCACCATTTGCAACACTTGTCTTATTGCATCTTCTTCATTTGTAATCAATGCATTTGATTCTTTACGATTTGTTAAGGTCCCATTACTTTGATATGTTCGATCTGCAAATACCTCTTGTACAACACGAAGATTATATTTTTCTCCTGCACGCACAAATTCGCTACTTGCTAATCCGAATAAAAGAAGTTCTGGATTTACTTTATAAATAGCTTTTGCAATAGCATCTGCAATTTCTGAATTTACTGCTGCTAAATTATAGAGCGCACCGTGCGGTTTAACATGGTTCATTTTTCCACCCAATGCACGAATAAATCCATCTAATGCCCCGATTTGATATATCATATAATCGTGCACTTCATCTGGTGAAACATGCATCATTCTTCTTCCAAAACCAATAAGATCCGGTAAACCTGGATGTGCACCTATTGAAACATCGTGTTCTAGCGCTTTTGCAACAGTACTATGCATAACTAAAGGATCACCAGCATGAAATCCACAAGCAATGTTTACCGATGAAACATAAGGTAGAATCGCATCATCATTTCCTATGTTATATACTCCAAAACTTTCTCCTAAATCACAATTTAAATCCACTACATTCATGCTTTCTCTCCTTTCAGCTTAATGAGCATTTTTAAAAGATATATAGTTTGTTCTTGTTTTATATATAGCTGCTGCGCTTCTTTTACTGAAATTTTCGAAAACGAAAGATAATCTCCTGGCTTTAATTGTGCAAGCAGCGGTATATCAGTTGAAATTACATTGGCAATTCGCGGATATCCACCTGTCGTTTGACGATCTGCCATTAATATAATAGGTTGTCCTTCAGGTGGTACTTGAATTGTCCCATGCGTCACAGTATCTGATAGCAACTCTAATTTTCCCTCTACCGTTACCTGCTCCCCATCTATGCGATAACCCATTCGATCTGCATAATTGGAAATTTTAAATTGCTTTGTAAAGAAAGATTGACGACCCTCTTCCGTAAACCTATCAAATTCTAATCCTTCCACAACACGAATCTTTGGACAATGATGATAGTTTGGTAAACAACTAGAGTTTATTCCCCACATCGTTGTATCTCGTTTTTCATTTACAAGCTGCTGTATAACACGCTTTGCCCAAAGAGAAGGTGTACCTATTTTCAATTGATCACCCTTTTGTAAAGCACGACCTTCCAATCCGCCTAAATTAGCTCGCATATACGTACTTTTGCTCTTCATTACATCAGGAACATGAATTCCACCAGCAAATGCTACATATGCTCTGCACCCTGACTGAATTTTTTTAAAGCAAAGCATACTTCCTTCTTTCACCAATATCGGGCGCCACAATGGAACTCGTTTTCCATTTAAAAGCGCTTCCATATTCGCACCACCTATTGCAATTAATGTCGTCTGCTTAATTAACAGCTTCGGCCCAATAATCGTAATTTCTAATCCAGCTTCCCCTTCTGCATTCCCAACTAACATATTCGCAATTCTAAGTGCAACTGTGTCCATTGCTCCGCCAACTGGTACACCGTATTGTTGATATGTATGTCTTCCTAAATCTTGTACAGTTGTCAACATTCCTTGTTGTAACACCTCTATATTCATACATTCTCATCCTCCCATTGCTGAAATTCTGTTTCTGTTATGGGGATGAAACGTAAATACATACCACTTTGTAAATAAGTAGGCGGTACTTTTTGAGGACGGAATAAAGAAAGCGGCGTGCGTCCGATAATATTCCATCCGCCTGGTGTTTCAAGTGGATATATACCCGTTTGACTTCCACCGATTCCAACAGATCCAGCTGGAATCTTTAATCGCGGTGTATGTTTTCGTGGAGTTGCAATCCGCTGCGGCATACCTCCTAAATAAGGAAACCCTGGTGTGAAACCGAGCATATAAACAAAGTAAGTGGATTCACTATGAATACGAATTACATCTTCTATTGTTAACCTATGATACTTTGCTACTTCTTCCAAATCAGGACCGTATTCCCCTCCGTAACAAACTGGAATGGATATATATTCATATTCTTTTATTTTCTTATAATTCTCACCTTGTAAAAGTGACTGCACATGATAACAAACATAGTCATACGGCGAATCATTTATCTTTTTCTCCCTATACAATGTGTAGGGATCATAATAAATTGTTACAGATGTATAAGAAGGAACACATTCTAGCATCCCAACAAACGGTGCATTTTGTAATGCCTCAAATAAAGATTGTACTTGCTCATAAATTTCCATATTGATTTTCTGTCCAAATGTAACGACAATCGCTTGATCACCTAGTGCTGAAAATTTCATTATTCCCCTACCTTCTTTTCTTTCCATCCTAATTCTATTGATACTTGTTTCGTTGTTTGAGTAAGATTTTCAATCCATTTTATAATTACTGGTTCATCATATTCAGCTTCTAGTCCTGAAATACTCATACCACCAACTACCATACCATCACTTCCAAAAATTGGAGCAGCTATCGCCGCTGTATGATTTTCAAGTTCTGAATAACTAATGGCATAACCGTTATTCTTTGCAGTTTGTAGCATATCACGTAGTTCATTTTCATCTGTAACCGTGCCCTTTGCAAGTGCAACAAGTGTTGTATTTTTTATATAATTTTCTTGTTCTTCTTTTGAAAAATATGTAAGTAAAATACGTGGACACGCTCCAGCATACAGCGGAGCTCGCCGTCCAATTGCTGTATATACACGTACAGGTTGATCCCCGTCAATTTTTTCAATATAAATGGCTTCATCACCATCTTGAATAATTAAATTAACTGCTTGTCCAATTTCTTTTTGTAATTTTTCCATATAAGGCTTCGCAATTTTCCGTAAAGATAACCGCTCTGAAACAAGCTGACCAAATCGTAAAAAAACAAATCCTAACTTGTATGCACCATCTATTGTTTTTTGCAACAAACCCATTTCTTCAAGAGATCCAATAAGACGGTATACTGATGTTTTAGGCATGCCAGTTAATCTCACCATCTCAGCTAATGTTAACGTGTCATACTCATAAAATAATTCTAAAATGTTCATTGTTTTCACTGCTGTTTTGTTATAACTCATGAAGTCCCCCTCCGTTCCGTATTTCAGAACGCCTATTCCGATTTTCGAAATGAAATATCTGTTTTAAATTATAAAATATTCTTTCAATTCTAACAATACATTTTTTATCTTTAATAAAAATAAAAAAAAGCAATCAAACTCTAAATGAGTTTAGTTGCTTTTTTTATAAACTACTATAATGTTCTAGCATGCTGCAGTGGCCAAAATACCACTGAACCTTTCCCAACAATTTGTTTTTCAGAAACAAAACCAAATGCTCGGCTATCCTTAGATACTTGACGGTTATCTCCCAGTACAAATACATAGCCCTCAGGAACTGTTTTCTTTCCAGTTATCTCTTCTAACGTAAAGTCAGGAGTTAGCTCCCCTCCAGATAGTTGCTTTTTATATTCATCTAAATATGGTTCAGCAACTGGCTTACCATTTACATATAAAACATCATGTTTATACTCAATTGTATCTCCAGGTAAACCAATTACTCGTTTTACTAAATCATGACCTTCATTCCCGTGAAAGACAATGATATTAAAACGATCTAATCCTTGTAGACTATATCCAATTTTATTCACAACCATTCTCTCATTATTTTCTAGCGTTGGCATCATGGATTCTCCCTGTACAAGCGACGGTGTAAATAAAAATGCACGACAAACAAATGCAATAACCAAAGCTAGAGCTATACTTTTAACCCATGACACGATCTCATTCTTTTTCATCTAGATATCTCCTTTAACAACTAGTCAGTTTTACAATTTCTTGTACATTTTGAACGACAACTTCACCAAAACACGATTTTCCTTCTCTCACCGCTGTACCAACATGAGCTTGTGTAATTCTAGTATCGTGTAGCAATTGCTGCACATTCTCTTTCGTCACACCACTGCCAACAACGATTTGTATTTGTCCCTCACTTGCTTGATTCATACCACGTAAAACAGAAGTGTTATCTTCTATTTTCCCTTGTCCACCAGATGTTAAAATATGTGTAATCTTATTAAATTTCCGCAATATTTTTACGCTTCCTACTAAATCCGTCATTTCATCAATTGCTCGGTGAAACGTCACATTCATTTCATCTACTACTTCTAATAACTGTCCTAATTTTTCTTCATCAATTTTATTATCTTCATTCAAAACACCTAAAACAACACCAGTTGCGCTAAGTTGTTTTGCGATGCGAATATCCTCTTTCATTAACTCAATTTCCTCTTTAGAATATACGAAAGATTTTGCATGTGGACGAATCATGACATGTACAGGAATGGTAACGGCTTCTATTACATTTTTTATTAATGCATAGCTTGGTGTAAGCCCGCCTTCTGTAAATGCTGTAATTAACTCTATCCGTTCTCCACCACCACGTTCAATCCGTTTTGCATCTTCTAAACATGTTGCGATGACTTCTAACATATGTATTCTCCTTTTCATACATCACTTGCCCTTATTATATACGAAAAGGAAAAACAGTGCCTATTTTTCCTTTTCAAAATCTTGCAAGGCATGCTGCGCTAATAGTGAAATTGTCGCATCATCCATCGGAGGATTATGAAGTCCAGCACGTACGTGTAAGTAATAGCGATGTAATGGATTTTTCTCAGATAAACTTCTGGCTCCGACAATACGCATCGCTTTATCTACAATAGAAATTGCCGTATTTGTCGCAGTATACTTCACCGCGGCCATCTCTGCTTGCAAACTTTCTTTACTTCCTTCTTCATACTGCTTTGCAACACTATATAAGAAAGAACGGGCTTGCATCATTTCTAATTCCATTTCTCCTATTAACCTTTGAACATTTGGCACCGTTGCTATAGGTGCTTGTAAACTATTCGGTTGATACGTTGCTGCAAATTGCAAGGCATACCGACGTGCAGCTTGTGCAATGCCAAGATAACAAGCTGGAATATGCAGCAGCCATCCTCTTCTCTTTGTCATCCTACGCGGAGAAATAATCTCTACAAAGTATTTATATGGAACCACTACTTGTTCTAAAATTAGATCATGACTTGCTGTCCCACGCATAGCTACACTATCCCACGTTTCTTCAATTGAAACACCCTCTGTATTACGCGGGACAAGAAACTCCCCTACTTCCTCTGTCCCTTCTATAGATGCTGAAACGAGAAAGTAATCTAATACCGGTGCCATTGTTGTGAATGTTTTTCTACCAGAAATGATCCAAGTATTTCCCTTTTTGACAGCTGTTGTCTCTGGCTTTCCTCCTCGTGTTGGACTGCCCGTATTTCGTTCCGTTGCTGCTCGGTTTACAAGTGCGCCGTCTTTCACTTTCTCACAAAGCCAAGAAAACAACTTCTTATTCCATGAGCGATTTTCCGAAAGTTCTTGTATAATTCCAAGATGCCAGCCCATACATAATGCTGTTGAACCATCACCTTGTGCAATATATTCCTGAAATAGTAAAAAATCATACAGAGATATTCCTGCCCCGCCTTCGTCGTACGGAACAGTCCATGCTGTATATCCAATCCCTTTTAAATCTTCTATATTTTCAAAAGGAAATGAATGCAATTCATCTAACTGCTGTTCTCTATTTGAGAATAGAGTGATATATGGTTGTAATTTACTTAATCGCTCTCGTTGCTTTTTCGTTCTTATAAACCCCATTTCATCAGCCCCCTCTATTTCATGCTAAAATTATATGCACACTGTTCTCTTTAGCTACTTTAGTTATCCCACACTAATGAACTGTAAAGACCTTACTAATGGATGTTTCGTTATATACATTCTATTCCTTAAACATATTAATCTACATTTCAATTGTTGCACTATTCCGATGAAAAAACAATGTTTTAAGCACAAAAAAGATTTCCTAAAAACATTAGGAAATCTTCCTTTTTTAATCGCCTTTAAAAAAACGAACAGGCAAAGATGCAACATATCCAAGATAAGAACATAACTCTTTGAAAAAGAATGGTAACTCTGTGTCTAGACTACGATAAGCAGACGTTGGTGTTGGCGAAGAATATGCATCCATACCAAGATGCTTTGCAATTTGCATTGCTCGCTTCATATGAAGTGGATCACTTACAAGTGTATACGTTTGTAAGCCATGTTCTTTTCCAATTTGCAGAGCATTTTTTAAATTCTCTTCTGTATAACGTGATTCCGTTTCAATTAAAATATCTTCCTCTTTTACATTATGCTTTAATGCATATATTTTCGCAGTACGCGCTTCTTCTAATTCCGTTTCAAATTTCGTACCACCTGTAAAAATTATTTTTTTAACGCTTCCATTCTGATAAAGAGAAATGGCGTGATTAATTCTCTCACGAAATACTGGAGACGGTTTTCCATTCCACGACGCGGCTCCTAATACAATCGCAGCATCCGTATCAACTTGATCTGTCTTAGAACGATAATGCCAAATATCATACGCCGCATAGCTTACAAATACAATAATTAAACCAAGTATAAATAAGAGTGCCTGTACCACCCTTATTTTTATACTTCTTTTTTTCTTCATAACATTACAGCCCCCGTATTTCCTACATACTTTATATAAAAATTCGTTAAATCGAATGTTCGTTCAATTTGTTATTTGAATTGATTTGAAAGAAGGTGTTTTCCCTCATAGCAGTTCTATCCCGCATTAACGGGCAGTATGACCCTCACCTCAAGATTCAGAGTAAGCAAAGAAGATAGATGAGGGGTAACTGCCCGTAAAAGCCCGATTAATTCAATTAACCATCAGTGGGAGATGAAGCCCCCCACTGATGGAAGTTTCACTTTATAAAAGGATTTTCAATAAAAAAGAGGTTTTTATATTTCACACTTACATTCGTGGTCTACTTATAATAATAACAACTTATATTTCTATCAAATTCTCATACTTCTATATTGTAGCGAATTTTTTTAAAGAATGGAACGCTGAAACAAAAGTATATAAAATACGTAATAGTTTTGTAAGAAAAATGCCTTCAAATTGATTTATCAAGACCTAAATTATAGAAATTCATAAAAAATAAAGGGTGATACATATTAGTCATGTATAATATGTACCACCCTTTTAATTCTTGTTCAACAAACGCGCACGATTGCGGAAGATTATATCTACATCAATATGCACTTGCAGCATTCTGTGTTATAAATTCATTTGTTGTATGTACAGTTGCATATATTCCATTTAGAGCACTGATAAATCCAAAGTGAACCTGTTCAGCTAGAACTATTCGGTCTAGATGGGGTCCTGCCGACAAAACGCATATATTATACGTTAATCCAATTTTTAGAATAAAAAAACCTGATTTTTCTACGTTAAGCAGAAGAATTAGGTTTTTTTATTACCTACAAGTATGGGTACGCCTATGATTCTTTTTAACTAAAATTAAGTCATTTTATTTCCTACAGTATTTTTACTTATTGAAACACTTTTCCTTGTGAAGAAGTTAATTTCATAAACTCTTCAGCATCTTTAACGCATAATTTTATTCCTTTTTCCCAAAAAGCTCCTGATGTGATATCTTCTCCTAAATGTTTCATCACTAAATCTTCTGTGGACATACTTCCTGAATCCCGAAGTAAATTTAAATAATCGCTTTCAAACTCTTTACCTTTTTCCTTTGCTCCTGCAAATATACTTAATGCAAATAAATATCCGAATGTATATGGAAAATTGTAGAATGGAGATTGTGTAATATAATAATGTGGTGTCCATATCCATGAATGTAATGAAGCATTATCAAGAGAACCATCATATCCTACATCTATTGCTTCTTGCATGATTTCATTTAAGCGTGATGATGAAACAATCCCCTCCTTACGTTCTTCGTAAAATTTCTTTTCAAACAAAAACCTAGAATGAATATTCATAAAATTCATGACGCTACGCTTTAATTTCTCATCAAGTAAGAATAATCTTTCATTAGTAGATTTAGCTTTTTGCATTGCAGCATCTAAGATAATCATCTCTGAAAACGTTGAAGCAGTTTCAGCAATGCTCATCGGATATTGTTTATTCATTCCATGAATAGATTTCATTGCATGGTTATGAAAGGCATGGCCTAATTCATGAACTAGTGTTAATACATTTGTAATTGTACCACCAAATGTCATAAAAACTCTTGATTCCCCCGAAAGTGGAAACCCAGCACAAAATGCAACAGCTGACTTATTGGAACGATCTTCTGCTTCTATCCAGCCCTCATTGAAAGCCTTTCTAGAGAAACTTTCTAATTCGGTTCCAAATTGACTAAAGTGATCCAATATAAAGTCAACAGCATCTTCATATTCTATTTTTTGATTACTTTTTGCAATAGGTGCCCAAAAGTTAAATGATTTCATTTTTTCATAGCCATTCATTTTTGCTTTTTGATTTAAGTAATCAGTGAATGGTTTTTTAAATTTACTAACTGCAGACCACATTGCATGAAGCGTTTCCTCTTTCATACGATTTTTTATTAAAGATTCTTCTATTACATTATCTAAGCCACACTTTTTGTAAACTTGTAATCGAAAGCCTGCAATATGATTTAATATTTTCGCAAATAGTTCTTCATTCTCTCTCCACTTATCTTCTAAAGCATTATGAGATTCTTTACGAACTTCTTCATTAGGATGTGAACGTAAGTTTATAGCTTGACCCACTGATAATTTGTTTTGTTCTCCATTTATTTGAACTTTAATCCTAATATTACTCATAAAAGAATTATAAAATTGGCCCCAAGCATGATACCCATCTACCATAAGGTCTGACACTAAATTTTGTTCTTCATTTGAAAGTTTCATTTTAGCATCTTTACGCCATTCATTTAGTATAAACTTGTAGTTTGCTAAAAAATCAGTATTAAGCAAGTCCTCCCACAAATATTGATTAGTTTTTACTAAAATATTTTTCACTTTTTGCAATGCAGATTCAAAACGAGCATTTATTGTTGTTATTTTCCCTTTTAACGTTATAGCATGTTGATCTTTAGGATTTTGAGCAAGAAGGCAGGTTATAAAAGAATTAGCTTGTGATATATAAATTCGAATGTCTCCTATGTAATCAAGTAAATCTGCAAATTTTTCTGATTCATTTACGTCTTGTGGGGTATTAAAAAAATTTAGTTTTTCTTCAAATTTATTGACTTTGACTTCTAAGTCTTTTATATGTTCATTTAATTGAGATGATTCACTTCCACCTGAGAATAGATAATCTAAGTTCCAAACTTGTAGATATTTTGTTTCTTTCAATTGCTACTCCCCCTTAAATTACAATGATCCAACAGTAACCAAACATACATTCTAAATTTTATCATATCGTAGAGTGTTAATGAGTTTTATTTAATTATTTTACTCCATGCTTTACTTTTCACTCTTCCTATCACCGCACCATAAATATCCATATTGATTATGTAATATGTACTATTAACAGTTCTAAAAACGACCGTTTATGGGACTTCTATCTAAATTTCAAATTCAGTTTCAAAACTTATTACCAAAAATAAAAGGTCCTAACATATTATTTATGACTAATATGTTAGGACCTTTATATTTTAAGTTTTTTTGAATTTAGATCTTGATAAATTGATTAGAAGGCATTTCTCTTGAACTACTATTTCAAAATCCAATATTTCATATGTTCTTCCTGTAATACACAACAAAAACCTGATTTCTCTAACACTCTTGCAGAAGCAGTGTTACTTGTTAAACATTCCGCTTTAATCGTCGTTACATTTTGCTGGTTCAATAACCATTGTACAAGGCCTTTTGTCATTTCTGTAGCATAGCCTTTTCCTTGGTAATCTGGGACAATGCTATATCCAATTTCAACGATCCCATTCACATCCGGACTACCTTTACAGCCCATATCTCCAATAATTTTCTGATCTTCTTTATGAATAATAAGACCACTCCATCGACTATTATCTGGATTTTCACGTAATCGTTCTGCTATCCACGGTAAAATTTCCGCATAATCAGGCATTGGCCATTGATTAGCAACTTGGTAAGGTATTATTTTTGAAATCTCCTCAGTCCCTTTTATTGTAGCCTCTACTAATTCTAATGTGAAAGATATCATTTTTAAACGTTCTGTTTCTATATATGGCATCTTTTTCCTCCTACTTACATTTTACACTCATTTATTTATTTTCTAATTGTTCTTTTACACTTGGCCAATCTTCTGAGATAATACTATGCACAACAGCATCTCACATATCCATTTGGAAGTTGGCGTTCATTTCACAGAATTCCTTCTTTTACTGCACCTAATCTTTCAATAGCCCGCTGTGAATTTTCATTCCGAGCATCTGTTTTAATGTGTGCACGTAATTTGTTATTAAATATGTCCAAATATCTAGGTGTTTTTCAATAATGGCATACAATGAAGATGCATCTTTTACAGATAATAATTGTAATATAGCTCGGTTATGTACAATTTTCACAGGACAGTCCTCATTTCTATTTATCTCAACTATATAATAATATTAATCTTACGAATTTTCAAAATAATAATCATCGAAAATAACCCCAGACAATTTTTCGTCTGAGGAATTCTCGTTTAATCTTATTCTAATAATGATTCTTCAATAATAATTTTATATTTTTATATCTAAAAATCCTTTTAATACTCCAATTGTTTGCGGAGCTTGTAGCCTCGCTGCAATATATGGAAATTCTGGACTACCATCAAATATCATATGAGCTGTTAATGGAGCACCTACCCACATTATTTCATCGTCAATGATAATAAATGGCATCACCTTGTTTTGACGACGCGCTTGTACGTTTTTTATCGGAATTGCACCTTCTGTATATAGGATAACACTTGCTTCTGCATGTGCTAATGCTTGCCAAATCCTCTTATCCATACGGCTTGAATTCGGAATGGATACAATAATTTTCTTTTTTGCTGAAACAATGTCTTTTAATAATGCCCTCGGTTCTTCGGCACTCGTTTGTATAACCCAACGTAATCTTTTTGTAATCTTCCGCTCTAGAAACGCTCTTGATGTTGTACGATCATACACATTTCCTCGCTTTTGTAAGTGCTGTGTTAAATAAGATAAGGCTTGTTTTCGCGAAAGATTTTGCTTCATATATTGGCAATCTGATAACTGAATAAATTTCCCTCTTGCTCTCGTTACTGCAACATTAACGAGTCGATGGTTTTTTTGATCAAAGAATAATACACCTGGTCGTTCTTGCGGATAACTATCAACTGTATCGAATAAAATCATATCACGTTCAGACCCTTGAAATTTATGAACTGTCGCCGCTAGTACAGGTGCATTTTTGAACTTTGTTTTTTGAAGAAATTCTCGGGTACACGTTGATAAAAAACGTGCCTGAGCACGGTATGGTGTAACGATACCAATTGACGATATTCCATCCACTAAACCAATTAACGCAAGTTGCATCGCTAATAGTCCAGAAAAAATATTATAACGTGAGCTAGATGCAACATCTTTTAATGAATAAGCACCGATACTACTTGTATCCATTAAAACTGCCGCTTCCTTCATGAAAGGCTGTAAATTTGCAATATCGTTTCGCGCTGCAACAGATGGATGGTCGAACACTTCATTTTTATAAATAAACTCATTTGTAAAACTTGAAATATGCGGATGCATGCGACGCTGCTCTTGCAGCATGTATAAATTCGGATGCTTTTTGTGCTCGTTTACAGATTCTACTATACCTGCATGATAAAACATATCTTCTTTTAACCATTTATTCACAAGCTCATGATTTGATAAAGCAATCGGTGGTAATTGTAGAAAGTCCCCGCAAACGACAATTCGCTTTCCTAAAGAAGCTGCCAATGCTATTTGCGGAACATATGCCATACTTACTTCATCGACGACCACAAGATCAAATGTTCTTTCATAAACAAGTGAATCGATTGCACATTTCGATAATGTCGCCCCAATGACTTTTGCATTTTCAATATACTCTTTTTCAACTTCCTTCACTTTTGCTTTTTGCTTCCGAAGTTCTCCTTCTATTTCTTGCATTCTTCGTTTTTCGGAAGAAGTTGCTTTATAAGAGAGGATTTTTTGTCTTAATTCTTGTCTTAATTCTTCTAAATACAGCCGCTCTTCTTCCCAATCTTCATTTGTTGATTCAACTAATCGCGTAGTAAGTAACGTTTCATGATTCCGGATTTGTTCATTTTGACTAAAACCATAACGAATAACGTCTCCTGGTACCCATTTCTCTTTTTTCTCAATTTGCTTTGTTACTTCACTCATTAATACATCAACCGCAGCATTACTATGAGCTAATACAAGAACAGATTTTCCACTTTGATAATGAGCTGCAATAATTCGCGATAAATTATATGATTTCCCTGTACCCGGAGGTCCCCAGACGTATGTTGTTGCATTATAAAAAGCACGATATGCAAGTTCATTTTTCATTTTTTTCATTTTCACAATATGCTTTGGCTCACTATCACCCCGTAATAACCGTTTCACGCGCTGACGTCTTTGTTTATCCTTTCTTACCTCTTTTAAACGCTCTTGCAACTGTTCTAACAGTTGCCACGGTTCACTATATAACGCCGCTTCTTGTATATGTTGCTGTATATAACAATTGAGTTTCACTTCAATGTCTAACCCTTGAACAGATAATACTTCTCCAGTTGCTTCCTCACCGTCAAATTCAATTCGAATTGGTGTTCCGTCTGGTAAACTTACTTCAGAAATAAGCTGAAATACATATACACTACTTTCATAGTCTGTATATAAAAAACGTCCATTTATAATGGATAGTTTACTTCCACCAATTGTTTTCCAATGTTTAATTTCATATGTTAACGCTTGATGCCACTCTTTCATCGTCTCTGTTAATGAAGGAGTTTGCGCAGATGTAATCATGTTTATATCTCCTTCCTCTACTGCAAACATACTTTCTCACTATACCATACATTTAGCTTATATTAATGAAATTCTCATCGCTGTTTCATTAACAGCTTTATCCTTTAATTTTAAATAAGATATAATAGAAAGAACTTCTGAACATCCTCAATGAAAAAGGTGATATTATGAAAATTAATGAAACAAATAATTATGAAATAATTGCAAAACTAAATGAACCGGTACAAAACATACATGCATCCCTATATCCTCAACATTTTCATCCTTATCATTATGATGCTGTAAAAGATTTTTTTCAAAATGTGATTAGTAATCCTAATTTTATTTTTTTACTATTAGAAGAGTCTAATCAATCTCTCGGCTATGCATGGATGGAAATTAAAAATTATCCAGGAAATGCTTTCAAAAAACCGTATACTTCTATATACATACATCAAATCAGTATACTAGAAACATATAGAAATAAAGGATATGGCTCACAATTACTAGATTACATTTACAAAATCGCAAATAACAAAAACATAAACATGATAGAACTAGACTACTGGCTTGCTAATACTACAGCAAAACAATTTTACGCAAAAAATGGATTTGAACTATATCGTGAATTCATTTATAAAAAAATATAATATTATGATTTTTCAAATGCTCTGTATCTAGAATTAACAATACATAATATTTTTATCCAAATACCCCTTATCAAAATCCGGAATTTTCATTATTTTTATTACACGTAGATATATACAAAAGTAAAAAAGGCGCACAATTTTTAGTTTGAATCAATGGAATCATCTTGAAGCTTTTTTATTAGATGGTCATTTAGAAATCGATAACAACAGAAGTGAACGTTCTATTAAACCGTTTGTAATTGGGAGAAAAAATTGGATGTTTTCAAATACACCGCGAGGTGCTAGAGGAAGTGCCATCATGTATAGTGTGGTTGAAACCGCAAAAGAGAATAATTTAGGTCCCTATCATTATCTTCTTTATTTGTTTGAAGTCGATGAAAATGGTAAATATACCATAATTGCTACTCCTAAATATGATGATTTAGATAACTCTTACTTTTACGGTGATTATGAAGCCAAAAAAATTAAGGAATAGAATAGATTATTAAGTCGAGTTACCATAAGAGGAGTATTATAAGAAGGCTAAAAAAAGTATTTGTATTATTTTGTTGTATTAATATTTTCATTTATTTATGGAATATTTAATAAATAGCTTTTATTGAACTAACGCATGCTTTAGTTCAATAAAAATTCAAAAGGACTGTCTAAATTTGACAGTCCTTTTTCAATGATTAAATATCAACATTTTACTTTAACGCTTAATCTTTCATGGTCCTTTTATTAAACTATCCATTTTATATAGTACAGTTCATTTTACTACCAACTTAATTTTTCCGTGTTTATTACACGTCTGTACAAATGTTAGGAGCTTACTGCCTATTCATACGGAATAAAATTTTGTTTTCGAGTTTTCCTTTTTCAATTACACAAATAAAATATTTCTTTGCGCTCCTTCAAGAACACCTTCCTGAATTTGTTTTACAAATCGATAAATCATTTGTTCTTTTTGTAAAGAAGCTATTTCTTGCTCGTTTATATAAGCTGCATAGTAGTATTTCCATAATAAGATAATCATCTCAATTTTATTTTCTTTTTTAACCAACGAATTTTTTTTGATATACTCTACAAATGAGTTTGCATTCGTTACATATTCAATTTGCATTTGTGTAAAAATATTGGCGAATCTCTTTTTAGAATTATACCGAACTGTGCCTTCTTGCTTCATTTCTTTTACTATACTCTTAAATATTTCATCTGTCACTTTGCTTTTTTCACCAAAATAGTGCATCCATTCTTTACATGTACGTCTTTTGTTATTTTGTATACATAATATAAGTTGATTCACGTATACACGATTTGTACCTTGATTATTTCTTATTTCTATTTCATCATTTTGATTTAACTGTACATAGCCCTTTTCAAGTAATTCAATGAATAATATTCCTATCGTGTACAATGGCAAACTAAATGTATAACGACTGTTTATTGTCATTGGTTGCTCTGCCAAAGAGCTACTAATA
This sequence comes from Bacillus sp. AFS018417, assembly GCF_002560985.1. Lineage (NCBI taxonomy): Bacteria > Bacillati > Bacillota > Bacilli > Caryophanales > Bacillaceae > Bacillus > Bacillus sp. AFS018417. The sequence continues at coordinate 47,366 of NZ_NTTM01000085.1, forward strand.
AAACCTTTTGTCATCTTCCCCATTTCTTGCATATATAATCCCTCCCCTATATAACTATCTCCTAATCCAATTGTGTTAATTTAGAATAAAGCGATTACTTCCGCTCTACATCTTTCATTATATATGTAGTATAAAAACGCGAGAAGAATGCACTTTTTTGATAGAAAGTATCCTCTAGGATACCGAATGGAAGGTGAAAAGCATGGAGCAAGATTTACGTCATGAGGTATTACATAAAATACAAAATAAAGAATTTAATTGTGCGAAAGAATTAACGTTATCCATCATTAGTGGAAAATGGAAAATTGTCATTTTATATCGATTAGGTATAAATGGTCCAATGCGCTTTAGTACCATTCAACATTTATTTCCCAAAATTACACATAAAGTATTAACGAAACAATTACGCGAATTAGAAGATGATGGTGTAATCGCAAGAAAAGTTTATCCAGAAATCCCGCCTAGAGTAGAGTATTCTTTAACAGATCTCGGCGAAAGCTTACAGCCCATTTTACAAATGATGTACGACTGGGGAGAAAAGAGAATTCAGCAATTACAAAAAGAATCATAATTGAATACCCTTACAGGATAAACATAATACTTTTTCATCTATATAAAAATGGAGCCTTAATACATACAGCTCCATTTTCCATATACCATTAAATCTTTTATACGAAATAGCCGATTAAGTTTAGCGACCTGCTCATCTAAATTAAAATGCCTTATTGGGGTCTCGCCAAATCTCTATCAATTTAAGAAACACACTCTTCTCCAAAACGATAAAAATGAACTTCGGTGCTATAAAAACACAAAATTTCCATTTAGATGGTGCTTTAAAATCTTAGCTTGATAGGTATGTGGTGGTACCCCACATCCATCAACTT
>NZ_NTTM01000086.1:0-308 GCF_002560985.1 Bacillus sp. AFS018417
TCAATAAAGTTTCCGTGTTTTGTTTTCGTTTAGTTTTGAGAGTTCAAGAAAAGTATTGACTCTTAAAAAAAGAATATGATATAAATTATTCTTGTGTTTTGTATGGGCCTATAGCTCAGCTGGTTAGAGCGCACGCCTGATAAGCGTGAGGTCGATGGTTCGAGTCCATTTAGGCCCACCATACAAATTACGGGGCCTTAGCTCAGCTGGGAGAGCGCCTGCCTTGCACGCAGGAGGTCAGCGGTTCGATCCCGCTAGGCTCCACCATAAAGCTATTTTATATAGCGAATATGTTCTTTGAAAACTAG
>NZ_NTTM01000087.1:0-5373 GCF_002560985.1 Bacillus sp. AFS018417
CGTACGTTTAGAGGTGGGAGCCCTCTCGAAAGGTATGATAGAAACGATTAAAATAAAGGATTACGATATTGTGCTTTAAATATAACTTGAAAATTTCTATAAGTGGTTCTGTCATATCGTCATCGAGTAAATAGAAAATTGTATCCACATCATAAAAAAGCTATTCTTTTGTATAAGTACTTACTAAAAGAATAGCTTTTTTCATAATATAGATTATCGTATTAATGAATTTTAAAAGTTGTCTTTTTACAATGAGTAACCACTTGTTTTGTTGTGTTAAATCTTTGCTTTTCTCCGCAAAATAAACCCACACAACATCTATCTTACACGAAAGATACCAAGCGTAAATAGCAGTCCCTATCTTTCGGATTTGTCACCTGTATTACTGTTTGTCTTTGCGCCACCCGCTTTTTTAACACCTTTGCTTGTATAAGGTTTGGCACTCTTTTTTTTGTTGGCACTGGCTTTCCATCGGTTCCAGCCCTTACTGCCTGTTCCTCTACCTGTTCCACCTTTACCTTTAGCTTTACTCATATAATATAATCACTCCATTATTATTGTATAGCAAATCTGTTTCCACAGTAGTCAATAAATCTTTAAAATAAAATTTGGGTTTATGACTTTTTCCTTTCCGACAGTTGCTCATAAAAATGAACAGCAGGATATAATAGTATATCATAACATGGACAGTAATGCGCAAAATCCTCAGGTTTATCCCGCTAATAGAAATCTTTTAAAGTAGAAAAAAGAGTCCTTCACAGTTAGGACTCTTTTAATTTTTGCTGATAGTAATGTGTTATGTAAAAGGTGTTTAATCTTGAATTTATTAATATTATACAATATTTTTTTAGAAAATAGATTTTTGGTAATATTTCAAAAAAATTATATATGAATTGTTATCTTTTAGTTTTACGTTGCATAAAAAGAAAAAAAGTCCGAGATATGAAAAAATTTGTGATTATATTTATAGTTATGTCACACATTACATGATCAATTTGTCTTAAATATGAACGTAAAAAAAGAGTACATTTTATAGTCATTTTTTCATTCTAAAGGTACCGAATTATTAAATTTTAAAAAATGTATTATGGAGGTATAGAAATGAGAGTTTTTCTTGCTGGTGCAACAGGTGTAATCGGACGTTCTTTAATTCCTTTGTTAGTAAAAGAAGGTCATGAAGTATTTGGGATGATTCGTGATGACCCGTATGGAAGTGCAGTGACAAAAATGGGTGCAAAGCCAGTGGTAGCGGATGCATTAAATCGAGATGCTGTATTTACAGCGCTGGAAAAAAGTCAGCCGGATGTAGTGATTCATCAACTTACATCGTTAAGTGCAGGAAGCTTGGTTGATAATGCAAAAATAAGAATTAAGGGAACAGAAAATCTTGTAGATGCTTCAAAAGCGGTGGGAGTTAGACGAATAATTGCACAAAGTATTTCGTGGGCATATGAACCTGGAGACACGCCTGCTATAGAAGAAGAAATGTTGGACATTGCTGCTCCGTTTCCACGAAAAACGACGATAGAAGGCATTACGGTGTTAGAAGAAAAAGTTTCTCAAATTCCGGAATTTGTTATACTTCGTTATGGAACGCTTTATGGTCCAGGAACTTGGTATGCGATAGATGGAAAGATTGCCGATCAGGTAGGCCGGAAAGAAGTTGTAGCAACTGATGGTGTATTTTCTTTTCTTCATGTAGACGATGCAGCAAGAGCTGCATTGTTAGCTCTAGATTGGCCATCTGGTCCTGTTAACATTGTCGATGATCATCCTGCACCAGGAAATGTTTGGCTGCCTGTTTATGCTTCTGCAATTGGTGCGCCTCAGCCTCTTCGTCAAGCTGGTAGTAATCGTGGGGAGCGCGGTGCTTCCAATAAAAAAGCTCGAAAGGAATATGGATGGGAACCCATTCATCCTTCTTGGTCTAATGGGTTTCAACATAATTTGTAGAATTTGTCTAATATAATTTTTGTCATAAGAAGGCCATTTTTGTAAGAGTGTTTTTTAGAGATATTTGCATAGGTATACCCTAGAAAGTTTTTTCTAGGGTATTTCTTATTTTATATTATGATAGATTTATTGATTAAAGAGTTTTAAGGAGGGACTACTATGGGGCAAAATAGCCTGGATGTAAGTGAATTATACATATTGTACAAATCTTATTTTATTTCTATAGCATACAAAATGCTGGGATCTCTAAGTGATGCCGAAGATATTGTCCATGATACATTTATAAAACTGCAGATGAAAGAAATTCATCCAACTGATATTAAAAACATAAAGTCGTATGTAAGCAAAATGGTTGTAAATCGTTGTGTAAATGAATTACAGTCGAGCAGAAAAAAAAGAGAAACTTACGTTGGTACTTGGTTGCCAGAACCTATTGTACAGGGCATGCAATGGGACCCTTCAGAGAAAATCATTCAAGATGACCAACTATATTATACATTTGTTGTTCTTATGGAAAAACTCTCTGCTACAGAGAGAGCCGTTTATGTCTTAAAAGAAGCATTAGATTTAAAACATAATGAAATTGCTGACTTACTAAATATTACGGAAATAAATTGCCGTAAAGTGTTTAGCCGTGCGAAGCAGAAAATGAATGTATCTTTCGGTGAGGAGTATACACCATATGAAATTCAACAAGACCAAATCACTAAGTTTATTTCGGCCTTATCGCGAAGTAATGTTCAAGAAATCTCAGAAATTCTTACTAGCGATGTAATACTTATTGCAGATGGGGGAGGGAATGTCGCTACGGCCATTAATCAAATTATTAGTAAAAAACGTGTTCTGAGCTTGTTATCTGCAATTGCTACAAAATTTTTCAAAGGAAAAGAAGCACAAGCTATCATAGTAAATAATCAGCCAGGCGTTCTCATATTAAAAGATGAAGAGGTGGTTGGTGTTTTCAGTTTCGCTTGGAAGCAAAATACGAATCAGATTGAGCGAATATTTTATGTTGTGAATCCTGATAAACTTAAGCACATTACTATACATTAAAAGTATAGAGTTGCTCTAAAAGTTGTGAGATGACTGTTAGAGCAACTCTTATTTGTAATAAAAAATGTATTGTATGTAAACTAATCATTTTGGTTAGTTTGTATCTTTTCGTAGAAATAATGTTGCATTTTTCGTAAAGAAAATGACATTAGGATAAATAAGAATAAGATAGAGAAAATAATAAATACGACATATTTAAACATTATCTTTGTCCCGATATACGGACCTACACTAGATCCAAAAAATAAAGTAAATGTATAAAGTGCCATCGCAACTCCTTTTCTTTCTTCGCTTATTTGTCCAATATGAAAAATGATAGAAGGTAATACAATTGAAATTCCTGCTGCAAATATGATTGTATTTATAGAGAGAAAATACATGTTATCCTCTTTCAAGAACAAGAGTATTCCCGTGCAAGTAATGATAAGTCCTAGTGTGACACATTGTATTTATGGAACCAAGTTCCAATATTTTTTATTACATACTATTCGAAAATGCGTAAAATAAAGAATTGAAAAATATTTTAAAACTTTTCGTTGACTTTCTTATTTTTTTGTATAGAATAAACATTAATAAAATGTTTCAGAGATGTGACAGTAAAACGACTGTGAAAGGAAGAGTAGTAATAGGACGTAGTCCAAGCGAGTCAGGGGCGGTGTGAGCCTGATACGAAGCCTGTTATGAAGAACCTCCTGGAGTCGCTAACCGAAATCCTTTTTAGGAAAGTAGACTTAGCCGGGAACTTCGCCGTTACAAGAAGAACAGTATCGAGATATCTCTACTCTCCGTACTGAATAAGTGAGCAACCTCTGTTGCTAATTTGGGTGGTACCGCGGAACCAAAGCCTTTCGTCCCAGTTTTTTTGGGAAAGAAGGGCTTTTTTTATTGGTTTCTTTCCTCACTACATCAAAACATTTTAGGAGGAAAACAACATGTACCAAACATTAATGACAGTAAGAGAAACACAAATCGCAATTAAGGAAGTTAAAACATTTTTTGAAGAGCAATTATCAAAACGTCTTGGATTATTCCGTGTATCTGCACCATTATTTGTAACGAAAAAGTCAGGATTAAACGATCACTTAAACGGTGTAGAGCGTCCAATTGAATTTGATATGCTGCATTCAGGAGAAGAGTTAGAAATTGTACATTCACTAGCAAAATGGAAAAGATTTGCCCTGCATGAATATGGATATGAAGCTGGTGAAGGTTTATATACAAACATGAACGCAATTCGCCGTGATGAAGAACTTGATGCAACGCATTCCATTTACGTTGATCAATGGGATTGGGAAAAAATTATTCAAAAAGAATGGCGTACAGTAGATTACTTACAAGAAACAGTACGAGCAATTTATGGAATATTCAAAGATTTAGAAGATTATTTATTTGAAAAATACCCGTTCTTTGGTAAGTACTTACCGGAAGATATCGTATTTATCACATCTCAAGAGCTTGAAGATAAATATCCAGAATTAACACCGAAAGATCGTGAGCATGCGATTGCGAAAGAACACGGTGCAGTCTTTATTATCGGAATTGGGGGGGCGCTACGCTCTGGTGAAAAACATGATGGACGTGCATCTGACTATGATGATTGGAAATTAAACGGAGATATCTTATTCTGGAATCCAGTACTGCAGTCTTCATTTGAATTATCATCCATGGGGATTCGTGTTGACAGCAAATCTCTTGATGAACAATTAACAATAAAAGGGGAAGATTTCAAACGTGATTATGATTTCCATAAAGGCATTTTAGAGGGCGTGCTTCCACTTACAATGGGCGGTGGTATTGGACAATCAAGAATGTGCATGTACTTCTTACGCAAAGCACATATTGGCGAAGTTCAAACTTCTGTATGGCCAAATGACATGCGTGAAGAGTGCAAAAAGCAAAACATTCACTTGTTCTAAAAAGAAAACAAGGGATGCAATTGATAAATATACTATAATTAGAAGAGGATACTATGCCCAACATGATGGCATATATCCTCTTTTTTCATACATCTCATACTACATACCTAGAGGTTGAAACTGTAGTCTAACATGTATATAACGATAACGGAACAAATGGTCATTTGTTAAGAAGGGGACGTAGGCCACAGCGGGAGGCGTAACAAGGTGCAGGAAGTGAAAATTTATTGACATAAAATCTGTTATTGGTAGTTAGTCTGCCTAACTCTAAAGGAGAATAAGCTCCTTTATTTTTTTTAAGCATAGCATGTAAAAGACTATGAAATATTTATGAAAAAGTAGGTGGAAATATGACATTAGATTCTCAACGTATTATAGCCTTCCCAGGAATGGGCATGGGTGGCTTTCCAGGAATGGGCATGGGTGGCTTTCCAGGAATGGGTATGGGTGG
>NZ_NTTM01000088.1:0-281 GCF_002560985.1 Bacillus sp. AFS018417
CAACTATCAAACATTTCAAATTTGGATTAAAAAAGGACATCGTATGTATGCTTACTTTCAAGAATCTTGTCAGAATGCCAAGAATATGTACAATACGACCAACTTTTATATACGTCAGGTGTATACAGGACTGACACAAGAAAAAGAGTTACAGCCCCTACAAAAAGAAGTGTTAGATATTATAGATCAATATATCGAAAAGATGAATGATACGCAGCTTCTTGCCTATCGAAAGAAATTAGCAAAAGAGAAGAAGAAACCGAAAGAAATCAAATGCAATT
>NZ_NTTM01000089.1:0-441 GCF_002560985.1 Bacillus sp. AFS018417
CTCCCACCTCTAAACGTACGTGAAGGTGGCGAGGTGAATCGAAAAAGTGTATCTTATTTTCAGAAAATAACAGAAACATACGTTCCTTCTTGGTATAATCTTCTTAAGAAGGAGGTGAAAAGATGAAAAAGAATCAGGAACAACAATCCAACTATCAAACATTTCAAATTTGGATTAAAAAAGGACATCGTATGTATGCTTACTTTCAAGAATCTTGTCAGAATGCCAAGAATATGTACAATACGACCAACTTTTATATACGTCAGGTGTATACAGGACTGACACAAGAAAAAGAGTTACAGCCCCTACAAAAAGAAGTGTTGAATATGATAGATCAATATATCGAAAAGATGAATGATACGCAGCTTCTTGCCTATCGAAAGAAATTAGCAAAAGAGAAGATGAAACCGAAAGAAAAGCAGAAAGAAATCAAATGCAATT
>NZ_NTTM01000008.1:0-221 GCF_002560985.1 Bacillus sp. AFS018417
TATACTTTGTGTATACAAAACAAGAAAGGAGCGTGTCCAATGAAAAAAGCATATTTTTCAATTCGTATCTATAAGAATGCACTGAATCCGAAGTATGTTGAAGCTATTGGACATGCTCTTTTCGTATTTAATCGTGCGAAGCATTTCGCTTTTCAAACGCAAGTGTTAGAAAAACGTTCTGGCACCTCCAGACGTTCTGAGAGTATGCAAATTACTGTAAA
>NZ_NTTM01000090.1:0-378 GCF_002560985.1 Bacillus sp. AFS018417
TGTTTCAGTTTGCCTTTGGCGCAACCTAATTTTCCAATACTTAATTGGTATTTTGTCTTTGGAAATTTTAAAAAGGTATGATGTTTAATGACACAGTCTTGGTTTGTATACAGCACCTCCTTTTCCACAGAACGAATATATTTGGGAATTCTCGGTTTTCCTGTATATTTGTTTGGATTTTGTTGATAATCTCGTAAGCTTGAAAAAAAGGAATGCCAGTTTTGAAATACAGTTTTCATGATGGATTGACTGGATTGTGTAGGTAAAGAACGATAATCTTTTTGAAGCATAGCTTTAAACAAGGCATCTAGAAAATAATAATCTACATGAGGATTTTCTTTCGTAGGTTTGGAAAACAAATTGCATTTGATTTCTTTC
>NZ_NTTM01000091.1:0-7725 GCF_002560985.1 Bacillus sp. AFS018417
TGAATGCACAAAGTAATGCCCGTGCTTTGTCTGTTGTTAGAACCGTTGGTTCTCCAAACGTTTTCACTAACCTTTTCATAAATGCATATGCAGCCTGATGATCCCGTTTTTTACGAAGTTGAATATCCAATGTGTACCCTTCTTTATCAATTGCACGATACAGGTAACGCCATTCTCCTTTGACTCTTATATAGGTCTCATCCAATTTCCAAGATAGTTGTACTCTTTTATTTTTCTTCTTCCAAATTTGATAGATCAGGTGGCCATATTCATGAACCCAGCGCATAATAGTTGTTGGATGAATTGAAACACCACGTTCTTTCAAAATTTCAGAGACATCACGATAGCTTAAAGAAAAACGACAATAGTGGCCAACGGCTACCAAAATAATATCTTGTTTAAATTGCTTTCCTTTAAAATATCCCATTTATGATTCTCCTCACTCTGTTTTGCAAAAGTTTAGCTTAGTTTTAAAAACTTTGCAACAGAACCATATTAAACGTTCCTTTCTTCCACTAATTGCAACATTTCCCCATTCGATCTTCTAAAACGAATCGTTTTACGACCATTGATACCACGCTTTGGTTCGCTTGTTTGAAAAACGATTCCTTTTTGTTTATAGGGGTTCCGTCCCACATCCATAAAGTCAAGAAAACAGGTCACCCCCAAAACGAAAAAAATGAGTTGACCTCTCATAAATAACTGTAAAATAATAAAATTTTCGTTTTGGGGACATTTCAAAGTATTAGCTTGATGGGCATGGGGTAACACCAACATTTCGCAAATTCTGTACGTTAAGGCTAAATCCCTTGATATGACAAGGATTTCGTTATAAGTACCGAAAATGGATTTTTAAAGAACTTTATTGAGTTCCAATGAAACTAAGAGAAATATGGTCAAAAAAAGTTCCAAAACTCATTACCAAAAACAAAGTACCATATCAAATACAAAACATCGTTTATGGAACCTTCTTAACGTACGGTAAAACAAAGTTTTTTACCTTAATAATTCCTTAGCGTACGAAATTCGCGTTTGGTTGGCGGGACCCCTTTAATGAATGGCATTATGGCATAGTAGCACTATGTTGTGAGAAACTATAAGGAAGCGAAAAATGATTGTATCAAATAAAAAAGGAGACTAATTGTAACATGAGTCAAAGAATGAAAACGTATTTACCAGCTATTATTATTGTTCTCATTGCTGCTGCAATTCTTATCTATCAATCAACGACAGGAAAGCAAATTCCGGACGACCTGAGGCAAAAAATGCAGGAAGCGGCAAAGAACGGCCAGAAACTGACGCTAGAACAAATGAAAGGTATGGGAGGTAAAGGTGAAGGTGGTGGATTAAAAGACTGGATCACACAGATTGGGAATGTATCAATCTTCTTTGGTATGGTCGCCTTTTGGTGGTTCCGTTTCAAAAAGAAGATGAAATCGCCATTACCGTTCGTTAAAAAGTTTTCCAAGTTTCTATTCAAAGTACATAATTTTGCAGGTTGGACTGCCTTAGTTTTGACAGTCATACACGGTGTGTACTTCCTCTATACGAAAAAGCTTGGCGATCACGATCAGCTTTCAGGAATTGCAGCTGGTCTTATCCTCCTTACTCTTGTGGGATATGGATATGTCATCCGCAAGTTTAAAAACAAATGGACAAGACAGGTACACAGGCTGATGTCTTTTGTATGGTTGATTGCACTCGCCTTTCATGCAGGTGGATTTTTCGGAGCATGCGTCGGTGCAACTATCGGAATTTGGATTATTTTAGAGATAGTAGAAAATATTGCGAAGAAACAGGTGAAACAAGCGGTGTAAATTCCACTTGTTTTTATCTGAAGTTTAATTGTCCCTATGCTAGCTCCGGTATTCTTAATAAGCTTGATTATGTGAACACGAATACTCTCCAGATTGCTTAGCTGGAGAGTATTTTTTGTATAATCCTAGATCCATTGAATTCCGATAACGAATTTTACGTCAACTAGCACCTCTTGTGGGGGCTAGTTGTTTTTTTTCAGTAGCAAAGATGAGATTTCACTTTTAGAAACTGTCTTAGCGTATAAAATCCGCATTTTGCCGTCAGTACCCCATAAAGAAATTGGAGGGAATGAAAATGAATAGTGTTCGCTCCTTTTTTGCTATTTCAAATAAATTATTAAAATTTCACATACTATAATTTTTAATAAAAATATATGAAAAAAAGAAACAATATTAGCATCTGGGCAAATATAAAACGTAACAAAACGAACATTTAAATCTGAAAAAATTGACTTTCAAAGAAAATGAGCTCTCAGATTTGATTATAACGAACGATTCTGATGCAACCAGTACATTTGGTATCAAATATCATTTTATTTGTTATTAACTTTATTAGGGTGTTTAAAAAGATTTTTAAAATAAGTGAAAGGATTTTCGGTTCTGTTGCAAAGTTAAAAAAACATAAGTAGGTTTATAAATTAAAGTTAAATCTTAGGAAGTTGCTAATAACAGTTCTAATTCATTGTACGCCGAAAAGACGGAGTCTGGTTGAAGACTTCGTCTTTGTTTATAGAGAGCATGAAGTGTTTCGATTCCTTTGATTGTACGAGAAGCATGACGAAGCGTTTGAAATCCAGATGATTTAACAAAACGACGTTTTACATGACGATGATCTTGTTCTATGAGATTATTGAAATGTTTGATGGTACAGTGCTTTGTATGCTGATAAAGGCCCTTTTTCTTTAACTTTTTGAATGCACAAAGTAATGCAGGAGCCTGGTCTGTCGTGAGAATCGACGGTTCTCCAAAATGTTTCACTAATCTTTTCATGAAAGCATAGGCAGCCTGATAATCACGTTTTTTTCGAAGTTGAAAGTCCAATGTATCCCCATCGGCGTCAATGGCACGATAAAGATAACACCATTTTCCTTTGACTTTGATATAGGTTTCATCCAAATGCCATGATAATTGAGCAGTTTTGTTTTTCTTTTTCCAGATTTGATAAATCAAATTGCCATATTCATGGAACCAACGCATGATTGTTGTAGGGTGAACCGAAATTCCACGTTCTTTCATTATTTCAGATACATCACGATAACTTAAAGAAAAACGACAGTAATAGCCAACGGCTATCAAAATAATCTCTTGTTTGAATTGTCTTCCTTTAAAATGTCCCATGCTGTATTCTCCTCATTACTTTTTTCTAAAGTTTAACGACGTTTGAAAATCTTTGCAACAGAACCAAAATGGTTAACTATAAGTAAAAAAGAAAAAAACCGGCTTCTATCGGTCTTTTCAAATATTCTTATATTGTTGGTCTCTTCTTAGACCTAGATTTTCTAGGACCTACAATTAATTTGATTGCTGTTCTTTCTTGATTATTGATTGAAATCTCTTGAAACGCTGGAATAAGAACCAAGTCAATACCACTAGGAGCTACGAATCCTCTTGCAATAGCAATGGCTTTAATTGCTTGATTTATAGCGCCAGCTCCAATCACTTGAATTTCTGCATTACCGCTTTCTCTTAATACGCCTGCAATTGCGCCTGCAACTGAATTGGGATTTGATTTTGATGATACTTTTAATATATTTTCCATGTAAGTTGCTCCCTCTGTTATTTAATCGCCTTTTTGGTTACTGAATGGAATATAATTAACGTACCTTTAACTAATATTCATATCCAAAGCAAACAATACTATTGAATGTATTTATTCGATACTTTTTATGTTGTACCTGCCCATCTACATAAATAAAAAGCGAATTACTAAATCTTAAACTTAGTCATCGCTCTATCCATTGCATCTTGGTTTACCCCTATATATCTAAGTGTTACTCTTTCTGATGAATGATTAAATATCTCCATAAGCAACGCTCTGTTCTTTGTCTGCATGTACATGTGATATCCAAACGTCTTACGTAATGTATGTGTTCCTATCTCATCTAAACCAAACTCTGCTGCTGTACTTCTAAGTATTTTGTATGCCATACTACGACCAATCGGTTTGTTACTACCTTGTCTGCTTTTAATTAAGTACTCATGATCTTCTCTCTCTTCAATGAACCACTTCAACTCTTGCAGTAATTTGAATACGTTTCTGCTTACCTGTTTTCATTTCATGCATTAAGATGTGACTACCTTTCAAATCACCAACTTTCAGTTTCAAGATATCACTAATACGTAACCCTGTGTTAATTCCTATTACAAACAGGATATAATTACGTTCACGTCCTAATGGACGGTTTTGTTAAGTGATAATAAAGTTGTTTAATACTTATTGGACTAACAGACAGATAGCTCAATAAGAAATAGACTATTGGTTAATTGTGGTATATAATTTCATTTGCAGGAACGTATGTTCTTTGTTTTAATGTAGTAGCTTTTGATGCGAAAAAGAATAAACTATGAAAATTGTGATTGGAGTGTTAGTGAATGAAAATAAAAAGAGTTTATCTTTATGTATTTAATACAATGTCAGACTGGGAATATGGATATTTAATTGCTGAACTAAACTCAGGAAGATATTTCAAAAAGGATTTAGCACCTTTAAAAGTGATTACAGTAGGAGCGAATAAAGAAATTATCACTACGATGGGTGGACTGAGTATAAAACCAGATATTTCTCTTGATGAATGTACCTTTGAGAGTAAAGATCTTGTAGTGTTACCTGGAGGGAATACTTGGGGAGAAGATATTCATCAACCTATCTTAAAAAAAATTGATGAAGCTTTAAAGCTCGGTACTATAGTTGCTGCAATTTGTGGTGCAACTGTCGGGCTAGCGAATAATGGATACTTAGATTCTAGAAAGCATACAAGCAATAACTTAGAGTATATTAAAATGGTCTGCCCTAATTATAAAGGAGAAAAATTTTATGAGATGGGACCTGTGGTAGCTAGTGAGAATTTGGTTACTGCATCAGGAGTAGCTCCTCTAGAATTTGCGATGGAAGTATTGAAAAAAATAGATGTATTTTTACCAGATACATTACATTCGTGGTATAACCTAAATAAGACTTACAAACCTGAATACTTCTTCCAGTTAATGAATTCAATAAATAAATGAGCTAAAAAAACAACTTTGCAGTTAGTTTAACAAGAATTAAACAATTTTATTATTAAGTTTTGAGTGCAAACATATTTAAATGGATAAAAATTAAACAACTTTAAAGAGCATTACTACAATAAAATGTAGCAAGGCTCTTATATTTTTATAAGAAAATTAAATAACTTTATTATCACTTAACAATAGGACAGTTTGTTGCTTTTTGGGAAAAAGATGGGGATAATAAAAACCAAGCCTTTTCATATGAAAAAGCTACTGATTTATTGGTTATCAATACTTTTACTAGAAATAATAATTTTGGACAATTCGTTTTTCCAAAAGAAGTACTTGTAAAACAAAATATCCTTAAAACAGCCACTACAAAAGGAAAAATGGCAATTAGAGTTTACCCTAGTTGGGAAAATCCCACTAGCAAACAAGCTATCGAAACACAGAAATGGCAATTAGAATATTTTGTTGGGATGAACAATACAAATAGTTTACCAATACAAGAACTATTAAAGCTATACTCTAACTAAAATTGGATAGCCCTAAATGTGGTTTTAAAATAAAGTTCGATAATTTAAAACAAAATATTCCATTTCCGTAAACAGGTGCGTTAGTGGAATAAGGAGTATTAAAATAATCAAACTTTTTTATAAAAATTTCATACTTAGTTAAAAAGAGAAACTCCATTTTGATCAATCTTTTTTCAAAATGAAGTTTTTATATTTGCTTTTAAATAAGGATTAAAACACATTTTTTAATCAAACTTTATTGCAAAGCTACAGTTTACTGATTTTCACCTAATTCCTAGAGATAAAGGTGGAATCTTTATGTTTTATAACAACAAGAATGAACTAATGTTTGTTGGTAAGGCAAGAAAGTTAAGACCAAGAATAAAAAAACATTTTGAAGATACTGTATCAGTAATCAAAGACCATAGAGATGAAGTAATCAAAATTGATGTTTGTCTTGTAGAAAACGCGATGGAAAGAGAAATTTATGAAACATATATCGCTAATAAACAAAAGTCAAAATATAATGTAGACAAAGTGTTCTTTAAATAAGTAAAAGCTCATAAAAAGGACTAATAAAATGAGACAACTTTGCCTCGGCTTATTAGTCCTTTTTTACCGCTTGCAACGTTACGTTGCACAATGATACGGATATCACTTGAGAGAAAGAACAATTTGATACGATAAAGGATGGGAATAGATTGGATAATCATAGCCAAACACCGGCGTATATATATACGTATGCATTTCGCGAAGAGGAACGTTCTTTATGTTATATGGAGATGCGCTCACTTTTTGGAACGGAATCGCACTCTAATATATTGAAAAGCACAATCAAAATTGATCCGAGCCGAAGCCCGTTTATTAAAGAACGGATTGACGTAATGTATGAAGGAGATGAACTGCCAGATATTTTGAAGCAGGTCGAACAGATTGATTTGTCTGGATCCACGTTCAAAGTCATCTTCGTTAAAATTAATGATCTTGATAAATCGAAAAAAATAGAATACGGAGAACGCCGCCTTATTGAGCGAGATATCGGCATGCATATTGAAGGTGAAGCCGATGTGCATCATCCAGAGCGTGTATTTGGCATTGTAATCATTGGCGGACGTTGGTACTTCGGAACATATATGGAAAGCGAGGCTGTTTGGTTCCATCACGTGAAAAAACCACGCAGCTATTCTACGTCACTAAGCACACGTGTAGCGAGAGCTGTTGCGAATATCGCTGTGCCAAATCCTGATGGAGTCAAAGCGATCGATCCATGCTGTGGTATTGGAACGGTAGTGGTAGAAGCACTCTCTATGGGCATTGACATCGTTGGCCGTGATATTAACCCGCTTGTCGTAATCGGATCAAGAGAAAACATCGCGCATTTTGGTTTTGAAGGAGACGTAACGGTAGGACCTATCGAAGACATTCAGACAAACTACGATGTAGCAATTATCGATATGCCGTACAATCTATTTACGTGCGCAACACCAGAAGATCAATTCTCGATTTTAAAACATGCGCGCCGTATTGCAAAAAAAGTAGTAGTTGTAACAAGCGAAACAATGGATCACATGATCGAAGAAATTGGATTTGAAATTACAGACCGCTGCGTAACAAGAAAAGGAAACTTTTCTCGGCAAATTCTTGTTTGTGAATAGGGAAGTAAGGGAAGACCAATGGGTGCATTGGTCTTTTTTTGTTTACTTTTCATTTTTAATGGTACAATTTCACTTTGAGGGTAAGGTAGGGATACAGCCGAGATACGTGTAAAATTAGGTCATAGTGATACATTTTTTACCAAACGTTGTTTTTCAGTGATATTTGTAACATAAACGTTCATTTTTGTTACGTTGTATATTTGAAAATTAGAAACGCCCTCACCGTTGAATTAGGCCTAGTTCCAGCGTTCCTGTAACCAGGGGCAAAGTATCTATTGAGAACACAGTGTTTTAGTGGTTAGCCCGACTTAATTCTTAGGAAAAACCAATGATTTTACAGTAACAAAAACGATCAGTTTAGATACAGTGTCAATTTGTACTATATGGGGTCCCGCCACATCGCCATCAACTTAACACAAATGAACTACCCCAAAACGATAAAATTGAGCAATTTGTACAGAATTATCGTTTTGGGGTAGTCCTAAATCCTTAGCTTGATGGGCATGTGGTGCTGATATTATCCCCTTAAGG
>NZ_NTTM01000092.1:0-3880 GCF_002560985.1 Bacillus sp. AFS018417
AACATTTTTTTAATAGGACATTAAGCCTTTTTCTCTTTTAAAAGCTTTATGCAAGAATGTATACATACTTGTTTTATTAAGTATGTTTTTTCAGAATTGTCCTTATTGCCCGTATAAAAATCGCATATCTACTATTTAGTCTAATACTTTATTTTAATACGATCCATTGTCTATTCATAACATATAATTGTAGCTTTTGAATAAAGTTTGATTAAAAGTATGCTGCAAACGTTGATTTTGTAATAGAAGAAACCCACTCACTTTGAAAAAAGATTGATCAAAATGGGTGGATTTGATTTTGAGTTGGATTTAGTTTTTATAAATAAGATTGATTAAAATAATGAAGTTTTCGATAGTTAATTAAGTTTATCTAACTGTATCTACAAAATTTTAAACCTTATTGAAAGCCTTATTAATATTTAACAAGCTTAGATGTATCTCCTTCACCTACACGATACTTTCCCATTAATGCTCGAATTTTCCCTGCTACATTTGCTCGTTCAATGTTTTCTTTCGCATAACGTTTCACGTTATTATTCCCGACGCATACGCTATGTACTGCATGTTCAAACAAGCATTGGTCGTTACTATCGTTCCCAAAAGCAATAAATTGTTGAATGTTCAACATATGTAGTCCTCTGACTTTATTAATACCTAGAGGGCTAATGTCGATAGCATGCTCAGTTTTATAGTGTGTAACTGTGACTGGAAATGATTCAAGCACTTCTAACACTTCTTCATTTGGTTGGAATAAAACTAATTTGCAGACTGGCAGTAATTGTTCCAACGGTATGTTCGTTGAATTGGTTTTATCGATATTTCGATAAATAGGATGTGCAATATCACCTGTAAAGGCATAATCCCACTGACCATCTGCTAAATATTTTAATTGATGTTGATGAATAACTGCAATGAGTTTGTCTAAAAGTTGTTGTTCAAAATGTGTCACTTGAATTTGCCCATGGTCATAAGTAAATGTACCGTTTCCTCCAACCAATAAACCTTCATGAAAGCTTTTTGGTATGACAGGTACTAAATCACGAATCGGCCTAGCTGAGGCAAAAATCACTTGATGCCCTTCTAACTTTAATTCTTGAAGTGCCTCAATAATTTCTGTATCAATACTTTTGCCGTCAAAACAAAGTGTTCCATCTAAATCGAATACAAAGTTCATTTAAATCCCCTTCCTCTTTATTAATTAACTATAACTATATTAAAATAAATAAGACCAATAAAGGACAGATGTCTCGGAGGAAAAAATGAATCAAAATCTATTTCAATCTATTTATCACTATACTTTTACAAAAGATCTAATATCGTTCCTTTCTGTAAGCACTTTTCAACCTAATGAATTTATTTTAAAAGCAGGGGACAAGATAGATGGCATCTATTTTTTACTTTCAGGAAGGTATATGGTTTCTAACTTAGAAGTGACCGGCAAAGAGTTACTATTACGCTATTGTCAACAACCAGCGATTATGGGCGATATCGAAATCTTTGCAGATTGCTTAGTTGAATCAAACTGTATTGCAGTAAAGCCATGCGAAGTATTATTTGTCCCCTTAGAAGTGTACGAAGCACATTTAAAATTTGATAGTAAATTTAATCAACTATTATTGAAAGAGCTAGCCTATAAGCTACGAACTTGCACCATTTCATCAAGAGTAAATACACTCTCACCAGTCAGTGTACGTTTAGCTGCTTATTTATGCACGGTTGAATCCCCATCACATTTAAATCAATATATAAAAACAAATTCTTTAGATGATGTTGCCTCATTGATTGGTACTACAAAAAGACATCTAAATCGAATACTAAAGGACTGGACAGAGAAAGGGATTATCAAACGAGAAGAGAATGAAATTCAAATTTTAAATGGGGACAAGATTAAAGAAATCTCAGAAAATGTACGCTTTGAATAGTTTCAAACCGCGAAAATTTTTATAAACATTCTAGTGCTTACATTCAAACCAATCAGTTGCAAATTTAAACATAAAAAATATCCCTTTGATGATCAGATTTAAAGGGATAACATCGTGACTTTTTTACAAATATCGCGACTTTATTTTAAACGTCGCATCTTTTTTATAAGCATCGTAACTCTATTTCAAATCCACAATAATGGTGAATCTAAATCTTTATTTTATGAGATAAGGTGAGGATAGAAGGAAGAATATGATTGTATCAATAAAGTTCAGTCTAATACATTTTTTTAATGGAACAATAAAAGCCCCTTTATTGGATCTGAAGGGGCTTTTTGTTCACATAATCAAGATTATTGAGAGTAAGTTCACTAAATAGTAATTTTGCCTTGGTTCCACCATTCAATGAATTTTTGTAATGAGGGTGCAACCCAAGTTCGGCTATCATTTTCATGATTCCAAACATAAATATCACCTTTTTCAATAGTACCGTTCTTGGTTACAGCATACGCAAACAAATCACCATTTCCGGCATCTGAAAAGAAGAATAGAGATTCAAAAGTCATACAGAAATCATTAAGTTCTTTGTGACTTCGAATGTTTATATTCTCTTGTTGGATTTGATTACTAGACCAAATCAATGGACATCCGTATTCTCCATAAACACCATCTGTTTCGTTTAAAAAAGTTTTTAATTCAGTAGGTAGCTTTATTTTAAAAATTGATTCTAGTTGTTCTAAGTCACTTATATTTGCAGGATTTTTAAAAATGTAATCGGAGGAAATATCTTTAATAAATTTTTTCCACATTTCATAGATCCTTTCTATGTTTAGATATAGTTCTATTTTTATTTAACATAAAACTTGAAAACGGAAGTCAATGTATCTATTAGTATTGGGAATCAATGATTGTATAATACCGTGTGAAATATCTGTAAGGAACGCTCTCTGTCATATTTCCTTTTTGAAAAGCTAAAGAATTTCTGTATATATCTCTCTCTAAAAATTCCCATCCATCTTGCTCTCTCATTTCAATATAGGGCTCTAGCTCCCCTCGTTTTACTAAATAGGTATAGCGAGTATCGTTAGTTTGTACTTCCATTATATTTTTATCTGTAAAGATCATCTTTGACATAGCAATTGCGAATGGTATCGGATTTCCTTCTTGAAAAATGACATCCTTTTTTTGTACAAAGAATACACATGCTATACTTAATATTACTAATAAACTTATGAAAAATATCTTTAATTTCATTAAGTCACTCTCTTTCCTTTTAATTCCATTTTATCATGAGTGATCTATTTCGATAGAACTTTTTTTGATGTAGGGGTATCGCCACATCACCATCAAGCTAAGATTTCAAAGTACCCCCATAACGAAAATTTTATATCTTTGCGGATATATATGAGAATTAAGCTTATTTTTCCGTTTTGGGGAATAATAAATTACTTAACTTGATAGCGATGTGGCGGTATCTCTTATAAAGGTATACTTTTACGAATGGAATGAAAAGAAGAATCTGTGATTTGAATAATTTCAAAATAAAGGAAAATATTCTATTATGAAGAAAAATTAAATAGAGAGGTGATAAATATATGTACATGCCCATTGAAGAAGGAGTTCGTACATATTTAATAGTAGGGTTCTCCATTGTTATATGTATTGCAATTCTATATACATTGTATTTATGGATAAAATATAAAAAGAAAAGTTATATTTGGATTATGCTACATTTTTTAACTCTTGGTTATGGGATGGTTATTTTTATTAATTTGCTAACTGGAAACTTTATGGATGGAGTTATGGTCTCTGAAGACAATTCATTAAAAGTGGCGGGATCTGGATTTCTTTGGGCGTTAAGTATATTCTTTCTCTTAAAAGGATTAACTAATTTATCAAGAAGTTCATAGCTTTATTAGTAAGTTTAGGACATCTAAATTGGACTTATCCCCGTCAAG
>NZ_NTTM01000093.1:0-5405 GCF_002560985.1 Bacillus sp. AFS018417
GCATTACTTTGTGCATTCAAAAAATTAAAGGAACAAGGCTTTTATAAACATACAACTCATTGTACAATCAAGCATTTGAATAATCTCATAGAACAGGACCATAGACATGTAAAACGCCGCTTTGCCAAATCTGCAGGATTCCAAAGTCTTCGCCATGCTTCGCGCACCTTGAAAGGAATCGAAACGATTCATGCTATATATAAACGAAAACGAAGTTTGCAGCCAAACTTCGTTTTTTCAACGTACAATGAATTACAGCAATTACTCACAATTGCATAAGATTCAGCTGTACTCAACCTAACTTTCTATCTGTTAAAAAACTTTGCAACAGAACCGGGCGACTCGAATAGGCATGATACAAAAGAATGAACTATATATTCGTGACTTGGGATATTTTCGTTTACAAGACTTTAAGTCTATCCAAGATAAGGAAGGGTATTATTTATCACGTCTTAAATTACCAACTAAAATATATAGAAAAGAATTCGAAACAGTGGTATTTAAAAGAAAACCTGCTCAATTGAGACCGGTATATATACAAATTCATTTGGAAGACATCATGAACCAATTACACCCTGGCCAAGTGTATGAATTACATGATGTATATGTAGGGAGCAAAGACAAACTACCTACTTATAGATGTACAGAGGAGCAAAAACAGAAACGCCTACGTGATCGAGCTATTCGCGAAAAGAAAAAAGGGATTACATATACAGAGCGTACGAAACTTTTACAAGGAATTACGGTATATATGACAAACATTCCTACGGAATGGGTACCAAAAGAGAAAATCTATGATTTATATTCACTGCGTTGGCAAATTGAACTGTTATTTAAAATATGGAAATCTTGGTTTCAAATTCATCGTTGTAAATCTATTAAACAGGAGCGATTAGAATGCCACCTTTATGGACAACTCATTAGTATCCTATTATGTTCTTCTACTATGTTTAAAATGAGAGAACTCCTGTTACGTAAGAAACAGAAAGAGCTAAGTGAATATAAAGCGATGTACATAATTAAAGATTATTTCTTACTTTTTCATCAAGCATTACATAAAAACACCCAAGAATTATCAAAGATTCTCCTTCGTCTGTTTAACCTCCTACAGCGAAACGGACGAAAATCTCACAGATATGAGAAAAAAACAGTCTTTGATATTTTGGGTGTTGTCTATGAGTATACCACTTCTGCTCATCAGGTAGCATAGCGAAAAATTTGAAACCCGTCAGGGTTTATTTGATGTGCCTACTTTTATGATATCTATAAAAGATAATAAAAGACTACGTGAAAAGACCACATGTTGTATAAAAATATACCTTAAGTTGATGGATGTGTGGTGGGACCCCCTATAGGATAAGTTGGATTCTTGTCGACTGTTATAACACGAGGCTTTGAAATATGAAAAGACCGCAAAGCTTTCTTGAAAAAGCGCTTTGCAGCCTTCTGATCTCTTGTTTTGCTTAGGAAAAAATCGATTGTGCTTCCTTTCGAATCAACAGCACGATACAGGTACAGCCACTGACCTTTTACTTTGATATATGTTTCATCGACTCTCCAAGAGTCATTTGTTTGTTTGAGGTAACGTCGGATTCGTTTATCCAATTCAGGACCATACTGATGAACCCAACGCATAATCGTTGTATGAGAAATGGATAAACCTTGCGCCTCCATCATTTCCACTAAATCACGAAAACTTAGATTGTACCGTAGGTACCATCTTACCATTAATAATATAATATCAGGCTGATAGTGCTTCCATTTGAACAAATTTTTCTTTTCCATACCGATCACACACCTTTTTAGAGTAATAGTATCAGCATGTCCAAGCTTTATAGAATTTTTGCACCAGAACCACCTTGGTCGAATCCTTATATTATTTTGACGTTTGATGATTAGACATAAATTTTATAATTTCTTCAGTAGCTTTTTTATATCCTCCAGCATCCCGAAGCGATTTTCCAACTTTACGACTATTTTCCTTAAATGTCACATCATTCATTATTTTTTGTACAGCTTCACGTAACAATTTAGAAGTTAATTCTTTACGATTAAGCCTTATTCCGGCTCCCATTTCTGTTACTCGTTTCGCAACTAAAGGCTGATCTCCTGTCACTGGAATCACAACTAATGGTACATCAAAATATAACGCTTCACTCGAGCTATTCATTCCGCCATGCGTAACAAATATATCCGTGTGTTTCAATACTTCCAATTGCGGAACATAATTATATAATTTAAAGTTAAATGGAATGTTTTCAAACTGGTTTATATTTATTTTTTTACCAACAACCAATATAACGATCGCTTCTATATCTTTAAAAGCCTCAAAGCATTTCTCATATAACCCTGGTTGCTCATTAAAAACTGTTCCCATAGAAATAAAAATAACTTTTTTATTTTTTAAATCTTCAATAGGAAAATCTCCTACTTCTTTACGAGTAGCAATCGATGGACCAACAAATTTATATGATGGATCAAATGTATCAGAATATGGTTGATATTCTTTAGAAGTATATACAATTGTAATATCACCAGGGTGATTCATAATGTCATATAGACTGTTGAATTTCATTCCATATTGTTTTGTCCATCTTTCCATTTCTGTTAGACAAAATTGGTATAATGGATCCGTTTCATCTACTTGTTTTGATTCTTGCGCATCATTAAAAGTAACATATTGGTTAAGAGCAAAAGTTGGACATGAAGCAACGCTAGGTAATTGTAAAATATTGGCTATCATACGTCCTACAGGGAAATGATTATCGTATATCATATAATCATACTTTTCTCCCTTTGTTTCTTCTATAATTTGAGTAGCAATACGTTCTGTTGCTTCCACTATATGAGATAACATTATAATAGGACTACCATCTTCATGTACTCGTTCCATAAAATTAATTTGTGAGAAAAAATTCTCAAACGATCGAAACTCTGCACCTGTTGTTTCGATCTTTTTTCTATAATCCTCAATACAATACGAAACAACGCTGTCTCCGCGTTGAATTAACTCCCTAACAACAGCTAAAAGTGGATTAACATGACCTTCCCCAAGAAAGTTTATTACAAGTACATTTGCCATAATATTCACTCCATTCAATTTAATTTATCTCTTTTAATATTAAAATAAAATTGGATTCTGGTGCAAATATTTCTAAGCGAAGTTAAAATACATGGAAAATTAGTTGAAGATGTTGTTACTACTTCATTACAGTTTAATTGCAGAAAAAATTATACTTCTAAAGGTTCTGTTGCAAAGTTTGAAAAAATATAGAGAGGGTGGTTCTGTTGCACATCCATCAACTTAAGGATTTGGTTGTTCTCCAAAATAAAAAAACGAGCTAAATTTACATAAATAACTGTCAAGAGATAAAAATTTCGTTTTGGGGTACATAAAAATATTAGGTTGATGGCGATGGGGTAGCACCAACAAAACGCGAATTTCGTACGCTAAGCAATTTTCCACATAGAAAAAGCCGATTTCCTGTACGTTAAGGGATAATCGGCTTTTGTTTATTCCATTATTCTTAAATATTTAGGACTTGGTTTCACAAACAATACTATGCATCAGCATTTTGAATAAAATCTATCATTTTCTCCTTTAATTCAATCGCAAATTCTGTACGTGTACTGAGATAAAATTGATTATTACTAGACAGATGTACGCGTATAAGGTTTGCTGATCGCAATATCATAAGGTGATGATGGAGGTTCCCTTTAGCTCCGCCTATATAATTTAAAATATCCGTAAACTTATATTTATCCCTTGAAAGAAACTGAAGTATCTCCAAACGTTTTTGATCTGCAAGGGCTTTTGAAATGTTAAATATGTCTTCTCTTGATTCTTTGAACTTTACAGGGTACCACACAAACATTTTTTCTTTAAAAATACTAAAAGTATGAAGCGGACGAAAGTGAAGAGAAGGAATTAGAACAACGTGCTTTATTGTGGGGATTTCTATTTTAAGGCCAGTCGCAAATTCTTCTACCAATTTTTCTGGTGAATATTTTTCCGCTTTTTCACTAAATTTTGAAATCTCCTTAGTTATTTCTTTCTCTATATGCTCAAATTTAAAGTACTGATTATACCACTCTGAGTAGTAGTTACAGATTTGACCCGTCTTTCACGTTCTACTAAAGATTTAATTGAGATTGTTGAACTTATTTCTCATAAAGGAGCAAACTTGAAAAGTCTAAAAGAGGCATGGCTTGATACAACTACAGCACATGGAAAAATGCTCTTTACTGTTTTTGCAGGAATTGCTCAGTTTGAACGAGATTTAACTTCTGAAAGGACAAAAGAAGGGATTATGGCAGCAAAGAAACGCGGGAAATATCCTGGGAGACCAAAAACCGATGAAGAAAAGGTAAATTATGCTTTATATCTTATAGAACAAGGAACGAATCGTACGGATGCTGCAGAAAAAGCGGGTATCTCTCGATGACGCTGTATCGTAAAATACAACAAAAAGATAATTAGCAATACAAATGAATGGAACAGAGTAGAAATAATAAATCATTATTTGCTACTTTGCCCCTGGTTACAGTAACGCTGGTACTAGGCCTTGTGGGGTATTTTTGATCAAACTTTATTTCAAAGCTACACTGGAAACAAATGGTGGGGTTAATTTTGCTTCTTGGATTTTAGGTCTAGTTATATTTGGGATAATCATTATTCTATCTGTACAATAAGAATGAAATTTGTAGGTAAGACACATATACAAGAACCCTTTGGATATAAGAGGGGAGCCTATTCAATTTAGTCAGCTAATAAAAGTGAGCCTCCACTTTAAACAGCTTGTAAGAGTGTTAAGTGGCGGGTAGTTCACGTAAATGTTATGATGCTTATGTCTGAAAGAGAGTACTTGTAAAGAAAACTTTGATGCTTGGCATCAAAGTTTTCATCAAAAAATTATTTTTTACTAATATTTGTTTCATAAACAAGCATATTAGATTGATCATCATCAGGAACAGCGTACATTTTTATTCCCTGTTTTGTATTTTCAAGAAATACTGGATTGCGTGTTACAACATGTCCCTGAGGAGAAAACAAAGGAATTGGTAGTTCATGAACAGTATTCATTGTTTTCATATCTAGTAAGGCTAGTCCACCTAATTCATATTTAGCAGTTGAAGATCCCGGCAATTCAGTAATACCACTGCATATCATATTGTTTTTTCCTACATTTTCGCAGTCCTGATAATCGATAAAGTGGCTAGTATTATTTGATTTTTGAAGTACTTTTCCTTTTTCATTAAACTCATAAAACGTTCTGGAACCCCAACTTACAGCTTTTAAAGCTCCTACTTCTTCATTACGAACTATTCCCCCAATGTGGTCATTCGTGCGAAATACTTCCTGTGCATTCAGCGTTTCTGGATTCACTTTATAAATGATAGATTGG
>NZ_NTTM01000094.1:0-6145 GCF_002560985.1 Bacillus sp. AFS018417
GGATTTTAAAACTTTCTTCAATCTAATTCCTCCTCGTTATTTAATTATGTATTACAGTTAAAGCATACCTTTTCTATGTTAAAGAAATGTTAATAATAGATTTAATATTGTAAATATTAAAAAAGAAAATTGAACATAATGATATCAGGGGTACCGCCAGCATTTTGGAAAAAAACCACGCTAAGCAAAAAATACAATAAGCTGCCCATATGGACAGCTCATTCACATAATTATCGTTAGCGGAAGTCGTTCTTAAAGTCATTATAACCATGCTATGACAACAAATATTGTCCAAAGCAGTGTTATAATGACTATGAGTAAATTAATAGACATCAAAATATTGCTCATTGTACCCCGCTTTATATTTTTGGCCTGTAAGAATACAAGAATAATTGATGTAATGGTACAGACATATTTTAAGCCTACTCCAATCCAAAACCATGTCATACTGAATGTACCTACTACTCCTGGTTCATTTCGTCCCCAATACGTCATATCTTGAAATTTTAGGCTAAATATGAATCCGATAATTGCCATAATAAACGGAGCGATATTCCAAGTATTTATCCTCATCATAACCGAACCTCCTTCCATTACACAGCAAACCCCTCCCGCTTGGAGAAGGGTCACAGCATGTCCTTTTGGTTGATTATATCTTTGGAGATTTTCTCGAAAAGTTCCAAAGGTAAGGTAAACTTCGTTGTCTTTTCGTTTCTCCAATACGTGACGATTTCTACTCGATCTCCTTTTTTCTCAACTTCTACTTTTTTCCTTTAAATATGTATGACTGGTTCAATGTAATTGTTTTTATTTATCTTGGTTTACTTATGACTAGTTGGATAGATAATAATTGCGATTGGCAATTCCTTGTGGAAATTTGAGTTCTTATTACGAGCAAAGGAGAATCCGTATGTTTGATTTATTTAAAGATATTGATAAATATAAGGGCATTCCACCATACGCCAGTGAACTTTACGGCGTGTATCAGCCCCTTTTAGGGTGGGAGTCTCGTATGACGAAACAATGGCTTCAAAAGGCCGGCCCTATGATTGACCCTCAAATTAAAGTTATTCTTGATCAAAACATTAAACCTGGTCCTGAAAAAATCAATCCAGACGATATTTGGGAAATGCTTGCTGAACCATTACAGCCCGGTTCCGGACTATCGCCCTATAGGGTCCTTCTCGCAAAAGATTTGAAAAGCGAGTTGTTGAAACTAATCCAGGATAAAGTACAAAAATTTGTTGATGCGCATAACGGTCAACTTCCATCAGGCAGTGAATGGCTTACGATTATTGATTTTAATAATTTAATGGATAAAGTGCATGGTGATTTAAGAAAAGTTAACGATATTCACCGCAGGCGTCTCTATGAGGAGGCCATTTTACGAGCACCTGAAAGACACCTTACAGAAGCGATGGTGGCTGAAATCAAAAAGACGCATTTGGAATTGATGCAGTACGAGTCACAGATTGCTACCTTTCTTATATTTCATGCTGAGGGACAGCCTGGCTATAACCAGAATGATTTAAACAAACTGTTCCAAGTAAAGAAAGTTCCTCCTTTGAGCGACATTCTGCGTCCTACAGATCCTTTGGCTGGCATTGACCCCAGAGACGACCGTGGGGCTTTGTCACCCATTGGTCTCGTTCACTTGTTCCGCCAATACTTCTTTAATCTGGGGACATTCCTTGGCGAGCCAGTGGAACATGTTTGGCTGGCACCGGGTACAACGATTGAGATGTATGAGACCAGTACCCGAAAAACTACGATAGAGCGTTCTACTGAAACATTTAGTGAGACCACCACTAGCTCTGAAAGCGAATTGAAGAGACAGGATGAAATTAGTGAAGCTGTCAAAGAAGAAAATAGCAACAGTACCAAGCTGGGGATTTCTCAGAACAATACAGTCAATACTTGTGTTTATCAAGGGAGCGTCTCTGCTAATTTCGGACTGGAGTCTACCCGGAAAAACACACGAGAGACGATTCACAAACAGAATCGGGAGCAGACGGAGAAGGTATCGAGTCAGATTAAACAGAGCTATAAGTCGACATTTCGAATGGTCACTGAAACGACAGATACAACTAGTCGGAGACATATCATCACTAATCCATCGCCAAATCTTGTGAACTACGAACTAAGACGAAAGATGAGAAGAGTAGGCGTGCAGCTGCAAGATATAGGCACTCGTCTATGTTGGCAGGTGTTTGTCGATGACCCTGGCACTACACTGGGGCTGTCCGAGTTGGTACATATCGCTCAATCACCTGATCTTTCAACTTTAAAAGAACCTGACAAGATACCTGATCCGACTACGATAACCAAAAAATGGGTTGTCCCATTTCCGTTTAAACCTGTACTGAATTACTCTAACAACCGGGCGCAATATGAATACCAGGGGCATGCAGGCGGTGATCCAAATAATCCTCAGCTGGGTATTATCAAAGGCGACGAGGACGATGATGATAGTCAAATTGTCATCGAACAATCATTTAAAGTAGATGTTCCAAGTGGCTACGATTTTAAAACGGATGATATAAGGATGACGGGTGTCCAAGGAGGTAAGATGGCAATCCTTCGTGCAGCAGAGGCAAAGTCTGATGGGACTATTAACATTATTCTCCAACGCGTAGCCTTTGGTGGGGAAAATGTGGTGAATCTGGAATTTGATCTTTTCTTTACCCCAACTGCTGATGAGATTAAACGAGTAAAAGATCTAAATGAAAATGCAAAGAAGGACTACGATGCAGAGAAAAATCGTCTAGCATACAAATCTTATTTAGAAGAAATTCGTAAACGTATTAAGGATGCGAGTGCCATTAATAAACGACCGTCATGGGACCTGCGTGAAGAAGAACGTACTGTTGTTTACCGCAAGTTGATTGAACGTTTAATGTTAGATAGTTGGAAGCAGCCTGACAACCGAAAGCTAAGCCACATTCGTTCTGAGGTCATTCGATCAATTTTTGACGTTGATAGTATGATGTATTTTGTAGCCCCTGAGTGGTGGATGCCGCGTCTTCATCAAAGCCATCATGATCTTAATAAGATTACGGAAGATTACATGAAAACTCTTCATCTGACTGATAAGAATATTGTGAGCTGGGGTGGAGAAGACCGGCCTGATAACTATATGATTACAGAAGACTCAGCCCCCGCTCCACTCGGAAGTTCTTTAGGATGGCTGCTTCAGCTTGACGGCGATAACCTGCGTAATGCGTTCTTAAATGCACCTTGGGTTAAGGCGGTTATTCCAATTCGTCCTGGCAGGGAAAACGCAGCTCTTAATTGGCTAAAGTCCATCGAAGGGCATGACCAGGATGGTTGGGACACTAGCTATTTAGGGACAGAACCAGAGTTTCAGGGGATGAAAATGGGCGAGGTCCTGAAAATCATAGCAGACCGGCTGCAACAGCAGAATGAGGATATTCAGAATGTATTGGCGACGGAGAAAGTCTTCGAACACGGATTCGATCACTTGAAAGGCGGTTTTGATGCCGGATTGGATGCAAATGAGGTGTTTAGTCAATGGATCTCGGTATTGCCAACTGATCAGATTGTTGCGGTAGAATATCACCCTAATGATTTAAATTCATAATGACTTTTCTGAAAAATATTCTAAGCCGATTATCCTGTGGAATAGGATAATCGGCTTAGCTTTTGATATAAAAGAAGTATGTTTGACGTATAAAAGAGCCTAATTAACCACAATTTATGAATATGTCGTTGTCTGGAAGGATTTTACTTACTCTGCAAAAAATAATTCTCAATATTATTTGGGATTTTATTTACATTTTTTCGCAATTAGCTGATGCAATCAATGTAGGATCAAATACGGAGGAATGAAGATGAGGATAAACAAAGGCTTAGCAGTTGATTTCCATTTTAGTTGGTTATTGGTGATACATGCTTTGGTGGCTCGAGATGGAAAATAAGGATCATGTGACACCTGCCAAGCCCATCCCCGGCGCAATAATCCCACCTAAACGGCCATTGCTGCCGACGGTGCCTGCACGTAGTGAAATTACAAAACCGGGGGAGCCATTTACGAACAGTTGTAGTACGGATGCTGAAGAAATTGCAAAACTTCCAACTCAGGGAATAGATTTGGGATGGCCTAACGAAAGAATGAAGTGGAAGCGTCTAACTGAAAATGCAATGAAATGGTTTGACGGTGCACCGAGACCTTCGACAGGTAATGTAGTCGTGCCCTATATCTATGGCCGCTGTGCTTTCGATGATATCGCTGAAGCTCTGGCCACAGCCATATCATCCGACCATCGAATATATCTAGTCGGCTGGTGGTATGAACCGGATACGCCTATGAAGAATCCACTTGTTGGTGACCCGCCGGTGAACACACTTCTTCAAGATTATTTGAAAAATACGAAAGCACAAGTCCGGGGTTTATTTTGGAATTCTCCATTAAAGGGCCGGGATGGCGACAACAAAAAGATAGCAGACTTCATCAACAGTCTGCCAAACGGTGCAGCCCTCGAGGACGCTAAATTAATTGAGGTGAAATTACCTAATAGGTTATGGTTACCTAACATTCACCACCAGAAACTAATTGTTGTCAGTGGGGTCTTTGGTCTTGTCGCATTCCTTGGTGGGATGGATGTGAACAAAACACGGGTCAACGTGTTTGGGAATATGCCATTACATGATGTACATGTTCGTTTAAACGGTCCATCAGCAGCGGAGGCCCTAAGCATCTTTCGGGACCGCTGGATGGATCATCCGTCAACGCCCGAGCTGGATAGTGCCAAATTTCAAATGAATCCAGATGATGTTAGGCAGGATTTTATAAGAGTCGCAGCTTCCAAATCGGAGGTTATGGACACATGCACAGTACCAGGAGGAAAAGTCAAACCTAGAGGAATGCTTGTTTCGATTGGCCGAACCTTTCCCAACCTGGCTAAGTTCAAACCGGGGGACTCTTATCGGTTTAAAAACCCCGACCAATCTGCTTGGCAGCTTGTCAAAAATGGAATCACTAATGCAAAAGAGTTCATTTATATCGAAGATCAATACCTCGTCAGTCGCCGTGTGAAGGATTTGCTGGTTGAAAAGTTAAAGGAGCCAAATTTCAAATTCCTCCTTATCCTTATGGGAAACTCAAAGGCTTTCGAGGACAAAGGTGCGGGGGAATTCCCTTACCTGATTGGAGTTCGCAACGAATTTCGCACCGACTTTGCGAAAGTCGACCCAGGACGCAAAAAGTGGCGTATGTTCAGTTTGAAACAAACAACGGATTCTGGCCGTAGACCTTGGTGCGGAGAGTTTGTACACTCGAAGCTCTGGATTGTCGACGACCAGTACGTGGCTGTTGGGTCTGCAAATTGTGACGATCGTGGGTACACTTACGATACTGAGATTATGGCAGGTATTACGGAAGAACCTATTGAACGTGCTGCAGGAGGAAGGTTCGCCCGTGACCTTCGAATCGCGCTTTGGCGCAAACATCTTGGTCTAGATCATTCACATTTTGTGAACTTTGCCGTCGGTTTGAAGCATTGGCTAACCCTTCCAGCTTCTGCTATGGTTTTTGATTCCTCCGATTTGGAAGAGAGTTCCCTTTTAAACGATACAAAAGGATTGACGCGAGATGACCCTACTGCTAATTTCCGATGGACTCATTGGCTCGATCCGGATGCGGACAAGCTTTGATGTCATCAGACAATAATGAGGCATAGGGACGGTTCGAGACTGCTGAAAAACTCTCTCCCCGCGGTCATTAAAGACAAAACAACCCCAAGACAAGGCCGAAATGTCTTCGATATGTAAATTGCTGGGTTATCGAAGATAAAACGGCCTTTTAAAATGGGCAAATGTCTTTGATAAGGCTTATTAAAGACAAAACAGTCTAAGATAGAAGCTTAAATGTCTTTAATCTTGAAAATCATGGATATTCAAAGACAAAATTTTCATTCCGCAGGATCAAAATGTCCTTTATCCGCATTACTAAAGGGGGTAGGACGCCATGCCCATCAACTTAAGAATTTTCACTACCCCTAAGTACAAAAAAACGTTATTCTTTCTAGGCCCAGTACCAGCGTAGCTGCGTTTAGGGGCAAAGTAGCCTGTTTTGTAACATAAACGTTCATTTTTGTTACATGAAGTATGGTTCTGTTGCAAAGTT
>NZ_NTTM01000095.1:0-3779 GCF_002560985.1 Bacillus sp. AFS018417
CAAACCTCTCAAGAGAAGTCTGTCCAAAATCAAGTGAACCTCATTCATCAACTATTCGGTATTCCAGCATAAAAGCGGATTCCGTTAGGAATCTCTTTACTTCTTTATATCTTCAAAAAATGTTTGCACCAGAACCCTTTATGTTATAAGTACTGTATCAGCAAAAAAGCAAGATTCTCTGAAAAAATTAGGAACCTTTTTTGTACATTTTAATATCCTTTTATTGTAAAATATTTATTGACAGGAGGAGTGTACATGAAATTTGAAGATAACAGAATACTAGGGATTCAGTTAGGTGCTTTACTAGTGACAGAGAATCATAGATATTTAGTGATAAAGAAAAATAATCATTATTCTCTACTTAATATTGAAACGATGGAATGCAGTATATTAGAAGTAGCCTTGGAACATATTGAAGAAGTGATGGCAGAGGATTTACAGGAAACGGTCAAACAAATTATTCCTGCTGAGCATTTGAAACTTGTTGCGAAGAATATTGTATGAAAGGGTGTCTTTTAAAAATATAATACTGAATATTTCGTTATTGTTTATTTAGAATCGTTACAAGCGCAATTTGAATCTCTGCTACAAGCAGGGATTCAATGTAGTGAGAAGCTTTAGAATTGGCTAAAACGTCAGTCTAGACTATTAGATAATTAAAACGACATCATATTCAATTTCAAGGCAACACTCAAATCAGTAAAATAATTGTATGAAGCAGCAGGTATTTGTTTTAATTTATCGGCGCAAACAATTATAGAGTTAATGGAGTTATTTGAAAAAGAATAGAAGAGCTAAGCAAAATGTAAGCACGTAGAAAATAAGAAAAATTTTTCGCATAACAATATTATGTAAACTGTGTACAAGTTGTAAAGAAATAAAAATTTTAATTAACAATAAGAAGTATGAGATTAATTGTTTGGAAAGATAGAACCTTTATATTATTGATAGTAATTTAAATACTGAAAATTCGGGGTGGATTATAATGGAATGCTTAATAGGGGATGTAAAAGTTTATTATGAGACTTATGGTTCTGGAAAACCGATTATCATGCTTCATGGTTTTTCTCCTGATCATAGACTAATGTCAGGTTGTATGGAGCCTGTTTTTGAACAAAGAGAAGGTTGGAAACGAATTTATATTGATTTACCAGGCATGGGACAAACAAAGGGACATGAATCTATTCAAAACTCAGACGGAATGTTAGATCTTGTTTTAAAATTTATAGATACGATTATTCCAGATGAATTTTTTTTAATCGCAGGTGAATCATACGGAGGCTACATAACTAGAGGAGTTATATCTAAGAGAAAAGACAAAGTAGAGGGAGCAGCATTTATTTGCCCTTTGATTATCCCAGATATAAACAAGAGACAGCTTCCTCTGCATACTGTTATTTACCGAGATGAAAAGTTTTTATCTCAGTTAAGTACAGAGGAACGTGAGAATTTCAGTTTGAAATTTGTAGCACTTAACGAAAATAATTGGCAACGTTATCTTGAAGAGATTATATCAGGTATTAAAATAGCAGATGAGGCGTTTTTAACAAAAATAATGGAGCAATATGCTTTTTCATTTGATGTGGATAGTCAGTTATCCCTGTATGAAAAACCTAGCCTCTTTTTATTAGGAAAACAGGATTCAGTAACAGGTTACAAGGATGCTTGGAAGATTCTTGATAAATTTCCTCGTGCTACTTTTGCTGTTTTAGATAAAGCGGGACATAACTTACAGATTGAGCAGGATGCTTTATTCCATTCGTTAATAAATGAATGGTTAAATAGAGTAGAAGAAAATATTGTGGCTTTTGAATAACATTTAATAATTTGTACAAGAAATGATTAAAAATCCTGTTTCATGCAGGATTTTTTCTTATTAAATTAATGTATGTAATTTAGTGAAACTATTAAAAATGAGTGGTCATTCATTCATTTTTGTGCTAAATTAAAAATAAAGAATATTCAAAACAAAGGAGAAGAATATGGTTATTAAAACAGGTGATGTTTTTACATGGGAAAGAACTTTTACTGAAGAAGATGTTTTGCAGTTCGGAAGTTTTTCAGGCGACCAAGGTAGGCATCATATTGAACATGATGAAAAGGGCCGTTTAATGGTGCAAGGCTTATTAACTGCAAGTATAGGAACGAAGATTGGTGGTGATGTAAATTACATCGCAAGAGAAATGGTAACTGAATTTATTCGACCTGTTTTTACTGGAGATACCATTACATGCGAGATAACTCTTACAAATGTTGAACAAATGGAAGGTTTTAAAAAGGTAGAAATAAAGTCAATATATCGCAATCAAAATGGGAAAGAAGTAATGCTAGGTTCAAGTCATGGAATCATTCGAGACTGAACATTCAAAAATTGAAAATATGTGTTAATGGAATTTGTTTACGTAAAAAGTAATTAGGTGCCATACTATATATGATTATAAAGTAGGCTAGTAAAGCTAGCCTATTTTCATTCCATTTAAATGATTCATATGGATTTACACGATTGTAGAACAAAAGCATTAATCCCCTGAAGTCTCCAGGGGCTATTCTCTTTAGCCAATACTGATTGTTATGATAGGGAATTCCCTGAACCATTAACGTTTTCATGTAAACCAGACAATTTTGTAGCAATTGGAGTGACCATCCAGACATTCCTTGATCTTCTAGAGAATTTCACTATTCTTTCCGTAAAAGATGTAGTTGTTAACAGAGTTCCAATGTTAAACAGTGTTAAGTCCTTCATTAATCTCTCTACGGACTTCCTCAAAGTGTAGATAATCACATAAAAAAATGGTCTTAATTGCTTTCCCCAACTCACATAGAGGTTGATATCTCTCGTAAATCACTTTCGTGGATGCGGTACCTAATCACAAAGCAGTCGCAAACTTAATGAATACAATTTCTGAAAGTCAATATTTTTGAAACGTGGCATCAGCGTGAATAACCCCTCCTTATTCACCCTACGAACTGATCGAAGAAGGAGCTTCCTATTTCATAGACCGTTGCATAGTAGGGTGTCCCACTGCGTCTTACACAGTCTCCACAGGCGTAGTTTATACTGTTCGGACATAACCTTGCCCTACAGTTTGTAGACTTTAGTTTGTGGCAAACAATTCTTCTACTCCTTTTTGTAAGATGTTCCGGCTCGCGTTATAGTCTCTATCCAATACCGTTCCACACTTTGTACAAATGTGAGTACG
Organism: Bacillus sp. AFS018417; assembly: GCF_002560985.1. Classification (NCBI taxonomy): domain Bacteria; kingdom Bacillati; phylum Bacillota; class Bacilli; order Caryophanales; family Bacillaceae; genus Bacillus; species Bacillus sp. AFS018417. The sequence goes on from NZ_NTTM01000095.1 coordinate 3,201, forward strand.
AATAGAGAGAGACTTCTTCACACGATTCCCACAAAAAGAACAGTCTTGTGAAGTATACTTTGGTTCTACTTTGATGAGTACACCGCCATGATTTTCGCATTTGTAAGCAAGCATGTTTCGAAACATTCCCCATCCTGCATCAGAAATAGACTTCGATAATTTTCTGTTTTTGACCATGTTACGAATGTTTAGATTTTCTACAACGATAACGGAATAATCTTTCGCTAGATTGTAACTGAGTTTATGAAGAAAATCTCTGCGCTGGTTCGCTACTTTTTCATGTAGCCTGCGAACACGCTCGACTTGTTCTATGAAGTTAGCAGAACCCTTTTTCTTCTTAGAAAGTTTTCGCTGTGTTTTCTTTAATTGTTTTTCTTTTTCACGGAGAAATCTAGGGTTTTCAAACTCTGAACCATTAGAAAGAACGGCATACTTATGTAATCCCACGTCAATTCCTATCGCACGATTGGTATCGATACCAGATGGTACCACTTGTCTTTCGACACAGAAAATAGCGTACCATCTTTTCCCTTGACGTTTGAGAATCAGTTGCTTGATTGTTCCTTCGAGTGGTCTGTG
>NZ_NTTM01000096.1:0-1448 GCF_002560985.1 Bacillus sp. AFS018417
AACATTTTTTTAATAGGACAATTAGAGAATATCGTTTGGCATACTGAAACAGATAGAGAGATCACAGGAGATAAAAGAACATTGGATGATGTGTTAATTGCTGTGAAGAGAATGGCAGAAGATTGAATGAAAGCACTATTTTGTAGAAAGTCTCTATATAAAAAAGAGCACTTATATAAGTACTCTTCTAAGAATTTGTATATTTTTATCTAATATTTATAGTAGTTAACAAAAAGAAATTGGAATTTGCTCATTTTTATATAAAATACAGAAAACGTATTGTTTCTTGTGTTACTAGAAGAAATCTTAATGAAATTGTTGTTGATTGCTCATTTGCTGATTTTGTTGATTAGCCATTTGTTGCCCTTGTTGGCCGCCCATTTGCTGTCCTTGTTGACCACCTATTTGTGATTGAGCTTGAGAAATAGCTTGATTTACTTGGCTTAGTGTTTGATTAGCCTGTAGATACTGTAATCCTTGATTCAGTGTTTGAATAGCTTGTTGAATAGTTTGCTGCAGTTGTTGATCAGCTTGTTGCATTTGTTGTTGAGATTGTTGACTAAATTGTTGAAGTTGTTGCATTAGTTGATTAGCCTGTTGTAACCCTTGCTGTGGTTGTTGCCCTTGTTGTTGCCCTTGAGATGCTTGAGATAAAGAATGTTGTAACTGTTGAATTTGATTTTTAAGGCTAGTTAACTCTTGTGAAACTTCCAAATCAGCAGCTTTACGTGCCACGGCTTCAATTTTTTTCTCTGTTTGTTTGTCCATTTTAAAATCCTCCTTTTGTGCTCACATATTAGTGAGGAACATTTTTATAATGTTGCAAACTTTTGTTTTTAATACAAAAAATAAATTTTAAATATAGAGAATAGGAAAATGAAAAATATAGCTTTAATTGCAAACAGGACAAGCTAAATTGCTTGTCCTATGAGGAGTAGAATAACTTAGGAAGATTTTCAAAGTGCTCAAATGACTCGTATTGGTAAACTGGCTCACGAATAGTATGATTCAAATCAAAAAAAGCTATACAAAAAATAGCAGGCAAAGATTCTTTGCCTGCCTGTGGGTTCAATGGGTTGCCCATTAGATAAATGGTTTCCTCATTGCAAGAAGAGTGAAGCCGCTAGTTCGAACGGCATATAGGTAAAATGTGCATTCTCTCTAGAAAATATGTAAGAAAGATTAAAGGTCTTGTTTTCTTAATAAAAGAGCAGCTAGCAAAAGCTAACTGCTCACCCTTGGAGAGGGAAAAATAGGCCTACAGGATGCAAGTACATGGGGTAGCCTAACTGTAGTATGTGCAGATGGAGAAAAATTATGCGGATGGAAGTATCAATTCAATAGGAAAAGACACCCAAATTGATATTATCCCCTTAAGGTAGACAGTGTAAAAAGACCATGAATACACATGGATGTTACACTTTTACTTGGAGGGGATTTTATTATGG
>NZ_NTTM01000097.1:0-4837 GCF_002560985.1 Bacillus sp. AFS018417
TATTAGGCCCAATACCAGCGTTCTTGTAACCAGGGGCAAAGTAGCAAATTTTATTAATATATACATGTTTTTCAGTAACAAAAAGGGTTTCAATTAATAATGTTACGAATAATTTTTGATACAGTATTTTGTTACAACGAATTCAAGGGTTATAGAATCTATTATTTTTAAGCACTTCATGTAACATAAACGTTCAGTATTGTTACACTGAGAATAATCCTTAGCGTGGGTTTTATGTTAGTACATTGGTTGTCCCCCCCTTTAGAATTCATTTCTGTTATACTTAATCAGAGATGGAAAAAAGTGAGAGAGAGAGATGCAATGAAGCAAATTATCATTTCTGTCATATGTTTTGCATGCTTAATTTTAACCTACATACCTTTTAAAAATAAAAAACGTTAAGTTTTTACTTTGCCCCCGGTTACAGCAACGCTGGTACTGGGCCTATTTAGAAGACTATTAAAAGTCCTCCAGATTGTTTAGCTGGGGGACTTTCGTGTTCACATAATTATCGTTATTGGAAGTTGTATGGACTGTTCTTCATTTACAGGCTTTGATACTATTTGTTAAAACAGGTAATCCTAATTTCTCCGTCTTGGAATTGGATGGGCGTACTTGAATCTGTACCCCTTTCATTTCTGCCGTAATAATGTCAATTCTCCCCGCCCAAGTAGGATCATCATCTTCTTTAGAAGGATACAGTTTGAATCGCCAACTAATTTCCTCTGGAATGAAGGCAAAACCTTCGTATGTATCGTAATTACCCAAAGTGCTTGGGTCAGGTAGGTGTACACCCAGAATGCTTATATTTGTTCGTGGAAAACTCGGTGTTAACTTGACCTTATAGACCAAAGCAACCCCTTTGGCATTCTTGTCTGCTTTGTTGAGTGGATTTAGTATAACACTGCATGGTAGGGATGCTGATGCACTTGCTTGTGCTTGATACGGGCTTACAACAATGGTCATACATATTACTAATGTCACGATAAACTGTCTCATAAGTTCCTCCAAAGTTTTTTTAGGTTAGTTTGCCTTTACAGGATTTTAATTATGAACACAGCAAACGTGACAAGTAGGCTGTATATGGTATTCATGTTCGGTTAACATAACGTCTCATTATCGGAAATCCGTTTTTCGCTTCACATCTCGCTATTTTTCAGTTGGTTCCCTTTGTTAATGAGTGGACGAATAAACCAGAAGAGAATGAGCATATAACCTACAATGACAAGTATAGACCAAGGTTCTCCTCTTTTGAGTTCGTCAATCAAATGTTCTGCTTCATTCTTTCCTTCGGGTCGTCCTATGCTATAAAGCAGGGAAACAAATGGAACAAGAAGGGTAGTCAAAACAACAGAAGCAGACAACCACTTCTCTTTTTTCTTAAATAAGCTGTACAGAGCTGTTACAAAAGCTAACAATAGAAAAATATAATAAACACTCCAAAACCAAGTAGGAAGTGATTCAAAAGCCATTTGGTTACACCCCTTTCTTATATAAGTGTAATTTTATACTAAATGAGTAATGTGTACGAATAATAAAGTAGTTAAAAAATAATAAAGTCCTTTAACAAATAAAATAGTTATTTAAAAAGATGATATGAAATTGGGTATTCATATCATCTTTTTATGTTGTCAAGTATACTGAACGTAAGGTTTTTTGATTTTTTGTATTTTTCTATAATTTACTGCGAAATAAGAGTGTATAATACATCCTCAAACGATAGAATTATTAACATGTTACGGTTAAATGAGAAAAGATTATGAGAGAAAGCGAAGGAGCCAAAATGAAATCTAAAATATTACTCACTATTGGAACGATGGTCGTTGGAGGAAGCGTATTAACAGCTTGCGCAGTGACGAAATCGGATGAAAAGGTGAAATCAAGCCCAAAAGTAGAAGCGGTTAAAAACGTTGCTGATCCGAATAAAGAATGGAAGGATTTATCAATGAATAGTGATGGAGCTGCGGTCGATTTTCCTACAAATGCGAAAGGTTGGATTGCATATGAAGTCGATAAATTTTCAAAACCAGACCCGAAAGGTGCCGATGCAAATTTTGATGAAGGATACGATTACTATCTGAAAGCGAAGTCTGTTTCATATGTTATGGGCAGATACATTCGAGTTAAAGGCGTAGACCTTGAAAAAGACTTTGAAAACTTACGAGCACTTGCGGGCCGGATTGAGCATGAACAATTTGTTCGAACTGCTAACATTGATCCCGAGGGGAAAGCTGTGGAGAAAACAGAATTCGTTGGGCAATGGAAACCTACCAGTAAAAGCATGCGCAAAACATATGAATATATGACCAAGTTGTTAAATGACATAAACGTTGCAATTAATAATGACGGGAAAGGTAAAACGTTTGGTGTATCACACCAATTAGACGGCGAAGCGACAAGTGAGATGGAATCGTTCATATCATATTCTGACGAAGATAGTGAAACGGAAAATTAAATCAAGAACGTTATAGGGGTCACCATACATCGCTATCAAGCTAAGAAAACGAACCCCCCCCCTAAAATGAAAAGATTGTGGGCTTAAAACAAAGTTTAACTGTCTATAAAATAGATAAACCGAATATGTTATCTTAATAAAGGAGGTATTTCGTTTTTTTTATTGCACTAACCTGCCCCGTTAGTGCAATAAAAAAAACGAAAACTTATATATTATTATCTTTAGGTGGAGGGGAAAGAATGTTTGATAAATTAAAAAGGTTATTTAAAAAAGATAAAGGGAATGATTTAGAAGATGAGAGGTACATTTTAATTTCTGAAAGTGAGATAAATGAAGAATTAAAAAGAAAGATAGTTGAATTAGAAAGGTTAGGATCAGAATATAGTAAAGTTCTTCAAAAAAAATATATAAATGAATTTGAGAGAAAAGGAAAACGAAACCTAAAAATATGGGTTAATAGGGATATTGACGGAGATGAAATAGAAGACTTAAATTCTGAGAAATGTCTAGAAAAAGAATATCGTTCTGAAATAATAATAGATTTTAATGATGTTACTGTTGAAGATGATGAATATGCAGATTACATACAGTTATGGTATTACTATGGTGGTTATTTTAAAGGTACTGGGACTTTATATGATACATCAAGAAATAATTTAGAAACAGATATTGAAACAGCGTTACAAACATTACTTAAATAATGGCTCTGTTAAATTTTAATGTTGATTTTTTTCAAAAAAATAATGAAGCGGTTCCATCACTTTTTTTCAGCTATCCTTTTTAACTCTTTTGCACGATTTACAATAAAATTTCTCATATATTTTTCTAAAAATAATTTATCAGCTATTTTTCCAAGAATGCCAAAAGGAGATTTATAAGAAAAGGCATCTTTCATAATAGTTCCTGTGCCACTTTCTATAAATTCGTGTGTATACGTAAAAGAGTGGAACGCTCCCTTCACCATAACATCTGTAAATTTATATGGTTTTTCCATCTCTATTATCTTAGCTGTTAATTTTTGTTTTACGCCAAGATGGGTGGCTTCCCAAGTAACTGTATCGCCATTTTCCATCAGTCCAACTGTAACACCATCAATCGCTCTTTCCTTTGTTTTACTTGTTGTCTCTGTGTGTACTTCTACGTTTCTCGCAAGATCAAAACAAACATTGATTGGTGCATCGATATAAATATCGTTTTTAATTATAGGCATATTTTATTTACCTTTCATTTGTTTAGTATTGAAAACAGATAAGCGTAGACTATCATAAGTATCAGTCATTTCAAATACAAATGATGTTAATAGAAATTCTTTAATATTGTGTTTTGTACTTTCATTGCTACGGCTATCTACAAACAAGAACCAAGTAAGGTAGTTGTCGAGATACTTTGTAGCTAAATATCTTAATCACTATTTGGCATGGTTCCAATTCCTAGAAACCATTGAATTCGAAGCCACAAAAAGCAATCTGAAGGATATGCTTATTTTCGCATGCTTTTTTCCAGTTGAAGAAACATATGATAGTCTTAGAAAATCCAAATTTATTATAGCGTGAGGAGAAAGTATGACGAATAAAATGGAACAGATTAACTTGTTAAAGTCCAAGGGAATCCTAGTCATTGAATTAAAGAACAAAAGCGAAGAGCTTCAAAAAAAGTGGGAAGAAGCGTTTGCAAAGCATCTAAGCAAATCCCAAAAAAGCAAAATTTATTTTTATCAGCATTTATGGCACGTTTTTAGCTATAATAAAATTCCATGTTTAGAACAACAAAAAGCTAGGGATGCATTTAATAAGGTAAAGAAAAATGGTTGTTATATTTTTTACCAAGACAAAGAAAATGCATTATTACTTGAAAATGCCAAAAGTTTAAAGGCAGAAAACATATTAAAGGAAATTAACGGTTATATAGAAGATGTTTATGTAGTTGATGCGGATTTTACATGGACATATGTTTTTACTCATGAAGAATATTGTGGACCATATTTCTACCAGCCATCGGAAGAATAACAAATTTATTTTTCATACAATTAACGAGTGGAGTTAATCGAAAAGAGCTAAGTAATTTTATAAAACAGCCAGACATAAATTTTTATTAAGTAACAGAAAAACGAGAATATGATTGATTAAGACAATAACTCTTATATAATATTATAGTTTTTATATGAGAAAGATTTAAAGAATAGATACAAGCAATATTATTGTGCTTGTATCTATTTTTTTGTACAACATATGTCCTCATTTACCACAACATAAAATGCAATGTTGTGATAGAAACTTACTCGTTCATCCCCATGTAAATAAACACCCCCTTTTGGTGTGCTGGTCAACATGATTAGAACAAGCATTTTATTAAGAGAATCAAAATGGTTCTGTTGCAAAGTTT
>NZ_NTTM01000098.1:0-1447 GCF_002560985.1 Bacillus sp. AFS018417
GTATGACTCGTCTTTTTTGTATATATATTAACTAGACAATTATTAAGATACTGTATTTTCTTCTTACTAAACTGTTTTTCCTCTTTAAATAAGGCAATTGATAGACCGAGTGTTGAAGCTATCTCAAGTGTAAGAAATAAAAAGCATACCTATAATTCCCTTGAAATTCATAGAATACAGGCAAATTAACTTCACATGAATGAGATACATAAAGATACAACGTATCTATATAAATGAGTGAAGGAGACTTCTTATTTTGAAAGCGACAAGTATTAAGTTTTATGAATTTGGAGAACCCCAAAAAGTTTTGCAGATAGAGAATAAGGAAGTTAGAGATCCGGGTGTTGGCGAAATTTTAGTACGAATGAAAACCCGACCAATTAATCCATCTGATTTAATTCCTATTAGAGGAGCATATTCTAATCGAATTTCTTTACCAGCTATTCCGGGATATGAAGGGGTTGGTATTATAGAAGGAGTAGGCCCCTCTGTTTCTAAATGGTTTCTTGGTAAGCGAGTATTGCCGCTGCGAGGTGAAGGTACATGGCAAGAGTTTGTAACATCTTCAGCTGAACTAGCTGTTTTAATCCCAGATTATATTGATGATTATACGGCAGCTCAACTTTATATTAATCCGATTACAGCATGGGTTATCTGTACAGAAGTATTGGCATTAAAACCGGGGGATGACTTGATTGTAAATGCTTGTGGATCTTCTATTGGTCATATCTTTGCGCAATTATCTCGTGTTTTAGGATTTCGTTTAATTGCAGTAACACGTAATGATACTTATACAGAAGAATTAATTCGACTGGGTGCTTCATATGTAATTAATACAATGACGGCTCCGCTCTACGAAACAGTTATGGAATTGACAAATGGTTGTAAAGTTAAAGCAGCAATTGATTCTATTGGCGGATTATCGGGTACAAATTTAGCCTACTGTGTTCGTACGAATGGAATATTTTTAACGATAGGTCTTTTGTCAGGAGTGCCTGTGAATTGGACAGAGATTATGCATAATACGAAAGTGTATACAAACATATTTCATTTACGTCATTGGAATCAACAAATTTCTACAAGGAAATGGCATGAAACATTTCATCAGGTTATACAATGTATTCATGATAAACAATTAATATTAACAAGACCTTATGCTCAGTATCAACTTTCAGATGTAAAAAAAGCTCTTAATTCTCAACAGAAAGGAAAAATATTTTTAAAAAGTTGAAACTAGGAGCATAATGAATGATGGTTAGATCATTGTAATAACAGTAAGAAAGATTTTATAAAAAATGTTGACTATTAGTATATAAGTGTGTAATATAGTAGGAGTCGCTGATACAATAAAGCAGAAAGCGAAAACGAAATAAAAAACTTAGTTGACATTGAAACACAAAGATGTTAACATAAGGAAGTCGCAATTAAGCGACAGACAAGTTCTTTG
>NZ_NTTM01000099.1:0-1431 GCF_002560985.1 Bacillus sp. AFS018417
TGAACTGCCCCCCAATTGTTAGACACGACTAACAATTGGAGGTGCAGTTTTTTTATGACGAAATACTCTTTAGAAACCAAATTAGCTGCCGTTCACGCTTATCTTGACGGTGTAGAATCTTTTCAAGTTACAGCTCAAAAGCATAATGTGAATATAGTAATGTTAAAGAAATGGGTAGCGAAGTTTCGGGAACATGGATTAGCGGGTCTTCAAAAAGGATATACAGATTACTCAATTGAATTTAAAATGGATGTACTTAATTATATAAACAAAACAGGAGCGTCCATTTTAGAAGCCACTACAGTTTTTAATATTCCTAGCTCTAACACGGTGTGGATGTGGAAGGAATTATTTGATACGCAAGGGATTGACGCTCTTCAACCAAAGAAAAAGGGGCGTCCATCTATGAAAAAGAAACCAGAGAAAAATCAACCAGAAGGGTCAGAAGAATCATTAAAAGCGGAAATCGAGAGATTACGCATGGAAAATGCATATTTAAAAAAGTTACATGCCTTAATTCAAGAAAAGGAAAAGTCACAGAACAAGACAAAGCGCAAATAATTTATGAGTTGAGGCATGAATTTAAAATCATTGACTTAGTAAAAGTCGCTGATATTCCGCGCAGTACCTATTATTATTGGGTGAAACGAATGGAGCGCCCAGATAAATATAACGAAGTGAAAGGAATGATCCAACGGATCTTTTATAAACATCAAGGTCGATATGGATATCGTCGTATTACATGGGCATTACGCAATCAAGGTATTGTATTAAATCATAAAACAGTTCGTCGCTTAATGAGCGAAATGAACTTAAAATCTCTTGTCCGTATGAAGAAGTATCGCTCATATCGTGGGAAAGTTGGCAATATCGCACCAAACATTTTAAAGCGTGAGTTCAAAGCGACGAAGCCAAATGAGAAATGGGTTACAGATGTGACAGAATTCCACATACATGGTGAGAAGTTGTATTTATCTCCGATACTTGATTTATATAATGGTGAAATTATTGCTTATAACATAGAGAAACGTCCTGTTTATCCATTAGTCTCAAAGATGTTGGATAAGGCTTTTCAACAATTAAAAGATGGTGAATTTCCTATTCTTCACTCGGATCAAGGATGGCACTATCAAATGAAACAATACCAACATGTATTGAAAGAAAAAGGAATTACACAAAGTATGTCTCGTAAGGGGAATTGTTTAGATAACGCAGTCATCGAAAATTTCTTTGGCTTATTAAAGTCTGAACTACTTTACTTACAAGAATTCGAAAGTATGGAACACTTTAAATTAGAACTAGAAAAATATATTCACTACTATAATCATGATCGAATCAAAACAAAACTAAAAGGAATGAGCCCTGTACAATACAGAACTCATTCCTCATTAGCTGCTTAAAATATGTGTCTAACTTTTTGGGTTCACTTCA
>NZ_NTTM01000009.1:0-47485 GCF_002560985.1 Bacillus sp. AFS018417
GGAATCCCCTTCCTCAAAAACCCGTAAGGATTTTAGGTGGGGATAGTTCAATTTGCTAATAACGATTGATAACGTGAGTAGTCAATTTGCTTTTCTTTTAATTTTTTTATTAAAAATTTATGATCTCGTTTTGGAGTTGCTAAAATATATCCTTTAATGATTAAATCTTCTGTTATTTGTGATGCTTGTTCCTCTAAAGCGAGTGCACCAATTTTTCCAGCAATTTTAGACCGAGCGACGTCACGAAATAGTTCTGGAACAGGGCTGACAAGTTCTTCTAATAAAGTTTTTTGCTCAGCTTTCCATAAATGTCTCGTTTCATCGATATAATGTTGTTCCCAATCTAAAATGGACATGCCATCTTCTTTTGGTAGTCGTTTTAAGAATTTTCGGAACATAAAATATCCACCAATGGACATGAGCCCTAGTAAAATAACTGTCCATATGACAATAAACCAACTGAACCATCCTTCAAGCAACATAATTCCCCCTTTATGTTATTAGAAACCGATTCTTTTCTTTTTATTATAAGCAGTGAGATTCATAGAAAGCAAGAAAGCTTGACCTATTGGCCAAGCTTTCTTATACAAAGTATAATTGTTCAATTCGGAATGTTTCTGTATCATCTTCGAAATATTCGATGATTAGCGTGCCAACTTTGCGATTTTTATCCTCTGTAGTGAAAATAGAATAAGAAGTAAAGCGTGCTGTTGATAAGCCGCTAATATGTGTAGGAAGGGCAATATATTCGTTGTTTTGAAAGAAAGTCATAAGTTCAATGTCTTCAAACTGCTTGCGATTTTCAATCGCTTCTCCAGTATAACGCTTTTGTAATTGTTTTAATGTTTCGTTCCATGATCGTACCTGTGTGTCGTATACCATTGTTCAAGCTCCTTACTGTATGTAGTAAAAAGAACATATGTTCCTATATAGTATACTCCTTTTAAAAGAAAAGGAAAAGCAAAAAATAATGTAAGCTTGGTTTTTCAAGCTTACATAACGGAAAAATACGTTCAATTTAATCTCTGTTTTTTATTATAAGACAGATAGAAAAAGGAAACAAGGAGAGAAATATCTTGCTTATAATTTTGAAAATTCCATATAATTAATGAAGAAGATTTTTTGTAGGGAGGGAAATTATGAAAACGATTGGGCTTATTGGTGGAATGAGCTGGGAATCAACTGTAGAGTATTATCGAGTTATTAACGAAGAAGTAAAAAACAAATTAGGAGGGTTACATTCAGCAAAGTGCCTTTTATATAGCGTTGACTTTGAAGAAATTGAACGTTATCAATCAGAGGGTGATTGGAAACAAGCTGGTGAAGTGCTGGGGGAAGCTGCATTTTCATTAGAAAAAGGTGGAGCTGATTTCATTGTTATATGCACAAATACGATGCACAAAGTTGTAGGGGACATAAAAGAAAAAATCAATATTCCTATTTTGCATATTGCCGATGCTACAGCTAAGCAAGTGAAAAAACAAGGAATTAACAAGGTAGGTTTACTTGGGACAAAATATACGATGGAGCAAGGTTTTTATAAATCACGATTAGAATCTAGTAGTATAGAGGTTATAGTACCAAATGAAAATGATAGAGAAATTGTAAATAAAGTAATTTATGAAGAATTGTGTTTAGGAAAAGTGTGTCAAAAATCAAGAGACTACTACAAAAAGGTAATTGAACGCTTAGTTGATAACGGAGCTGAAGGAATTATATTAGGTTGTACAGAAATTGGATTACTAGTTAAACCAGAGGATTCCAGCGTTCCATTATTTGATACAGCTTTCATACATGCTGTTGAAGCTGTTAATAAATCTTTAGAAGATTAAGGGAATCTAACTTTAATAAAAGGAGGCATGGATTAATGATTGAACAAAAAGAGCATTGGAATAAAAGGTTTAAAAAATGATAAACAACTTTTGGATAAAAAGGATGAAGGAAATGAGGAACATTATATCGTTACAAGGACCTATGGCAAGTGGAAAAACAACGTTAGCGAAAAGGTTAGAACAAAGGGGGATGCGGATTGTGTACGAAAATCCGTATCCAATTGTCCAAAAGAGGAAAGAAATGCAGTTAGATATTGGTACAAAAGAAGGATTTATTGCAAATCAGAAGCTTTTCATTGAATCGAAAATAAAAGAGTTTCAGCAGCTATCTGATGACATTATTATCTTTGATCGTGGACCAGAAGATATTGAGTTCTATACCTTATACTATCCAAAATTAATAGGAAAAGATTGGGATATGGAAAAGGAAATGATAAATGAATTAAGGGAGTTACGGAAATGTCGTTCACAAGCCATTTTTTATTTAAGCGCTTCAAAGGAAGTATTGCAAAAAAGAAAAGAATCTGATGATATAAGACAACGAAGTACATTTGAAGAACAAATGAAATTAATAGAAATAGAAAAAAGTTGGTATGAACAATTTCCAGTCACGTATTTGAATGTGGATGCAAAGTTAGTAGAGGAAGTGGAGCACTATTTTATAAAATGGTTAGGAGAGCGTGGAGGGGCATAAAAGAAAGCTGTCTTTTTCTAGAAGAAACAGCTTTGCTAGTATAGTACCATTTTAATTATTTTCTACAGCGATAAACCGCTACAGCCTTCGGATCGCGCCATATGCCGTTATGATGTGATAAATCCTGTTCTATTTCAACTTGTAACCACTTTTTCATCTCTGTATGTAAGCTAAAATCATCTGGAATATTTAGTGATGGAAACATACTTGCTATATAATTTATAATTGGTGCAGATTCATGGAAAAGAAGAGAGTTGTGAATAACAGTTTCCTCAACAATAGGAAAAACTGCGCTCAATAGTTCTTTACCGTTTTCTAAACAAAATGGACTAGCCGTTGGTAACTTTTCAGGTAACTCAAATGCGAGTAACATTCGATTACACATGTCTTCTATGCGTGGTAATGATGCATAGGAATTTGTTGTAGCTAGAAAACCACCATCTGAACGGATAATATTTTTAAACCCTCGAATAGTCTTTTCGACATCGGGTACATGATACAACATGTGACGTGCAATAACCCAATCGTAAAAATTATAGGGAAAAGGAAGTTTCGTAGCGTCTCCAACTACCCATTCAATAGGTTTCTTTGTATTTTTGCTATTCTCTTTTGCCTCTTGAATCATGGTGGGGGATTGATCTAATCCTGTAAGCAGACCTTGGTGCCTCTGCTGTTGTAATGTTATAAGAAATTTTCCAGTCGCACAGCCAATATCTAATATTTTTTCATTCCCAGTTAATTGTAACTGAAAGATTACATTCTGTTCTAAATCTACTTTTTTTTCCTCATATTTCATATGTGTATCGATTCGTACTTGTAAATAATCACTCACTGTATATTGTCGTTTTACATCATGTATCTTTTGAGCTTCCACTTGCGTACAAAAATTTCGAATGGCATGAGTTAATACTTCTGTTTTGTTAAGACCTTCATATGTCAAAGCTGCATCAAATCTTTCTAACAATTCTTCACAGATTCTAAAGTGAATATCTTTTCTTTTTACCATATTCTCTCTCCTTTAATAAGTTAAGGAGAATATAACATGCGTCAAATTTTTCTGTAAATGAATTGTGTACACAATTACAGAGAATTTTAGTGAGAAATTGTGTGATGAATATTTTTTACTAAAATTCTTATAGTAAACCATTGACGAATTAAACGTTTTCATTTATTCTTAAATTAAGAAATATTTAAACAATTCAAAAGAAAAGAGAGAGTCACATGCTTCTTCATGGAACACAACGAATTGGTCGCATGGCGATGCTGCTTGCACTTGCGGAGGAACACGAGAGTCCGATTTTATCTCTTCCAAAAGGATGGAAATATTGTACGGGCAAAGTCGGTTCAATGAATTCGCAAAAAGTTGTTGCTGCAATGGAAACAGCTGCACGTAGTAACCATGTTATTGAAACAGACGTTTACAGAGAAACACATGCGCTTTATCATGCAATTATGGAAGCGTTGTACGGAGTAACGAGAGGACAGATTCAGTTAGCAGACGTTCTTCGTACAGTAGGGCTTCGATTTGCGATTGTGCGCGGCACACCATACGACGGTGAAAAAGAAGGCGAATGGCTTGCTGTTGCACTATATGGTACGATAGGTGCGCCTGTGAAAGGATCAGAGCATGAGGCGATTGGATTAGGTATTAATCACATATAAAAAACTGCCCATAGTTAATTAGTTAAGAGGGGGCCTTACTTTTTAGGACATTAGTCTGTCTTAAAAAGCTAAGGTCCCCTTTTGCTTTTTTAAAAGGAGGAAAATCATGATTACATTAACTGGACATTCATTAACATTGAAGGAAATGAAACGAATACTGTTTGAAGGAGAGCAGGTAACTGCTTGTCCAAATAGCATGCAAAAAGTTACAGAATGTAGGCAAGCTGTAGAACAAATTGTTGAAGAGGGTAAAGTTGTTTACGGCATTACAACAGGGTTTGGAAAATTTAGTGATGTACTAATTCAAAAAGAAGATGTGAAAGCGCTTCAACATAATTTAATCCAATCTCATGCATGTGGTGTTGGGGAACCTTTCTCTGAAGAAGTGTCACGCGCTATGCTTGTGTTACGTGCAAATACAATGTTGAAAGGTATTTCTGGTGTTAGACCACTTGTTGTAAATATGCTTCTTGAACTTGTGAATCGTCAAATTCATCCCGTTGTTCCGCAGCAAGGTTCACTTGGAGCGAGCGGAGATTTAGCACCGCTTTCTCATCTTGCTCTTGCTTTATTAGGAGAAGGGGAAGTGCTTTATAAAGGTGAGCGTGTTCATACGATGATCGCTTTAACAAAAGAAGGATTAGAACCAATCACATTAGAAGCAAAAGAAGGTTTAGCGCTTATTAACGGAACACAAGCAATGACTGCGCAAGGAATTGTAGCGTATTTAGAAGCAGAAGCAATCGCTTATCAAGCAGAATTAATTGCTTCGATGACAATTGAAGGATTACAAGGCATTATTGATGCTTTTGATGAAGATGTTCATCTTGCACGTGGATATAAAGAGCAAGTAGAAGTTGCAAGTCGTATTCGTAATGTGCTTCATGATAGCAAACTTGTTACGAAACAAGGGGAACTTCGTGTACAAGATGCATACTCACTTCGTTGTATTCCACAAGTGCACGGAGCATCTTGGCAAGTGTTGAATTATGTGAAAGAAAAGTTAGAAATTGAAATGAATGCTGCAACAGACAATCCGCTTATTTTTGACGGTGGTCAAAAAGTAATTTCTGGTGGTAACTTCCACGGACAGCCAATTGCGTTTGCAATGGACTTCTTAAAGGTAGGAATGGCAGAGCTTGCAAATATTTCTGAACGTCGTATTGAGAGACTTGTTAATCCGCAGTTAAACGATTTACCACCGTTTTTAAGTCCAGAACCAGGTCTTCAATCCGGTGCGATGATTATGCAATATGCAGCAGCAGCACTTGTTTCAGAAAATAAAACATTAGCTCATCCAGCGAGTGTAGATTCTATTCCATCATCAGCAAATCAAGAAGATCACGTAAGTATGGGAACAATTGCGTCGCGTCATGCACATCAAATTATTCAAAATGTACGTCGCGTGTTAGCAATTGAAACGATTTGTGCGATGCAAGCAGCTGAGTACCGCGGCATTGAACAAATGAGCACGCAAACAAAAGCGTTTTATCACCAAGTTCGCCAAATTGTACCATCTATTAAAAATGATCGTATTTTTTCAACAGATATTGAAAACACGGCTCATTGGTTAAGAACAACAAATTGGACAATGGACCGTATGAATGCAAATGCAACACTATAATAAGGGAGAGATTACAATGGAAAATGTAAAACAAACAATTCGCGCGCCAAGAGGTACTGAATTAAATGCAAAAGGTTGGGTACAAGAAGCAGCACTTCGTATGCTTATGAATAACCTTGATCCAGAAGTAGCAGAAAAGCCAGAAGAACTTGTTGTATACGGTGGTATTGGCCGTGCTGCTCGTAACTGGGATAGCTATCATGCAATTGTAGAGTCTCTTAAAAATTTAGAGAGTGATGAAACGTTATTAGTTCAATCTGGGAAACCAGTGGCAATTTTCAAATCTCATGAAGATGCACCGCGTGTCCTTCTAGCAAATTCAAACTTAGTACCAAAATGGGCAACTTGGGAGCATTTCCGTGAACTTGAACAAAAAGGTTTAATGATGTATGGCCAAATGACAGCAGGTAGCTGGATTTATATCGGTACACAAGGGATTTTACAAGGAACTTATGAAACATTTGGTGAAGCAGCACGTCAACACTTCGATGGTTCATTAAAAGGAACATTAACAATTACTGCTGGTCTTGGTGGTATGGGCGGAGCGCAGCCGCTTGCTGTTACGATGAACGGCGGTGTTGTGATTGCAATTGACGTGGATAAACGCAGCATCGATCGCCGCATTGAAAAGAGATATTGTGATATGTATACAGAATCTCTTGAAGAAGCATTAGCTGTTGCAAAAGAATATAAAGAAAAGAAAGAACCAATCTCCATTGGCTTATTAGGTAATGCAGCTGAAATTTTACCAGAGCTTGTAAAACGCGGCATTACACCAGACTTAGTAACAGACCAAACATCTGCACATGATCCGTTAAATGGTTATGTTCCAGTTGGTTATTCATTAGAAGAAGCGGCAGTGCTTCGTCAAGAAGATCCAGAGCGCTACGTACAATTATCGAAGGAAAGCATGAAAAAGCATGTGGAAGCAATGCTTGATATGCAAAAGAACGGTGCAATTACGTTTGATTATGGTAACAACATTCGCCAAGTTGCATTTGATGAAGGCTTAAAAAATGCATTCGATTTCCCAGGATTTGTTCCAGCATTTATTCGTCCACTATTCTGTGAAGGAAAAGGGCCATTCCGCTGGGTAGCACTTTCTGGTGATCCAGAAGATATT
This sequence comes from Bacillus sp. AFS018417, assembly GCF_002560985.1. Classification (NCBI taxonomy): domain Bacteria; kingdom Bacillati; phylum Bacillota; class Bacilli; order Caryophanales; family Bacillaceae; genus Bacillus; species Bacillus sp. AFS018417. The sequence goes on from NZ_NTTM01000009.1 coordinate 6,936, forward strand.
TATAAAACAGATGAAGTTATTTTACGTGAATTTGCTGATAATGAGCATTTATGTAATTGGATTCGTATGGCACGTGACCAAGTTGAATTCCAAGGGCTTCCATCTCGTATTTGTTGGTTAGGATACGGAGAGCGTGCGAAATTTGGCCGTATTATTAATGAAATGGTAGCAAACGGTGAATTATCTGCACCAATCGTTATCGGTCGTGATCATTTAGACTGCGGATCTGTTGCTTCTCCAAACCGTGAAACAGAAGCAATGAAAGATGGTAGTGATGCTGTAGCTGACTGGCCAATTTTAAATGCGTTAATTAACAGTGTAAACGGCGCGAGCTGGGTATCTGTGCATCACGGCGGCGGTGTTGGTATGGGATATTCTCTTCATGCGGGAATGGTTATTGTTGCGGATGGAACGGAAGCAGCGGCAAAACGAATTGAGCGCGTCTTAACTTCTGATCCTGGAATGGGTGTTGTTCGTCACGTTGATGCTGGATATGACCTTGCTATAGAAACAGCAAAAGAAAAAGGCGTTAATATTCCGATGATGAAGTAAGGGGGAGAAACCATGCTAGACATTTTATTAACGAATATCGGTCAATTATTAACAATGGATCAAGAAGATGGATTACTAAGACGGGAAGCGATGAATACACTTCCTGTCATTGAAAACGGTGCGGTAGGTATTGAAAATGGTGTTATCACATTCGTAGGCACAATGGAAGAAGCAAAGGAATTACATGCAAAAGAAGTTGTGGATTGCGAAGGAAAAATGGTTTCACCAGGTCTTGTCGATCCACATACACACCTTGTATTTGGCGGCTCTCGTGAAAATGAAATTGCTCTCAAATTACAAGGTGTACCATATTTGGAGATTTTAGAAAAAGGCGGCGGAATTCTTTCCACTGTAAATGCTACAAAACAAGCAACAAAAGAAGACCTTGTTGAAAAGGCAAAATTCCACTTAGATCGCATGTTATCTTTTGGGGTAACAACAATGGAAGCGAAGAGTGGTTATGGATTAGATGATGTAACAGAGTGGAAACAATTAGAGGCGGCAGCGCAGGTTCAGAAAGAGCATCCAATTGATGTTGTGTCAACGTTCTTAGGGGCTCATGCAGTGCCAAAAGAATATAAAGGAAAATCGAAAGAATTTTTACAATGGATGCTTGATTTGTTACCAGAAATTAAAGAAAAGCAATTAGCAGAGTTTGTTGATATTTTCTGTGAAACAGGAGTATTCTCTGTTGAAGAATCAAAAGAATTTTTACGCAAGGCGAAAGAACTTGGTTTTGATGTGAAAATTCATGCGGACGAAATTGATCCCCTTGGCGGTGCGGAAGCGGCTGCTGAGATTGGTGCTGCATCAGCTGACCATTTAGTGGGAGCATCTGATAAAGGGATTGAGATGCTAGCAAATTCCAATACAGTTGCTGTACTACTGCCAGGTACAACATTTTACTTGAATAAAGAAAGTTTTGCTAGAGGCCGTAAAATGATTGATGATGGTGTAGCAGTAGCTTTAGCGACTGATTTCAATCCTGGCAGCTGTCCGACAGAAAACATTCAACTCATCATGAGTATTGCGATGTTAAAGTTAAAATTGACACCAGAAGAAGTATGGAATGCTGTAACAGTAAACTCAGCGTATGCAATTAATCGCGGTGATGTAGCTGGAAAAATCCGTGTTGGACGTAAGGCGGACATCGTATTATGGGATGCATACAATTATGCGTACGTACCATACCATTACGGCGTTAGTCATGTAAATACAGTATGGAAGCAAGGAAATATTGCGTATACAAGAGGTGACAAGGTGTGGAGCAAGGCCACTATTTAAAGAAAAATGCAAAGTTTATTGACCGTGAAGTAACGAAATGGAGCGATATGATTAAGAGATGGGATGAAAGCGAAGAAATCTTCGGAGCAGCATTAATTGGTGCTCCGCTGTCAAAACCATCCATTAGTCATTCTGGCGCATGCTTTGCACCGAACACAATTCGAGCGATGTTAGATGCTTATAGTACGTATGCAATTACAGAAGAGCATGATATGAAAGATAGCGTTCTGTATGATTGTGGTGATATTACGATGCATGTCACGGATTTAAAAGAAAGCCATGCTCGCATTGCAAAAACGTTAGAAAGTCTTACAAAGTCGAATCCACAGATGGTACCGATTGTTCTTGGTGGAGATCATTCCATTAGCTTTCCAAGTATAAGTGGTTTTGCAAGTAGCAAAGGGAAAGTTGGGATTATTCAATTTGATGCTCATCATGATTTACGTAACTTAGAAGATGGCGGACCTTCAAATGGGACACCGTTTCGTAGTTTATTAGAGAATGATGTTATTACAGGGAAGCAACTCGTGCAAATAGGGATTCGAAACTTTTCTAATGCCCGTACGTACCATGAATATGCAAAAGAACATGGAGTAACAGTATATACAATGCAACATGTTAGAGAGCGTCATATAAAAGATATTATTACAGAAAGTATTGAATTACTGCGCTATCAAGGTGTTACATCTATTTATATTTCTGTTGATATGGATGTATTAGATCAAGCATTTGCACCAGGGTGTCCAGCAATTGGGCCGGGTGGTATGGATAGTACCACGTTACTTGATGCAATGACAGTACTTGGGCAAGAACCTCTTGTAGCAGGTATGGATATTGTGGAAATCGATCCAACACTTGATTTTCGTGATATGACAAGCCGCGTGGCAGCACAGGTGATTATGAGCTTTTTATTGGCTCGCGAAACGGTGCGTAAACAAATAAATATATGAGAAAAGAGAGTTAACTCAAAGTTTCGTTTTAACGGAATTTTGACCGTTAGCTCTTTTTTCTTTTGGGTTACACTTTAATCGTATTGGGCCATAAGTACATAGTTCCTTGGTATATAGAAATACTAAGAATAATATTTGAAGTGAAATGGAAGGAGATGTTCTTATGGACTACAAAATATTTAGATTTATTAACCAGTTGGCTGGTCGTTATCCATCTGTGAATGCCATCATGATTATGATTTCTCAAAAAGCGCGCTATGTGTATGCTTTTTTATTAATCTTAATGTGGTTTCGGAACAGGTTTTATAAAAAAATTACGATACAGGCAACACTCTCTGCGAGTATAACATTATTTATTAATTTTTTTATAAAACGATTCTATTTTAGAGCTCGTCCTTTTTTGGATCATAATGCGCACATATTACCCCCAATTCCACCAAGAATGAATTCTTCATTTCCGAGCAAACATACGATGCTCTCATTTGCCGTTGCAACTTCGATCCTTTTTTATAAACGATTGCTTGGGTGTCTTATGTGGTTACTAGCATTTTTAACAGGATTCTCACGTATTTGGAGCGGACAGCATTATCCATCTGATATTATAGGAAGCGCCTTAATCGGGAGTTTAACTAGTATTGTTGTTAACGTTATTTTATGGCTATGGAATTGTTTTGTTTTATGCATTATGCATAGCTACAATCGTCTTTGTACCTTCGTAAGATTGCGTTAATCATGAATGGAATATGAAATGTGTATTATCTTGTTAGAGTAAATTCTAATTATTAGGAAGTTAGTGGAGTATGAATAATTGAAATATAAAAAATGATAGATAAAGCATTGCTTACTAAAAGAAGAGCAAATAGGAAAGTAACTTTTCTGTTTGCTCTTCTTATTTATCCCGCTATTCGTGGGCAGTAAGATCCCCACCTTAAGATTCAGAGAAAAGCGAAGAAGATAGGTGGGAGATGAAGAAAACCCCCACTGATAGAAGTTTCACTTTATTTGGCTGACATAATAGGTAACCGAATATCTACAGTTGTTCCTTTATTTAATTCACTTGTAATGTGTAATTTTCCATTATGTTCTTCGATGATTTTATAACACATCATTAAGCCTAATCCAGTTCCTTTTTCTTTCAAACTATAGAAGGGTTCCCCTAAACGTGAAATGCGATCTTGTGGAATTCCGCAGCCTTCATCTGTGATGTTGATTAATATAGAATGATTTTCTGCCTGCATAGTTTCAATGAAAATATTACCTCCGTGAGGCATTGCTTCTATGGCGTTTTTCAAGATATTGATAAATACTTGTTTGAGTTGATTTCCATCACATTGAATTGTTGGCAAAATGGATGCGTGATTCATGATAATATGTACATTTTGCATCATTGCAGTTGGTAAAATGAACGTTACTACTTCTTCAATTAACGTTTGAATTTGACTGGATTTTATAGATATAGCTTGTGGCTTAGACATTGCCATAAATTGATTCGTAATCGATTCCATTTGAGCAATTTCATTTAACATGACATCAACATACCATTTGTTTTTTTCAATAATATCGGGTTCTAACAATTTCAAAAATCCTTTTAAAGAAGTTAATGGATTTCGTATTTCATGAGCAATTCCAGCAGTTAGTTGCCCAACAACTGCTAGTTTCTCAGATTTTCTCAATAGTTCTTCTGTTTTCTTCAAGTCTGTAACATCCTGCCCCATAATGACGATTCCTTTTCGGGACCCATCAGGATGAAAAAGAGGTACTTTTATAATATCGAGAATAAGAGGAGTGGAACTAGAGTGCATAATAATTTCTTCACCACGTATGCTCTCTTTTTTCTCCCATGCAAATTCATCAGATTTTTCACAGTATAATAAGGAGTTACGATATAGTTTATTATATTGGATTAACTCACTATCTTTTTTGCCGCGATATGGCACATTTTCAAAATTTAAACTAGAAATGGCATAATCATTTGCTTCAAGCCATCTTCCTTCTTCATCTTTCAAAAGGATAAACGCTGGCATCGCATTTATAAGAGTCCGTAAACGTTTTTCATTCTCTTTTAATGCGTGTTCCATTTTTTTACGCTCTGTAATATCCCTTAAACTACTTACAAACGCTACTACTTCTCCGTATGTATTTACAATAGGAGAGATAAAATTACTTACATTAATTAAATTCCCGTTTTTGTGCTTTCTAAGTGTTTCTTGTGATGTGAAAAGTTTGTTATTAGCAAGTTCTTGATAGATTTTGTTGTATTTCTCTTTTGAAAAGTCTGGGATAGTGGGTATTGTTTCTCCGAGCATTTCTTGTTCAGTCCAGCCAAATAGAGTTTCAAAAGCTTTATTTGCTTTCATTACCCGAAGTTTTAAATCAAGAACAACAATGGCATCTACTGTATTTTTTAGAAGCGAGTCTAGTTGTTGTTTTGTTAATGTAGCATCTTCTTTTATTGGTTTTATTTTCATGATATTTTTCATTATTACATATGTGCCGACTATCTTATGATCTGCAAAAATTGGTGAGCTTTTCAAAATTATTTCTACGGGGTGACCGTTTTTATGTATCATAGATAATTTATATTCTTGCTGTTTTCTATTCATTATATTTTTTAAGGATTGTAAATTTTGTTCTGTATGTTGCGAAGTAATGAAAGAATAGAGTGTCATCTTTTCAAATTCTTTAGCTGTATATCCGAGCATTCTTTCGGCTGCAGGATTGGCACATAATATATTACCTTGTAAATCGACAGATAAGATACCATCGGGATTATGTTTGAAAAGAGATGTGCAATGCTCTGTTGCAATTATACATTCTGTCATTTTATTTTTTGTAATAATAGAGCGTCTTTTTGGATGTATACTTTTTTTAAAAGACGTAAACCGTTTCCGTCGCATTCATTATTCCCCCGGATAAATATTCTGTATATGTGATGATTTTAGATAGCTGATTTACTGTTTTATATGTTTTATTTTAAATATTTAATATTTCTAATGTTATATCCTTTAAGAGTATAGACATGCTAATTATGAATAGTCAATTTTTATTGTATATTTCTAAATTATAAGTTTTATTTTTTGTTAACGGTTAGTAAGTCTTTCTCTTTAAGATTATGAGAAAACAAAGAAGATAGGCAGGGGATAATTACCTGTAATCGTCCGATTGATAGGAGTTTTTCATTAGCTTGGATGAAAAAACAATCTAATGAAAGATTCACTTCATAACTGAAAATACGAGATGTTCTTTCGTTTTTCTTATATATCTTCATAATAAGTATGTAAGTTATTTATAAAACACTCTTTGATATAATGAGGATAGTAAAGGGGAGGGGATTATTATGACGTTTAAGATTCAAGGGATTGATCATGTACAATTAGCAGCACCAGCAGGATGTGAAGAAAAAGCACGTACGTTTTATGGAGACATACTTGGATTAGAAGAAATTCCAAAACCTGAAGAACTAAGAAAACGAGGAGGCTGTTGGTTTCGATGCGGAAATCAAGAGATTCACATTGGAGTAGAACAAAATTTTTCTCCTGCAAAAAAAGCCCATCCTGCTTTTTTTGTTCAGCACATTGAACGTTTTCAAGATGATTTAACGCAAAAAGGGGTTTCTGTTATAGTCGATACAGCACGTCCTGATGTTACAAGATTTTATGTATCAGATCCATTTGGAAACCGCATTGAATTTATGGAGCAAAAAGGAGTATGAATTTGGTGTAAAAAAGCGAGATGGATAATATTCCATCTCGCTTTTAACCTCTTCTAAATAACCCTAATACTTCCACTGTTTCTGTAATGTTTACAAACGCTTGCGGATCAACTTCAGAAATTATAGATTTCATTCCAGCTAGTTCTTCTCGAGAAATTACGGTCATTAATACATGTTTTTTCTCATTTGAGTACGCACCTTCTCCGTCGAGTAAGGTAATCCCGCGCACAAGACTGGAAAGAAGCTTTTCTTTCATTTTTTCTGCGTGACTTGTTACAATCATTAGAGTAATTTTTCGATGTTTTGTGTGAATCGCATCAATTACTTTTCCTGTAACAAAAATAGATAATAAGCTGTTTAAGGCAGTATCCCAATCGAAGAAAAATCCAGAAATAACGATTACAATAGTATTAAGTACGATTAAGAGCCCGCCAAGCTGAATATCTTTTTTACGTGAAAGTAACATACCGATAACATCAAATCCACCTGTTGAACCATAACAGTTGAAAACAAGTCCAATACCTGCACCAGCAATTACACCACCAAATAACGAAGAAAGTAGCGCATCGGTTGCCACTGCATGCACAGGAATAACGTATAATGCTGCCGAAAGTGTGATAACTGATACGATTGTGTAACCGATAAATCGTTTGCCAAGTCCAATATACCCTAAAATAAGAATAGGTAAGTTTAATAAAAAGTTTACTATTCCAGTATTAAATGGGGTTAAGATTCCAATGATAATTGCAATTCCACTAATCCCACTGCTTAAAATCTTGTGGGGGATAAGGAAAAGATTAAAAGAAAGTGCTACAACTAAAGACCCTAAAATCACTCCAAGTAATCGATACATATCTTTCCCGTCCTTCACTAAAAATGCTCTATATACAAACTCACATTAATTCAAAATTATATATGAGTTTGTAATATTTGAGGGAAAACAGTTTATTTAGGGAAATTAGATTAGTTTGAAAAATGGAAGCGATTTCTGTTCTTGGAAAGGGGAGAGGGTAAATATGAAAATTCAAGTGTTTCAGCAAAAGAGTCCGTTGAAAAGAGAATGTGAAGATGCACTGATTTGTAATGAAGGTTTGAAGCTATATGGTGTGTGTGATGGTGCGACGCCGCTTATTGAGTTTCAAGATGAGAATGGGCATAACGGAGCATATTTAGCTTCGCATTTGTTTCAGCAACACTTTGAATCTATTTCAGGTGTGGATTTCTTGCAAAATGAAGTTGCTAAAGCAAATCAGTTGTTGCAAGAAAAAATGCAATCCTATCATATTGATACAACAAAAAAAGATCAACTTTGGTGTACGTGTATTGCCGCTATTTATATAACAGATAGAACGATAGAATATGCGCAGCTTGGAGATTGTATGATTGTTGCTAAGTTTTTTGATGGAACAGTTCAAGTACTTACGGAAGACACTGTGAAAGGGATTAGTAAACGGGCAAAGCAAAAGCGTGAAGAAGATCGTCAAAAAGGACTTTCTGTTCCGAGTGAAGCAATATTTGATGATAGAAAGGAGCGATTAAGCTACAATCGTTATATGGCAAATATTCCAAACGGATATTCTGTTGCAAATGGGATGAGTGAAGTAGCCTTGTTTATTCAGCAAGGGAAACTCTTACGACAAGAAATTACAAATTTATTTATTTGTTCAGATGGCTTGTTTCACCCAGAGTGGCAGCTAGAAAAAAGTGCACAATTTGTGTGGGAACATGGTATTACACAATACGTACAAATAATAGAGGAATTAGAAGCGAAACAGTTTGTTCGTCCAGATGATAAAACAGCAATTATCATTCGTCTGTAAAGGGTGAGACTATGCATATTCAAAAAGCAAATCTATCTTTTCGTGATCCGCTGCAACCATTGCAAGCTGTTAAACAAATTATTATTCATCATACAGCGGAAAATGGATGGGATATATATAAAACGCATGATTTTCATCAAAATAATCAAGGTTGGAGCGGAATTGGCTACAATTATTTTCTTGAAGAAGATGGTACTATTTATGAAGGTCGAGGACTGTATATAGGAGCTCATGCGAAAGGATATAATACTGAGAGTATAGGGATTTGCATGTCTGGAAATTTTGACGACTATGATCCAACACCAGTACAAATGCTTTCTTTGCATTGGCTATGTAAACAGTTAATGCGTCAGTTTTCTTTGTATAGTGACCAGGTTCTTGGTCATCGCGAGTTAGATGGGGTAACAAAGACGTGTCCTGGAACACGTTTTTCAATGACAGAATTGCGCAGCATTCTATCCCGCATTAACGGGCAGTAAGTCAGAGAGATGCGAGGAAGATAGGTGGGGGATAACTGCCCATAAAAGCCCGATTGGTTCAACTAACCATCAGTGGGGGGGAAAAACCCCCACTGATGGTTAGTTTCACTTTATCTAATAATGAAAAAGGAGATTTATAGCATGATTTTTATGAAATTACCAAATGAGAAAAAAGAAACACTTGTAGAACATATTCAACAGTTTTTTGAAGAGGAAGGGCTAGAAGAGATTGGTCGTTTTCAAGCGGAACGTTTAATTGAAGAAATGATAAAAGAACTAGGGCCGCATATATATAATCAAGCGATAGGAGACGCTAGAAAGCTTGTCGCAGATAAACTTACAAATTTAGAAGAAGATTTATATGTATTAGAAAAGCCAGTTAAGTAGCCAGCTGAATATATTTAATTTCGTGATTCGCTCGGTCAAGCATCCGGGTTTCAATTTTATCAATATCGAATAATTGAATTTGCGCTTGATTATAAAACACCACATGTAAGTTTACACAAAGGAAAGAGGCTAACTCACATTTTAGTGAGTTAGCCTCTTTTTGTCCAAATTGCCTTTGTATAAGCAATTTCCATTCCAGTTCGTTCCATATTATTTTGGCTAATGCTTCCGAAGCGTGCTTGCCCAACGACTAACTCGCAGCCTAATTGTTTGGCGGCATTCATTCTTTGCTTAAGTAAGGCAGTATGACAGCCCTTTCCTTGCAAATGTGGTAAAGTAGCCGAAGCTGCCAGAGAAGCAATGCCTTTATTAGTATATAAAACACCAATTGCAGCTGGGGTGTTTTCAATAAGAGCTAAATAAAAATGCCAGCCTTCTTGTCCATATAACACTTTGTTATTTTGACTAACACCGTCTATGGTGAAAGTAGGCATGCCAAAGCTTTTTACATAAATATCTCCGAAGATGTGAAACTCATATTCTTCTAAATCTCGAACGATGATTTCATTTGAAATAGTATTTTCTGTTACGTCTCCATAAAGAGTGGTATGAAAGTCTGTTTGATAAAACCCTTTTTTGGACAAATACTCAAATAGTTCAGGAGTTGAATGAGCAGGAGTTATTTCAAAGCGACAAGGAATGTCTTGTTTTTCGTAATAATCGATTATCTTATCTATTTCTTTTGTATCAGTAAACGTTACACCTTTTACGGTATTGAAAGAAGGGCCTGGGATTCCTTTTGCTGAAAAGGCCATTGCACTTCCAAAAGTTTGGATATCGATTTCCATTGGGTTATTTTCTTGTTCTTGAATGGTTTTCAATCTCGAATACATCATGTCTATTTCAGATTGCTCTAATCGTTTTGCTAACTCTACATTCATAACATGTTTCATATTTTTATTTATTCACCTTTCCTGATTATTAGAGATTTTGTTCACTATGTACCTAATACGCCATATTTTTTCTGCTTCCTTTTTAATTGTGTGGATTGTGAATAAAGTTTGATTAAAATCCTATAATTTAAACAGGATTTCTCTTTTTATGTTCTTGTCGATGATGTAAAACTCCAGTTTGTTACTCTACTATATGCCCTTTGTTGAATAAGAGTTGTTCTAGTAGGGGTAAATGCAGCATCTGCAAATTGTGCCACCATATGTCCAATAATGAATATAGACCACGGGTAAACTGGTTCGTATATTCGGCTAAAAAAAGGTTTTCATAAATTAAGTTTTTTTGTCACAATTGAAACCCTCTATCCGTCTTGATTAATGAAAAGAATAGGAGGGATTTAAATGAATAAATTTGATGTCGCCATTATTGGTGGTGGGTTTGCTGGATTAACAGCTGCTCTTTTTCTAGCAAAGGAAGGTAAAAAGGTAGTGGTGCTTGAGAAATCAGACCGATATGGAGGACGGTCGATGACCATTAATAAAAATGGCGTTCTCATGAACCTAGGTGCACATGCCCTTTATAAAGGCGGTGAAGCAATGAAGATATTTGATGAACTCGGGATTACAATCAAGGGAAATGAACCGTCTACGGGTGCACATGTTATTTGGAAAAATGAGGTTTATCAAGTACCGATGGGTTTACGTTCCTTATTTTCGAAGCAATTTCTTAATGGTTTAGGGAAGGTCCGTCTTGCAAAGCTTATGTTTCATCTCAGTAAAATGGATGTGAATTCGGTTTCAAATGAAAGCGTGCAAGCTTGGGCAGAAAGGGAAATCATTGATCCAATGGTACGCCACTTCTTTTATGCATTATGTAGATTAACCACTCTAACATATGCTCCAAGTATACAGCTAGCTCGTCCAGTTTTGAGACAGATCCAGAGGGGTATGAAAGAAGGTGTTCTCTATGTCGACCATGGTTGGGAATCTATTGTAACCGAATTAAGGTCTAAAGCTGTTAGTCTCGGTGTTAAACTTCTTGAATCTATGAATGTGAATAGTATTGACCACAATGGCCAAGTTGAACGAGTGAGTTGTACGAATGGAGAATCGTTTGATGTAGAAAGTGTGATTATTGCAACACCTCCTAACGAAGCATGTCGTCTTGTACCCCATGTTGAAAAAACCTCCCTGTATCGTTGGAAGGAGGAAGCAATTCCTGTAACCGCATCCTGCTACGATTTAGGATTAAAAACGTTGCCTAATATAAATCATCAATTTGTGCTGGGGCTTGACCAACCAGTCGTCTTTACAAATCAATCTAGGGCCGCGAAGCTGAGTAATAACGGAACATCTGTAGTGAGCCTGGTTAAATATCATGAATTGAATAGAATTTCGATAGATTCTCGAACAGATAAACAACAATTAGAACATACAATGGATTTGCTTCATCCAGGCTGGCAAAAAGAAGTGGTCGAACAGCAATATTTACCTAAAATAACCGTTGTGCATAATTTTCCTCATACCGGTAGAACGGAAAAATCAGGTCCAGCAGTTCCAGAAATAAAGGGCCTTTATATAGCAGGAGATTGGGCAGGAGACGAGGAATTATTGGTCGATGCAGCTGTTGCAAGCGCGAAACGTGCAGCATTACACATATTGAAAAAAGATTGGGTGTTAGTATGAATCAAGAGAAAAAGAAGATGGAATTAGAACAAATTTATCAAGATTACAAGCCACTGCTTTTTTCTCTAGCATATCGAATGCTAGGAAGTGTGATGGATGCAGAAGATATTGTTCATGAATCATTCGTTACTTTTGCAAAACTTAAAGATTCCAAGTCCATTACAAGCGTAAAAGCCTATTTGTGTAAAATTACGACCAATTGCTGTATTGATCACTTAAGGTCTGCTGCCCACAAGAGAGAAACTTATGTGGGCACATGGCTTCCTGAACCGATTGTGGAAGATTACCTTGATGATCCGGCTAATTCATATTTTATGAAGGAATCTTTATCCACCGCCTATATAATGTTGTTGCAACAGTTATCTGAAGTTGAAAGAGCGGTGTTTCTTTTACGAGAAGTCTTTCAATACGAATATGATGAGATTGCCTCTATGGTGGATAAAAGCAGCACAAACTGTCGGCAAATATTTCATAGAGCAAAGAAAGGCCTTGTATATGAACCGAATGTTTACCAACAAGATTATCAGCATTTTAGTAACTATGTAGAAAGGTTCACTGCGGCATTGCAAAACGGTGAAATTTCAGAAATGATTCAAATGCTGCAGAAAGACGCAATCTTTTATGCAGATGGTGGCGGGAAAGTTACAACTACACTTAAACCTATTTATACTGCGGATCGAATTACACGCCTATTCTTGAGTATAATTAAAAAGTTACCAGAAGGTGCAGTGTTCAAATTTAAAAAGGTTAATGGTGGCCCAGGAATTGTTGTTATGATTAACGGTTACCTGGCCTACGTACTTTCATTTGAGTTTAAAGAAGGGAAAATCAATTCCATTTACATGGTAGCGAATCCTGATAAGCTTAGCCGTTTAAACAAAAATATCTAGGGAGTTATCCAAAACATCAATAAAAAATGATGTTGGGTCAATCTTGTAGTCTACTTACTTCATGATTTCGGGAGACCTAATAGCTACTATCAGATGCAACACATGTTCAAAACATTATAGTGTACCAAATCCAGCGATATTGGCATTAACAGTAAGATCCTTATTCAAAAAGGGCACTTTAATGGAATAAGAATTACAGAAATGATCAAACTTTTTTATAAAAGAATGATTCAATTGAAGATAGAAAAAGCGTGTTTTGATCAATCTTTTTTCAAAATATGCTTTTTCTATCTGCTCTTTTATCAAGGTTACAAATTGTTAGACCTTTTTAGTTGTGTTTGAATATATAAATGTTATATTGTTTTCGATTAAGCAGTAATGATTTAACACGGCTTTGATTACTTATAATGAAGGGGTTTCATGGTACTTTAACGAATGTAAATCTAGATAAATAGAAAAGAATGGGGGAATACATATGATAAAATATCCGTTTTTACAAAAAGGGACAACGATTGGTGTAACAGCACCTTCGTCTGGCGTAGATGAAGTGTTACATAATATGTTTAAACAATCTTGTGAAAGTATGGAAAGAAAAGGTTATACAGTCGTATGCGGAGAAACAGTTTGGACAGAAGAGAAAGCTAAATCCTCTAGTGCGAAAAAGAGAGCAAATGAATTTATTGAAATGATGCAAGATGAAAACATTGATATGATTATTCCTCCTTGGGGCGGTGAACTATTAATTGAAATACTAGAAGAAATTGATTTTGAAAAGATAAACAAGAAATGGGTACTAGGGTACTCGGATACAAGTACCTTATTATTAGCAATAACTTTAAACACAGGAATAGCCACTGCTCACGGAACAAATTTAGTAGATTTAAGAGGCGAATACTCCGATGATACAACAGCGATGTGGCAAACTGTTTTATCAACGGAAACAGGTTCTTCAATTATCCAATACTCCTCAGAGAAATATCAAAAGAAATGGGAGCATAATAATCCATCTCCGTGTGTTTTTCATTTAACGGAAGATACAAATTGGAAAACAATTTCAAATAAAAATGTGAAAATTGCAGGTCGATTGTTAGGTGGGTGTATCGATGTTATTAGACATCTCATTGGCACTCCGTTTGGTAGAGTACAAGAGTTTAGGCAGAAACACTTAAATGACGACCCGTTCATTTGGTATTTTGAAAACTGCGAGTTAACTACTACTGATTTGCGACGTTCATTGGTTCAAATGAAACTAGCAGGTTGGTTTGATAATTGTTCGGGTATCTTATTTGGTCGAAGTGCTGCAAACCATCCAGTCGAGGATTATACTGCTGAAGACGTATATGAAGAGCTTACTGATGAGCTTCAAATTCCAATTATTTATGATGTAGACTGTGGACATATGCCTCCGCAAATTACATTTATAAACGGGGCATTTGCAGAAATTGAAGTGGAAGAGGAGAAAGGAATAATTACACAGCATTTTAAGTAGGAATGTAGAGAGGAAATGACATGAATGGAATATAAAAATATCTCAGAAAAATATCCAACACTGATTACAGAACGATTATGTTTACGGCCGTTAACAATAAAAGATGCTGATGATATATTTGAATATGCTTCAAATCCAGAAATTGCGACGTATACAGTTTGGTAGCCGCATGAAATATTACAGGACTCACAAATATTCGTACAGTCAATCCTAGATCAATATGAAAAAGGAGAAATGGCGGCTTACGGAATAGAACTGAAAAACGAAAAAAAGATCATAGGGACGTGCGGTTTTATCGAATATGACGAGAATCACCATAAGGCCGAACTGGCGTATGCATTATCACCAAACTATTGGGGGCAAGGCATTGCGACGGAAGCAGCAAAAGCATGTATCCGTTATGGATTTGAAATATTACAGTTAATCCGTATTGAAGCAGGATGTCATGCTAGTAATGTACAATCAGAACGAGTAATGAAACGTTTAGGAATGCAATATGAGGGAACGTTGCGAAAAGATATGTTTGTGAAGGGAGTATATCGAGATACGAAAATATATGCGATTTTGCGAGAGGAATACAATACCCAAACGGAAGAGTAATATAGAGCTTACTCTTCCGTTTGTTTTTAAAGGTGAAGAAAAAATATCTAAATTTTCTAAAAATATTGACAAAAAACTCATTCTATTTTTATACTTAGCTAAGTTTTTACTAATTAGTAGGAATGGAGGGGCTATATGGAGAAGGAAGAAGCGCATTTTCAAGAAATTATAGAAAGAGAGAAAGGCTTGCATCGTGGACTATCTACGAGGCAGCTGTCTATGATTGCAATCGGTGGAGCAATTGGAACAGGTTTATTTTTAGGGAGTGGCATGGCTATTGGCTTGGCTGGTCCTAGCGTAATACTTAGTTATGGGATTGGAGCCATTATTGCTTTTTTATTAATGGGGTGTCTAGCAGAAATGACAGTAGCGCACCCTACTTCTGGGTCATTTGGAGCATACGCTGAGCATTATATAGGTCCTTGGGCAGGTTTTACTGTGCGTTATGCATATTGGGCAAGTATTGTAGCAGCAGTTGGAACAGAAGTAACAGCAGTTTCAGTGTATATGAAATATTGGTTTCCTACTGCACCAGGTTGGATTTGGGTTATCCTCTTTTCAGCGTTACTTATTTTTGTAAATGCTACTAGTGTAGGGTTATTTGGAACGATTGAATATTGGTTTTCGATGATTAAAATAGTAGCTATTGTTGGTTTTATTCTTTTGGGTGCTTACGTTGTATTTGGTACTAACACAAATCCAGAAATAGGAATTCAAAATTATACAAATGCCGGTGGATTTTTACCAAATGGTTGGAGGGGCATGTGGGTTGCGGTTTGTGTAGCTTTATTTAGTTATTTAAGTATTGAAATGATTGCTGTAACGGCTGGCGAAGCAAAGGATCCAGAAAAAGCAGTTCCTAAAGCACTTCGTTCAACCATTTATCGATTAATTATTTTTTACATTTTAACATTGGCTTTCATGTTAATGATTGTTCCTTGGAAAGCTGCTGGTGTTGATAAAAGTCCTTTTGTTAAAGTAATGGAGCTATTAAATATTCCAGGTGCATCTGGCATTATGAACTTTGTTGTTTTAATCGCAGCTTTGTCTGCAATGAATAGTCAATTATATATTACAACGCGAATGATGTTTTCGCTATCTAGAGCTGGTTATGCACCAGCAAGGTTTGGTCAACTAAGCCAGAGAGGAGTTCCTGTTTCAGCCTTGTTCTTCTCAACAATTGGTATTGCACTGGCAACGGTTTTAACAATTGTTTCACCGGATCAAGCATTCATGCTCATGATGGGCATTTCAATGTTTGGAGCTATGTTTACATGGATGATGATCTTTATTATTCATTTATATTTTCGAAAAAAGTGGGTGGCATCTGGAGGAAGAAATTTACCAGTTCGGATGTGGGGATATCCATATTTAACTGCATTAGGAGCAGTGTTAATGTTTTCCATTTTAATAACAACTTGGTTTACTGACTTGTTTAAATCAACACTTACAACGGGTATCCCGTTTTTAATCGTAGTAACAGTAGGATATTTTGTTTGGAAAAAAGCAAATGAAAGAAAAATATTAGTGAACAAAGATGAAGTATCTGGTCATGTAAAGTAACAAGTAAAATAATAGTTGTGGTTTCTATTTTTTATAATTGTTGCTATAAAGTTTTTAAAAAATGAAAGCGCTTTTAAAGAGGGGGAGAAAAACTATGATGATGGATGTACCACTAACAATTAGCTCGATGTTAGAAAGGGCAGAGAAGTTATTTGCAAAGAAAGAAATTATTTCTCGTACACATAGTACAATTACACGGTTAACGTATAAAGAGCTAGGTGAGCGAACGAGACGCTTGTCTAGTGCATTGCAAAAGTTAGGTGTGAAGCAAGGGGAACGAGTGGGCACACTAGCATGGAATCATCATCGTCATGTAGAAGCATATTTTGCGATTCCTAGTATTGGTGCTGTACTACATACGATTAACATTCGTTTATCTTCGGAACATATTTCTTTTATTATTAACCACGCAGAAGACCGCATTTTACTCATAGATGAAGATATGGTACCGCTTGTTGAAAAAATTCAAGGGGAATTATCAACTGTACAAGCTTATATCATCATGACCGATAAAAAAGAACTTCCAGAAACTTCACTTCAACCTGCATACCATTATGAACAACTTCTTGAAGAAGGGAATCCTAATTTTCCGTTTTTAAAAGATATCGATGAAAATATGCCAGCTGGTATGTGTTATACATCAGCTACAACAGGCAATCCGAAAGGCGTCGTTTATACACATCGCAGTACTGTTTTGCATAGTATGTCGCTTGGACTTGCAGATACAACGGCACTTTCTGAAAGTGATGCTGCTATGCCGGTTGTTCCTATGTTTCATGTAAACGCTTGGGGATTACCGTTTGCAGCAACATGGTTTGGATCAAAGCAAGTTCTTCCTGGACCGATGTTTACACCGAAGATTTTATTAGAAATGATGCAGGAAGAAAAAGTAACAATAGCAGCGGGTGTCCCAACAATTTGGCTTGGTGTGCTGCAAGAATTAGAAAAGAATCGTTATGATTTATCAAATATAAAACGAATTTTATGCGGCGGTGCAGCTGCACCGAAAAGTGTCATTGCTGCATTTGAACAAAAATATAATGTCCCATTTGTGCATGCGTATGGGATGACAGAAACAAGTCCACTAGTCACACTTGCACGTTTAAAAAGTTATGAATGTGAATTGCCATATGAGGAACAACTTACGATTCGTGCTAAGCAAGGCTATTTAGTACCTGGTGTTGAAATGAAAGTTATTGGGGAAAACGGAGATGTAGCATGGGACGGACAAGAAATGGGTGAGCTATGCCTGCGTGCTCCGTGGATTGCAGCAAGTTATTATAAAGATGAACGAACAGTAGAGGGATTTCGAGATGGATGGTTATATACAGGAGATGTCGTTACGGTTGATGAAGAAGGATGTATTAAAATTGTGGATCGAACGAAAGATGTGATTAAAAGCGGGGGAGAATGGATTTCATCTGTTGACTTAGAAAATGCTTTGATGGCGCATGAAGCAATATTTGAAGCAGCTGTTGTTGCAGTACCGCATAAACAGTGGCAAGAACGTCCTGTTGCATGCGTTGTTGTAAAACAAGATCAATCTGTTACAAAAGAAGAATTATATGACTTTTTAAAACCACAATTTGCAAAATGGTGGCTACCAGATGAGATTGTCTTTATGAAAGAAATTCCGAAAACTTCAGTCGGAAAGTTTTTAAAGCAAGCACTTCGAAAAGAATTGGAGCAATATTATATAGAAGATTGAAAGTGAATGTTAACTATAGTTATATTTTGGTTGACAATATAAAAAGAGCAGGGTAACATATCACATATGATATGTTACCTTATTTTGATTTATAGTTTACAAACAGGAGAAAACATAATATGAATACAAGAAATTTAGTTTTTGTAGCTTTATTTAGTGCCATTATGGCAGTTTTAGGATTTATACCACCAATTGCTTTATCATTTACACCTGTACCAATTACATTACAATCACTTGGTGTCATGCTTTCAGGCGGTTTGTTAGGATCTCGTCTAGGGGCTCTTAGCCAATTGGTATTTTTACTTGTTGTAGCAGCGGGTGCGCCGCTGTTAGCTGGAGGACGCGGTGGATTTTCAGTTTTTGTGGGACCAAGTGCCGGTTATTTAATGGGATATGTAATCGGAGCATTTGTTATTGGATATTTCGCAGAACGTCTTCGCAACGTATCATTTCTGAAAGTATTTTTAATTAATATTATTGGTGGTATTCTCGTTGTATATTTCTTTGGTGTTATCGTACAAGCCTTTGTGATGGATATAAGTGTAGTAAAAGCAGCGAAATTAAGTGTTGTGTTCTTACCGGGAGATATATTGAAGGCTGTATTTGCGGCAATTCTTGTTACGAGACTACAACGTTCATTGAAACGAACAATTTATAGTACAAATTATGAAACACGTTAAAACGTGTTTCTTTTTGTTATAGAAAAGGAAGTGGGATAGGTGGGAATTACAAAATCTTATGCAGCACATGCTCATTACCGTCCGAACAAAACTGCAATAAAAACAAAAGATAGAACCGTTACATATAAAGAATGGTATCGGTCTGTTTGCCAAGTTGCAAATTGGCTTCACGAGGAAGAATCAAGTAATAAAAAGATTGCGATTTTGCTTGATAATAGTGTGGAATTTTTACAAATTTTTGCTGGGTCTGCTATGGCAGGATGGATTTGTGTACCACTTGATCCAAAGTGGAATAGTTATGAACTTGAGGAACGACTACAAATCGTACAGCCTTCTATTATAGTTGTAGCGCAGCATAAACGTAACCAGTTGCCTCAAACAAATAGTAAAGTATTTTCTATCAGTACGTGGTCTGAAAGAATAACAAATGCTTCGATTACAGCAAATTGTGTAGAAAAGGTAGGAGAGTTACCTTTTTATATGGGATTCACATCAGGATCAACCGGAAAAGCAAAAGCGTTTCTTCGTTCACAACAATCATGGGTAGAAAGCTTTGCTTGTAATGTTCATGATTTTCATATGGAAAAAGAGGAGGCAGTATTGCTCGCAGGAACATTTGTTCATTCTCTTTTTTTATACGGTGCAATGAGTGCTTTATTTTTAGGACAAACGATACACATGACAGAAAAGTTTATTCCAAACCGTGTTCTTTCAATATTAGAGAAGGAATCTATTTCTGTTATGTATACAGTTCCAACGATGCTAGAATCCCTATACAAAGAAAAAAGAGTTATAGAACGAGAGATAAAGATTATTTCATCAGGTGCAAAATGGGAAGCTGAAGCAAAGCAAAAAATAAAACAGATCTTTCCAAAGGCAAAGCGATATGAATTTTATGGAGCGTCTGAATTAAGCTTTGTTACAGCACTATCACATCATGATAATGAAAATAAACCATCTTCAGTTGGAAGACCATGTCATAATGTAAAGATTAGTATTCGTAATAGGGACGGACAAGAAGTAGGGCAAGGAATAGTCGGTACAATTTATGTGAAGAGTGAACAGTTTTTTATGGGGTATATAATAGATGATGCACCAATTTGTCACGTAACAAGTGATGGATGGATGACAGTTCATGATGTCGGTTATGTTGATGAAGATGGATTTTTATATATTGTAGGACGAGAAAAAAATATGATTATTTATGGCGGAATTAACATCTTCCCTGAAGAAATTGAACGTGTATTGCAGAGGCATTCAAATGTTGATGAAGCAGTGGTGGTTGGTAAGAAAGATGTGTATTGGGGAGAAAAACCAGTAGTACTGGTTAAAGGAGCGGTATCAAAACAAGAGCTGAAGCAACTTTGTTTAGGAAAGTTATCTTCTTATAAAATTCCGACAGAATGGTATTTTGTAGATGCAATTCCTCATACAAGCAGTGGAAAAGTTGCACGGGCAGAAGCGAAAGAAATCGTTGAAGAGCAGGGATTTATGTATGAATAGAGCAGTAATTGTTGAAGCAAAACGCACTCCGATTGGAAAGGTAAATGGAATATTTAAAGATTATTCTGTTGAAAAATTAGCGGCCCCTTTACTTACATATATAAGTAAAGGTATCGAAAAAGAAATCGATGATGCTATATTCGGAAATGTTGTCGGGCCTGGTGGAAATGTGGCCCGGTTGTCAGCGCTGGAGGCGGGCCTTCCATATACAGTACCGGGCGTGACGATTGATCGTCAGTGCGGAGCTGGACTGGAAGCAATTCGTATAGCATGCTATCTGATTCAGGGCGGAGCTGGAACTTGTTACATTGCAGGTGGAGCCGAAAGTGTAAGCACTTCACTATTCGAGAAAAGAGCACGCTTCTCACCTGAACATATTGGTGATCCTGATATGGGAGTTGCTGCAGAGTATGTAGCCAAGCGTTTCGGAATTACAAGGGAGATGCAAGATGCGTATGCATGTTTGAGCTATAAACGAACGTTAGGGGCATTAGAAAAAGGGTATTTACAAGAAGAAATTGTACCAGTTTCTCACATTACAGTAGATGAAACGATTAAACATGGTATGAATTATGAAAGGATTATAAAACGAACACGCCCTGCCTTTTTACAAGAGGGGACAGTGACGGCAGGTAATTCATGTGGAGTGAACGACGGAGCGTGTGCACTTCTTATTATGAATGAAAGGCAAGCTGAAAAGCTTGGTTATAAACCGGTGCTACGATTTGTGCATAGTGCCGTTGCTGGTATAGACCCTCATTTTCCAGGCAGTGGCCCGATATTTGTAGTGCAAAAGCTATTACAACAGACGAATCTTACAATGGAGGACATTGATTGTATTGAAATGAATGAAGCGTTTGCTTCTAAAATAGTTGCGTGCGCGCAAGAGTTAAATATTCCTTATGAAAAATTAAATGTAAACGGCGGAGCAATTGCTCTTGGACATCCGTACGGTGCATCGGGAGCAATGCTCATGACAAGATTATTTCATCAAGTACAAAGAGAACAGGTGAAATACGTGATTGCAACGTTAGGCATTGGCGGAGGAATTGGACTTGCGCTTTTATTTGAAAAGGTAAAAAGCTAGGAATCACAACATATGCTTTTTAAACTTAACGATTCAAGATGCGGATTATTATGTTCATTCGTATCATCAGTTACTTCATATTCTGAGAGAGAAGAAAAGAAACGCAAGAAGCTATTTATGCTTTTTGCGTTTCTTTTTGTATTTGAATGAGATGATTTAAAAATGCTTCGCCTGTAACAGTTGCTTTTCCACCGCCGCGTGCGCTTTTTTGATTACCTCCACCTTTTCCTTCTATAAGAGGAAGAGCTGTTTTTAAAAGAGTGTTCATGTCTTGCTCAACGGCTTTACCGCATACGCAAATGCATTGTAAATTTTCACCGTTTTGTGTAACAAAATATGTAATGATATGTACGTCTTGCTCTGTAATTATAGCTGCTAATTTAGCCAGTTCCTGCATAGAACGGTCTGTAAAGTTCACCGCAATTTGTTTTCCAAACGAAGTTTTCTCTGCTTGCTGCAGTAATTCATTTGCTTCCACAGTGAGTAGTTTTTCATTCGCTATTTGCAGCGCTTTTTCATTTTCTTTTTGAGAGGAAAGAAGCTGATTTATTTTGTTTGGAATAGCGTCTTCTTTACTATGTAATTGCTGGGCTGCGCTTTTTACGAGAGCTTGATTGCACTTCATAAGTTCGATTGTACGCCAGCCGCAAACGAATGTAAGACGAATATTTCCTTTATGACGCTCCCAATCGATAATTTGAATCGGACCAACTTCACCAGTTTGTTTTGGATGTGTACCGCCACAGCCGTTATAATCAAGATTTTCAATAATCACAACACGAATGTTTTCTGTTACAGTCGGTTCCTTGCGAAGGGGAAACTGTTTTGCTTCTTCTTGGTTTACCCATTGAACTGTAATGGGACGATTTTCAAATACAATTTGATTAGCAAGGTAAACAGCTTCTTCGGCTGTTTCCAAAGAAAGGTCGGAAGTTTCTAAATCAATTGTTACGATCTCTCTTCCTAGGTGAAAACCAATTGTTGGAATATTAAAGTGATCCCAAAATATAGCAGACAAAATATGTTGTCCAGCGTGTTGCTGCATATGATCAAAACGACGTTTCCAAGAAACATATCCTGTTATTTCATTTACATGTATCTCTTCCGTAATGTAATGACGAATTTCTCCATCTATTTCCTCCACATTTATAACAGGAATTTGATTTAATTGTCCTGTATCATGTGGCTGACCACCGCCCGTTGGGTAAAAAGCTGTTTCTGTTAATACAACATATATATTACCATTGTTGTCGCGTGCTTGTTTTGTAATCTGAGCTGTGAATGTTTGTAAGTATGCGTCTTTGTAATACAGTTTTGGGTTCACGTCTATACTCCTTTCAAATGTAACTATTTTCATTGTAAAACAATACGTATCACTTTCCTAATATTTCATAAGAAAAATTCTCTTTTTTAGAATTTTCTTGCTATAATAAGGGAAAGGTAACATAACGGGGGTGGATGATATGTTATATGAAAATGGGGTAAGTAAACTGATTCATCTAAGTACAAATATATCTGAGCTATACCGAGAATTGCATGAAATGACCCGTCATTTAACAGAATGTAACCGAGAAAGTGTCACGTTTGATCGGTTATATGTGAAAGAATTGCTATGGAAGAAAGAAGATGTAGTCTCTATGTATGATCAGCTACTTATTCAAATTTGTATTAATGAATGTTTTGATATGAAAAGTTGGATAGCTGGAGAATATAGCTACACACATGAAGAAGTAGAGAGTTGGGTGGCTGAATTTAACAGTAAACATAATGTAGACATTGTATTAGAGGCAGTATTAAAAGAATTACAGTTTACATATGGCATTGACATGGAGTTGAAACGAACAGCTCGTGTTTAGGGAAATGAAAATCATGTTTTCAAAGGAAGCTGCTTTTCAGCTTTCTTTTTCTTTGCATTGCATTTGTAGATAGAGAAGGTGAAAGAGATGAAGGGGAAGTTACAACACATTCATCCTATAGGGATGAATATTATTATTGGAACATTATTTGCAAGATTTGCAACATCGATGAGCATTCCATTTTTAGCAATTTACTTGACGAATGCAAAAGGGATATCAGCAGGAGTTACAGGAGCCATTATTGGAACGAGCGCATTAGTGGGTGTATTTGCAAGTTTTATTGGCGGGAATTTATCAGATCGTTTTGGGCGAAAAAAGATTATGCTATCTTCTATTATTGTTTGGATTCTTGTATTTATTGGATTTGGATTTGCAGAGCATGTCGTTGCATTTTTTCTGCTAAATGCACTAAATGGGATGTGTCGTTCATTTTTTGAGCCAACGTCTCGCGCTTTATTATCTGATTTAACAAAGCCGGAGCATCGTTTAATGGTGTTTAACTTACGTTACGGTGCTATTAATGTTGGTGTTGCGATTGGGCCACTTGTTGGTCTTCAGATTGGCAGCGCTGAATCAACAACACCATTTTTTATAGCCGCTATTATGTATGCTCTTTATACAATTGTGCTCGCATTACAATTTCGAAAGTATCGCATTGGAGAAGAAAAAACAGAAGAGACAGAACGAGTTACTTTTATGGATTCCCTGCGCATTATAAGAAAAGACATTGTCTTTTTAGTTGCGTTAATTGGAATTATCATTAGTACAGCAGGATATGCACAGTTTTCATCAACGCTTTCTCAATATTTTGCGAACTCCCATCTATTTGAAAATGGAGTGAAATTGTTTTCTTATGCATTAACATTAAACGCAATTACTGTAGTAATCGTTCAGTACCCACTCATTCAAATTTGTAAAAAGTATACACCACTCGTATCCATTATGATTGGTACATTACTTGTTAGTGTAGGATTATGTGGATTTGGATTTGCTGAATCAATGTGGACTGTTTTCGTTTGTACGATCATATTTACAATTGGAGAAGTATTAATGTTTTCCATGACAGATGTGTTTATTGATCAAATTGCTGTTGCAAATTTAAAGGGAACATATTTCGGGGCAATGGGATTCTCAGGAATCGGAGCTGTTATTGGGCCATGGTTTGGCGGACTTCTGTTAGATTATTACGGTTATCATAATGGTTTTACGATTTTTACAATTTTGGCGGTGCTTTCAATGCTTGCATTTCCAATTTTGTTGTTGACAAGGAATTTGCTACGTAAAAGAACGATAGAAGAAAAATGGGAAGCACAAATGTAATACGCGTATGTACGAAATAAGGTTTTATGAATAAAGGAGGCTGATCATTTTAAGAATCAGCCTCCTTGTATTATTGCCAGTGCAATAGTAGTTCAAAGGTGTTAATCGCTTTCAAATCTTCCGTTACTTTCTGCTTTATGCCGCTATTCGCGGGCAGTAAGACCCCCACCTCAAGATTCAGAGAGAAGCAAAGAAGATAGGTGGGGGATGAAAAAAACCCCCACTGATGGAAGTTTCACTTTATTTTGCAGAAAGGATATGTCTTATATCATGTGTTAGATTTGCATATGACTATTCTGTAAAGAGGACAGTTCGTTCTGTTAATTGTGCTGTTTCTGTTTTAGAAATGTGAATGGTAAGAAGACCATTTTCAAGAGAGGCTACCATTTTTTTATATATGATATTGGTTGGTAAAAAAATCATATGCTGTAAGGCAGAATTATTATAAGATATGTTAATTTGTAGGCCTGTCTCCATCTTTTTAATTAGAATATTTCGCTCTACTATGTTCGGAATGTCGGCTTCTAAAATATATTCTTGTTCTGTTTCAAAAAGGTCAACGTGAATATCGTTTTGAGAGGGGGAATTTGCGTATAAATCGGAGCAAAATTGATTCATCCATTCTTCAAAGCCATCAACATGAAAAAGGCAGTCTTTTTTCTTTTTATTGCCCATTGTAAGAAAACCTCCATAAAAATTCATTCATATTACGATATTCACTTTGAAAATAGAGGTGAAAAAGAAAGAGGAAATGTGCTTAAAAAGAAGAGAAGATTTTAGAAATATATGATAAATATATGATAAAAAGACAGTGCGCATGCACTGTCTGCTTTGTTACATATCGTGGTGAGCATGATTTTTTTGACGCGTATGTTTTTGGTTTTTTACTTTGTGTGATCCGCTTAACGGTTCTGGTTGACCACCAGAAACTTGCCCTTGCGGAGAATTTTTACGAATGGATTTGCTGTTGTTTTTCTCCATTATAATACCCCTCTTTTTCTTGTGCTCTAGCGGTTATTCAAATGAACGGTAGAGCTCGATTAGCGAAATGAATTAGCTGAAGGAAAGTACCTAGTCTAAAGTTTCGCTCTATATTAGGATGAGAAAACTTCATAAATTTATACGAGAATGTTTTTTGAGGTAAAGGTAAAAGATAATGGAGAGTAATAAAAGAAAGGGGAATGGTTATGCCGTATCACAAAGATAAGCAACAAGCATTTCAAGCTGCACAGCAAGGAACGACGGATGCAGAAAATGTATATAACAACATTGTAAAAAACGATCCAAATTATGCACAGGATTTAAAACATTTACGTCAAGAAGTGCATGAAGCATATGAACAAATCCAAAATGCATTAGAAGTTGCTTCTGAAACACAGCGAAAGCAATTGCAACAATATGAACAAAATTTACAACATATTATGCAAAATGTGGAGGAAGTACGTGATTAATAGGTTGTTGAGTAGTCTCAGCAGCCTTTTCACATAAGACAAGCTAATGATGATTAAGAAAAAATGTATTATAATTAGTTGTTTTATTGTTATGTTAAGTATGATAGGAATTGAACATGTTGATGCAAAAATGTTAATGAGAAAAGAGTTAGAACCAACTGGCTATGTAACATGGGAAGTACCAACTCATGAAAAAATAATGGCAATCACTTTCGATGATGGCCCGGATCCTACATATACACCTCAAATTTTAAAGATATTACATCAATATAATGCTGAGGCAACCTTTTTTATGATTGGATTCCGAATTCAGGGTAATCCATATTTAATTGAACAGGTGTTAAAGGAAGGACATGAAATTGGTAATCATACAATGAATCATTTGTACGCACGCAGTGAAGCTGGACAAAAACTCGAAAATGATATTCTAGATGGGAAACGGTATTTACAAAAATGGGTAGATAAGCCCCTCCTTTTTCGTCCGCCTGGTGGGTATATTAATGAATCGGTGTTTAAAACGGCAACAGAAGCAGGATATCAAATCGTGTTATGGTCTTGGCATCAAGACCCGAGAGATTGGTCTAATCCTGGAAAGGATAAGATTGTAAATCACGTTCTAAAAAACGCGAAAAGTGGTGATATTGTCTTATTGCACGATGGAGGAAGCGATAGAAGCCAAACTGTCGAAGCTCTAAAAGAGATTTTACCAGCCTTGCAAAAACAAGGGTATCGATTCGTGAAAGTGTCAGAGTTATTAAAGTACAAGCATTGAAAAATCCCAAAAGATTATCTTTTGGGATTTTGTATTATTGATTCTTTTTACGCTTTTTATTATTTTGACGCTGAGCCGCTGTTAATGGCTCATTTGAAAATTCTTCATTATACCCTGTACCTTGTCCTTGTGCAGAGGCTGCGTTCATTCCTGGAATGACATGATTGGCTTTACGTTTTCCCATGATTATACCCCCTAATTGACTATAAGAGCCTGAAGAGTTCCATTTACTTTTTATAAAGAAAAACGCTTTCTAAAAAGCAGTTTCACTTTATAGAAATAGTATCTGTTAACGAGTAATTTACTATGCAGTAACGAAGTTATAAAGAAAACTTATGAAAAACTATAAGTTTCTTCTTATTTACTTATCCTTTAAGTTGTAATAATATATTATCGTAAGGTATTGAAAAGTTTGTCTACATTTTATATTCAGACAATTTCAGTCACGTTTAACAGGGGGGTAACCATAATGGTAAAACACAATCCATTTCACGCTCGTACAACATTTGAAGTAGATGGAAACACGTATCATTATTATCGTTTGAAAGCGCTTGAAGATGCAGGGGTAGGTAATGTTTCTAAGTTACCTTATTCAATTAAAGTATTGCTTGAATCGGTACTTCGTCAAGTTGATGGCCGCGTTATTAAAGAAGAACATGTTGAAAATTTAGCGAAATGGGGAACGAAAGATATTCAAGATATCGATGTACCGTTTAAACCATCTCGCGTTATCTTACAAGACTTTACAGGGGTTCCAGCAGTTGTTGATTTAGCTTCTCTTCGCAAAGCAATGGCAGATATGGGCGGAAATCCTGATAAAATCAATCCAGAAATTACAGTTGATCTTGTTATTGACCACTCTGTACAGGTTGATAGAGCGGGTACATCAGATGCGCTTCAATTTAACATGGACTTGGAGTTTAAACGTAATGAAGAACGTTATAAATTCTTAAGCTGGGCACAAAAATCATTTGATAACTACCGTGCAGTTCCACCAGCAACAGGTATCGTTCACCAAGTAAACCTTGAGTATTTAGCGCCAGTTGTTCATGCGGTGAAAAATGCTGAAGGTGAACTTGTTGCATACCCAGATTCATTAGTAGGAACGGATTCTCATACAACGATGATTAACGGTATCGGCGTTCTTGGATGGGGCGTTGGTGGTATTGAAGCAGAAGCTGGAATGCTTGGACAGCCTTCATACTTCCCAGTACCAGAAGTAATCGGTGTGAAATTAACGGGTACACTTCCAAGTGGTACAACAGCAACAGACGTTGCACTAAAAGTAACACAAGTATTACGTCAAAAAGGTGTAGTTGGAAAATTTGTTGAGTTCTTCGGCAGCGGTTTACAAAGCATGCCATTAGCTGACCGTGCAACAATTTCTAACATGGCACCAGAGTACGGTGCAACTTGTGGATTCTTCCCAATCGATGATATTTCATTAGATTACTTACGTTTAACAGGAAGAAGCGAAGAACAAATTCGCATCGTTGAAGAATATTGTAAAGCAAACGGCTTATTCTATACAGCTGATAGTCAAGATCCAATTTATACAGAACTTGTTGAAATTGATTTAAATACAATTGAGTCTAACCTTTCTGGTCCGAAACGTCCACAAGACTTAATTCCTCTTTCTAACATGAGAGATGAGTTCCGTAAAGCTGTTTTAGCGCCGGTTGGTAACCAAGGATTTGGTTTCTCAGAGCAAGAATTTGATAAAGAAATGAAAGTAGTATTACAAGATCAAGAAGTAACGATGAAAACAGGTGCAATTGCAATTGCTGCAATTACAAGCTGTACAAATACATCTAACCCATATGTGTTAATTGGTGCAGGCTTAGTTGCGAAAAAAGCAATTGAAAAAGGACTTAAAGTACCTGGTTACGTAAAAACATCATTAGCACCAGGATCTAAAGTTGTTACAGAATACTTAGATAAGTCCGGATTAACAACGTATTTAGATCAATTAGGTTTCCAAACGGTAGGTTACGGCTGTACAACTTGTATCGGTAATTCTGGTCCACTAGCACCAGAATTAGAAGAATCAATTGCTGCAAATGACTTATTAGTAACATCAGTATTATCTGGTAACCGTAACTTTGAAGGTCGTATTCATCCGCTTGTAAAAGCAAACTATTTAGCATCTCCACCACTAGTTGTGGCGTATGCACTTGCTGGTACAGTTGATATCGACTTGAAAAACGATGCAATCGGTAACGATGTAAATGGTAACCCAATTTACTTTAACGACATTTGGCCAACAGCGGCAGAAATCGAAGAAGTTGTACAAAATGTTGTAACATCTGAACTATTTAAGAAAGAATATGCACAAGTATTTAACAGCAATGAACGCTGGAATGAAATCCAAACTTCAAATGAAGCTTTATATACTTGGGATAATGATTCAACATATATCCAAAATCCACCGTTCTTCGAAGGATTATCAAAAGAGCCAGGTGAAGTGGAAACACTTTCAGGACTGCGCGTAGTTGGTAAATTTGGCGACTCTGTAACAACAGACCACATTTCACCAGCAGGATCTATCGGTAAAAACACACCAGCAGGCCGTTACTTATTAGAAAATGGTGTGCAGCCAGTTGACTTCAACTCTTACGGTTCTCGCCGTGGTAACCATGAAGTAATGATGCGTGGTACATTTGCGAACATCCGTATTAAAAACCAAATCGCACCAGGTACAGAAGGCGGATTCACAACGTACTGGCCAACAGGCGAAGTGACATCTATCTATGATGCTGCAATGAAATACAAACAAGACGGAACAGGTCTTCTTGTTATCGCAGGTAAAGATTACGGTATGGGAAGCTCACGTGACTGGGCTGCAAAAGGTACGAACTTATTAGGTATTAAAGCAGTTATCGCAGAAAGCTTCGAGCGTATTCACCGCAGTAACCTTGTGTTAATGGGTGTATTACCACTACAATTTAAAGATGGTGAAAGTGCAGAAACACTAGGTCTTACTGGTCAAGAGTCATTTGAAATTCAAATTGATAAAACAGTAAAACCACGCGACCTTGTAAAAGTTGTTGCGACTGACTCAGAAGGAAACGAAAAACAATTTGAAGTAGTAGCACGCTTCGACAGTGAAGTAGAAATCGACTACTACCGTCACGGCGGTATCTTACAAATGGTTCTTCGTGAGAAATTAGAAGAGTCTAAGGTATCTAACTAAGTTGCAAATTTATTAGTTCTAAATGAACAATATTTTGTATAAAAATTGATTTTTACCAAAAAAAGAAGATGACTTTTGTCATCTTCTTTTTTCTTATGATTGTAAATTCTATTTCAAGCGATGTATATGGGAATGATGTTTGCATCTGCAAGTGCATCCTGGCTATTGGTGGGGGGATAGACATTCTTAGCTATGGGCATATTATGTGCAACTGCCAGTTTCCTAGTACTCCAAATTGTTCGTTTCTTAGTAAAAGAAAGCTCGGCTCCCGTTTGAGTCGAGCTTTTTTCCCCATGTTAAAACATGCAACGGAAAAGTTCTTGTTATTATTTTCATAATAAAGTGAATAGAGGGAAATATATGATATATTCATAATATCCAATCATTTTTAAGGGAGATGGGGAACATGACAAAGGAAAATCAAACAGCTGAAAATAAGGAACTAACGATTTTTAACCACGTTGGAAACACAATTGTAACAGAAGATAGAGAAATCCAAATTATTTCAAGATTAGAAGAGCCTCTTATTGTCGTGTTAGCGAATGTATTAAGCGATGAAGAGTGTGAAATGTTAATTGAAATGTCTAAAAATAAAATGAAACGTTCTAAAATTGGTGTTTCGCGCAAAATAAATGACATTCGGACGAGTAGTGGTACGTTTTTAGAAGAAAGTGAGGCTGCTACTAGAATCGAAAGACGGATCGCTTCAATCATGAATGTTCCAGTTGAACATGGAGAAGGGTTACATATTTTAAATTATACTGTTGACCAAGAATATAAAGCGCATTATGATTTTTTTACAGAAAACAGTGCGGCAGCAAATAACAATCGTATTAGTACCCTTGTCATGTACTTAAATCATGTAGAAGAAGGCGGAGAGACTTTCTTTCCAAAACTCAACCTTTCTGTATCTCCAAAAAAAGGAATGGCGGTATATTTTGAATATTTTTATCAGGACGCATCATTAAACGAGCTCACTTTACATGGCGGTGCACCTGTTATCAAAGGTGAAAAATGGGTTGCGACGCAATGGATAAGAAGAAGACCTTTATATTAAGATACCACTCAATTACGAGTTTTTTATGGTATTATACTGTGACAAAACTAAGTATACTCGAATGAAGTGCAAGTTTAGCATGGTAATTCATTAAAGTGTATAAAAGTTAATTTACAGCATAAGAAAAGGAGGATGACGAAAGTCATCTTCCTTTTTTTATGCTTGAAAATCATATTTCAAGCGATATATTCGTGATCAATGGATATCCTTAGATGGCTCGTGATTCCATATATCGATATCGAAATAATAAAAAATCTGAAATTCCGTCAGATCTTCTTTCGGTTATACCGTAAATCATTTCTTATCTTATTTACTCGTCATTTAGAAAATGGAATTAGCACAGAAGAGATTACAATTAAACAGTAATGGTACCATCATTCCACCATTCAATAAATGTCTGTAATGATGGGGCAACCCATGTTCTGCTATCGTTTTCGTGATTCCAAACATATACATCATCTTTTTGTATGGCTCCATCTAATATTGCATATCCGAACAAATCACCATTTCCTCCATCTGCAAAAAACAACAGACAATCAAAGGGCATATATAAATCCTTAAAATCATCAACCTTTCTTACATTCAGATTTTCTTCAAGGATTTGTTCAATTGACCAAATGAAAGGACAGTCATATTCATCGAACACACCATCCGTTTCATTCAATAGACTGGATAAATCGTTCGGTAATTCAACATTAAGTTTTTCTTTTATTTGGGATATTTCAGCTTTCGTTGCAGGGGATTTAAATTGAAAAGCTGTTGAAATAGTACTGATAAAAGTCTTCCACATATTTAGCATCCTCACTTAAAAGTTTTTCTGTATGGATGTTAATTTTACTTGAGAGTTTCATTATATGAAACTTCTATATTAAATCAATAAGGATATCAACAATGTTCATTAACAGAGCTAAAAATATAAAATGGTTTAATAAGAGAAAAGCGTCCGATTTGTTCAACAAAAAATCGGTGAGAGAAAAAATTGGATGTTTTCAAATACACCACGAGGTGCTAGAGGAAGTGCCATCATGTGTAGTGTGGTTGAAACCGGAAAAGAGAACAATTTAAGTTCCTATTTGTTTGAAACGCTCCCTAATATCGATTTAAATAATAAAGAGGAAATTGATAAAGTCTTGCTGTAGTCAATGGATTTATCATCTAGTTGCAAAGGCCGAAAAAAGTGAAGTAAACAAAAGGTAACTCTAAAATCAATCTCTATGGTATTTTTTGGATTCTATTAACATTTACGGTATAGACATAATGATGTAATATATTGAATGAAATGAAGTTAATACATGAAGGATGGACATAAAATGGGAGATTTATTATTGATGATGATTGAACGCGTTGGTTTAATCGTTATTTTAGGATATTTACTTTCGCATATTAAGGCGTTCCGTTGGCTACTGTATAAGCAAGATAGCTATAAAGGTAGCTTTATGTTAATTGGCATATTTTCATTATTTACAATTGTAAGCAACTACACAGGGATTGAGATTTCTGGTAATACGATTATGAATGATAACTGGCTGCGGGGCGTCTCTTCTTCTAGTACGATTGCGAATACGCGTATTATGGGAATTGGGATTAGCGGGTTACTTGGAGGTCCAATTGTTGGAATAGGAGTAGGATTGATAGCCGGCATTCATCGTTATATGCTAGGAGGAACGACTGCATTGAGCTGTGCAATCTCTTCTATTTTAGCTGGGGTTGTGACAGGTTATATTGGCTATTTATATCAAAAACGGAATCGCGTTGTAACCCCTAAGTTTTCTGCGGTGCTTAGCATCTGTATGGTATCGCTGGAAATGATTATGATTCTTTTCATGATCGATGATGGCTGGAGTATTGTAAAAACAATTGCAATCCCAATGATTCTCGTAAATGGTTTCGGAAGCTTTATTCTATTGTCAATGATTCAGTCCATTTTACGACAAGAAGAACATGCGAAGGCATTACAAACGCATAAAGTATTGCGCATTGCTGATAAAACGCTTCCGTATTTCCGCCAAGGATTAACGGAAGAATCATGTACGCATGTGGCACAAATTATCCACAGCTTTACAGGAACAGATGCAGTATCTTTAACAGATACAGAGAAAATATTAGCACATGTTGGATTAGGATCTGATCATCATATTCCTTCTCATAGCTTAATTACTGAATTGTCAAAAGAGGTATTAAAGACCGGGAAAATTATGAAAGCAAAGTCGCGCGAAGAGATTAATTGTCAGCATGAAGAGTGTTTATTACAAGCGGCAATCGTGATTCCACTCACATCTCGTGGAAAGACCATCGGTACGTTAAAGCTTTATTTTAAAAATCCCAATTCATTAAGCCCCGTAGAGGAAGAGCTGGCAGAAGGATTAGCGAAAATCTTTTCAACGCAGCTTGAACTTGGAGAAGCAGAACTGCAAAGTAAATTGTTGCAAGATGCGGAAATAAAGGCGCTGCAAGCACAAATTAACCCGCATTTTCTCTTTAATGCGATTAATACAGTCTCTGCTTTATGTCGCACAGATGTAGAGAAAGCAAGGAAATTATTGTTACAGCTAAGCGTGTATTTTCGCTGTAATTTACAAGGTGCAAGGCAGCTTCTCATTCCGTTAGAACAAGAATTGAATCATGTGCATGCGTATTTGTCGTTAGAACAAGCAAGATTTCCGAACAAATATGAGGTGAAAATGTACATTGAAGACGAGCTGCATAATATTTTGCTTCCACCGTTTGTGTTGCAACTATTAGTGGAAAATGCTCTTCGTCATGCATTTCCTAAAAAACAGCCTCTATGCCAAGTTGAAATTCATGTTTATGCCAAGAAAAACAGCGTACATTTCAAAGTAAAAGATAACGGTCAAGGGATTGAACCGGAGCGATTAGAGCAGTTAGGAAAAGCAATTGTATCGTCAAAAAAAGGAACGGGAACAGCATTATATAATATTAATGAACGGTTAATGGGGTTGTTTGGAAAAGATACAACGCTTCATATTGTCAGTGAACTGGAAGCAGGGACGGAGATTTCCTTCACGATTCCAATTCAAAGAAAAGGAGGCAGCGATATTGAAAATATTAGTAGTCGATGATGAAATGTTGGCGCGGGACGAATTAAAATATTTATTATATCGAACGAAAGAGGTCGATATAATTGATGAGGCAGACAGTGTAGAAGAAGCGTTAGAGAAGTTGATGGAGAGTAAACCGGATCTTGTTTTTTTAGATATTCAGTTGTCGGATGATAATGGATTTGAGATTGCTAATATACTAAAGAAGATGAAAAATCCACCTGCTATTGTATTTGCAACGGCCTATGATCAATATGCCATTCAGGCATTTGAAGTAGATGCTTTAGATTATATTTTAAAGCCGTTTGACGAAGAGCGCATTGTCCAAGCGATTAAGAAATTTAAAAAACGAAAACAGCATGAAATGGAGGAGAAACAAGAAGTACATGCGTCAGATGTATCTAGTAGAATGAAAAAATTAGCGCTGCCGATTGATGAATCGATTGTATTAGTGAATATAGAAGATATCGTATATGCTGGATTGTTGGACGGAAAAGTAATTGTGAAAACGATTTGTGATACGTATGTGACGTACGATACGCTTGCCATATTAGAAAAGAAATTGCCACAAATGAATTTTCTGCGTGTGCATCGCAGTTTTATCGTAAATGTAAATCATATTTCTGAAATCCAGCCATGGTTTAACTCTACGTATAATTTAATTATGAAAGAGGATTCAAAAGTACCTGTAAGCCGTACTTATGCAAAAGAATTAAAGAAGCTGCTTCGTATTTAACAAGCAGCTTTTTGCATTTCATCCTTCTTTTTCTGTAACTGATTTCATATATTTGACGCTCTGTGTTGTAAGTGCTCACGGAATCGTTTACATCCTATACAATAAAGCTATCAAATCGAAAGAGGTGCAAGGATGGTATGAAAAAATCATCTGTTAATCCGTGGCTTGTTGTCCTCGGTACAGTCATTGTACAAATGGGACTTGGAACGATATATACATGGAGCTTATTCAATCAGCCTTTAGTGAGTAAATACGGCTGGGGTCTTAACGCTGTTGCTATAACTTTCTCAATTACTAGCTTTTCTTTAGCATTTTCAACTTTGTTTGCAGGTAAATTACAAGAGAAATTGGGACTTCGTAAACTCATTATGATAGCCGGATTAGCCTTAGGAATTGGCTTGATGCTTAGTTCGCAAGTTTCCTCATTACTAATGCTTTATGTACTAGCAGGAGTTGTTGTAGGTTACGCAGATGGTACAGCCTATATTACTTCACTATCCAATTTACTGAAATGGTTTCCAGAGCGTAAAGGTTTAATTGCTGGTATATCTGTCTCCGCATATGGCACGGGTAGCCTAATCTTTAAATACATTAACGCAAAGTTCATTGATTCAGTTGGTGTATCACAAGCGTTTTTATATTGGGGCTTAATTGTTACAGTTATGATAGTGGTAGGCGCTTGTCTTATCCATCAAGCCGCTGAACAAGATACAGTTCATGAAACAAAAAGTCGTGACTATACAACAAGAGAAATGCTAGGTACAAAACAAGTTTATCTGTTATTTATCATGCTATTTACATCATGTATGAGTGGCTTATATTTAATTGGTATGGTAAAGGATATTGGTGTTCAACTCGTAGGGCTTAGCGCAGCAACAGCAGCTAATGCTGTCGCTATAGTTGCGATCTTTAATACGGTTGGCCGAATCATTTTGGGACCATTGTCAGATAAAATCGGTCGTTTAAAAATTGTTACCGCAACGTTTGTCGTTATAGCTACGTCTGTCTTTGTTCTTAGTTTTGTGGATTTAAATTATGGCATTTATTTAGCCTGTGTAGCAAGTGTTGCTTTTTGTTTTGGTGGAAATATCACTATTTTCCCAGCCATTGTTGGTGATTTCTTCGGTCTAAAAAATCATAGTAAAAACTACGGAATCGTGTATCAAGGCTTTGGTCTTGGAGCACTTGCAGGTTCCTTTATCGGTGTAATTCTAGGTGGATTTAAACCAACTTTTATGGTGATTGGCGTATTGTGTATCGTGTCATTTATTATCGCGATTTTCATTCAACCACCTAATCAGCAAAAAGAAAAAGAAGAAAATTATCGCAGTGTAGCGTAAGCATTTTAAATTTTTATTACATTCTAAAAGTAAACGTAAAGTAACTCCAAAATATACAATAAAAGTTGATTTTGGAGTTATTTTTTGTTTACTTCACTTTTTTCCCTTCTGTGAATCAGGTAAAGCCTTTAAGGCTTCATCAAACTTCTGTCTGGCATGTGCCCAACATCCCACAAGGGTAACATCTGGTACTTGATGATAACCACTATATCCATCTACTTGTAAATACCCTTGAAAACTAGCTAAAAACTGATATATCAACAGTTTAGAAAATTTTACATCCTACTAAATTATATCCTTAAAAATACTTTTTTGGTACAATTTAGATATATAGTGAATGTTGTAAAACGTATGAGGGAGCGTGTTTTGTTGAACGGGAATCAAAAATATAGCGGACATTGGAGAAGTTTTATTCTTTTTACATGTATCGTTGGTTTTATTGTTGGTTACTTTTCTGTTCTTTCAGATAACTTATCAGATGTAAGTGAGGGTGTTACATACCTTAAATTTTTCATTTCGTATTTAGCAGTCATGATTAACTCTTTACCTATGTGGTTTATCCTTGCCATGTTTGTTGGCTATATATTTGCAAGGAATGTTCAAAAAGCTGTATTACTTGGCGCCCTCTATACAATCACTGCCATTACATTTTATTTTGTGATTGGCTATTTTTATCAGGACGTACCAGTAACGATATCATTTCAAGAACAAGCAGTTGCATATGCGACTTGGTACGGAGCGTCAGCTATTGGCGGTATTTTAGGCGGAGTTTTAGGGTTTTTTATGAAAAAAACATCGTATGCATTACTACCTTTAGCTGTAGGGTTAATCTTACAATTATTTGTAAACGGTAAAAGTAGCTGGAGTGACGTTGTTGGTATTGCACAAAATATTACCTGTTGTCTAATGATAGGAAGCATTGTTATGTATGTAGTCATTGTGAAATGTAATGCAGTGCCTGTAAAAAGAAAAGAAGAACGGATGTAGTTATCTTTGATTTAACTCAAATTATAAAACATACAACAATAAGAATTCGATTCTTTTCACAATTGTTGAACTTATTGGTTTCATAAGTTGTATATATCGAGAAAGGGAAGGCACATTTCGCCTTCCCTTTTCTTATGTTTGCAAATCATGTTTCGAGCGATATGTTTGTGGTCTCATATGCTGATATCGTAATTTTATTTCTCTATTGTAG
Organism: Bacillus sp. AFS018417; assembly: GCF_002560985.1. Classification (NCBI taxonomy): domain Bacteria; kingdom Bacillati; phylum Bacillota; class Bacilli; order Caryophanales; family Bacillaceae; genus Bacillus; species Bacillus sp. AFS018417. The sequence continues at coordinate 44,258 of NZ_NTTM01000009.1, forward strand.
CGATAGCTAAATAATAAGCTCTGTTAAAGTATAATGTTGATTTTTGCCTTTTTTTGTTCAACGAAGCAGGTTAGTTGAACAAGAAGGAAAAAACAAACTTTTAATTGAAATTATTAGGGTCAATTTAATGAAAGGAGAGATCTGTTCATGGAATTATCAAGGTCTCAATTATTGGCTTTAGAGCATATTACAAAGTATGCAAGGGACCATAAACATGAGGCTAAAGCAACAATTAATCACATACTTAAAATGTCTAATATCTCGGATGAAATATTTGGAAATGCTGTTGTTAATTTAAAGTCTCACGCAAAGATTGGTTTACATTTTCATCCAGATAGATCAGATTCGACTATGAAAAGCGTTGCTGAGGCATTGCTTGAGCAGGGAATATATAAGAGCCAGTTTGAAACATTTTTATCTAATGGCAGCGTATCCGCTTACCCTGGTGGTGAACGCGACCTTTGGGAGAAGAGAATTTTTGGAGGAGCATATCAACTGGAGGGTGTAACCAATAAGCAACGGCCTAAATATGGGGCACTAAATTTGATGTTACATCCAGATGGGCCTGCTCCGCGTTTTGGATCATGTTATTTTCTTCTATCCCCTGAGGCCTCTTATCGTTCCACATACACGTATTTGGATTCGCATCAAGACCCAAAAGAAAAAGGTACTTATGAAGAATTTGACATCATTTTGGCTGCTCTCTTGGAAGAGGTGTTCTTAAGAGATTTTGCAATTGGTGAAAGAAACCTGACGCCAGCAAGATTAATCAATCATTTGCTGGTTAATCTGGAAAGGCCGTTTACGGACCTAGCAAACAAAGAGCCAAACCGCAATCTTAACCACTATATTGAAGCCCAGGTTCATGGGGATATTTCTCTTAAAGAAGACGTGGAAATGCTTGTTGCAGATCCTTCATTCAAGGACACTCATGTAGGGAGAACCTTGGAACAAATATGCCTTAAGTATTCCATTGATCTTTATTGGCACATGGGCTTTGTACTTATGGTAGACGAGGTTCCTGCAGATTTTAGAGGTCCAACAATGCCTTCCTTGGCAAGACGCATTGCACGAAATAATTTTATCGATGCGAACATAATTGGATCTGCTGTAATGGACTTGAAACGCAATCCAGTATCTTGGAACGATCGTGGAACGTATAAGGAGGTGCTTCAGGAATTGAAACTATTGTGGCACGTTTTAGTGAGATATGGAAAGCCGAATCGAAAATTGAACTAGAGGGTGCGTAAGTTCAAGAAGACATACAAGAGGACCAAAAAATTGGTTCTTTTCTTTTTTGTGAAATATCAACAATAATCTTTAACAGAGCGAAATAATAAAAATTCAGAATAAAATTTGTGTCTGTTAGAAAATCAGGCGTTAAGTCGATTTCACAACGCGTCATGTTTTTCTTATCTTTAGCAATGTTGCTAATTAAGATATTTAAGCTTATATTATTAGAGTATATAATTTTCTGATTATTTTTATTTTTCTAAGCGCTTATCGTCTGATTTACTTATTGATTTTTAAAGGAGCTATCTTGTGGATTATAGAATTATATTTTTTGATGTTGATGGAACTCTTACACACCATGAAAATGGTAGTATTTCAGATAGTACGAAAGAGGCTATAAAAGCACTGAAAAATAAAGGGGTAAAGGTGGTTGCAGCAACAGGAAGACCGTTATCCATGTGCGATGAAATAAGAAGTTTAGGAGTAGATACGTTCATCACAGCAAATGGAGCTTATGTGAAGCACTATCAAGAAGTTATTCATAAAGTACCAATGGATAAAAATATCATTCGAGAAGTGGTTGAATTTGCATATATCGAGAATAACGGGCTGTCATTCTTTACAGAAGATTTTAGTATGAATGGTGTAGAAGATAAAGAAATACTAACAGCATTGAACGAAACGTTGTCATTGAATGCTTATCCAACTATAAGTAAACATATTCATAATCAAGAGGTCTATTTGATGTGTTTGTATGCCACTGATGAAATGGTAGAGAAATACATTCATAAGTTCCCACATCTAATGTTTAGCAGATGGCATCCTTTTGTTTTAAATGTATTACAAGAAGAAGTATCCAAATCTTTAGCTATCAAAAGTGTCTTACAGTATTTTGACATTGATAAATCAGAGGCTATTGCGTTTGGGGATGGGGGAAACGATATAGACATGTTGGAATTGGTAGGGCTTGGAATTGCTATGGGGAATGGCAATGAACAATTAAAAGCAGTTGCGGATTTCGTCACCAAAAAGTCAAGTGAAGATGGAATCGACTTTGCTCTAAGAAAGTACGGAATTATTTAAATGAAAGAAGAGTTCCATATCGTGTCTACTCAGGTTACGTTTACAGAGGAGGCTTAGGTAATGAAAAAAGCATTACCCATTTTCCTTTTTCTTTTAATGGGTGTAGTGGGATGTAGTACTGATACAGTTGATACACCTTTCTACGAAGGTAAGAGAAGATAACGTGAAATTCACAACTATAAATTTCGCTAAATTAGAAGAAGGGAAAAAACTTGCATCTGAATTTGATGCCGTCTTTATTATGAAAGAACATCTGTCAGAAGCTGCCCAGAGTAAATATGCGAAAGTATATAAAGAGGCAGGGATCCCATTTTTCTTTATTGAGACTAGAAAATCATATATTCCTTTCGTTGATGAGAAATTATCCTACGAAGATTTTCCAGAAGTGGAATCAGGTGAATATGCAGCAGGTTATTTCCAATCTGGCGAAGATATTCAAAGTTGGGGTTATGGGCTATACAATGATAAGGTAAATGAACCGAATATTAAGGATGCTTACTCACGAATGTTTAGTACAATCGAGTCCGTAAAAAATAGGAAGTTATAATAAATGATAACCGCTTTGAATTATGTCAAAGCGGCTTCGTTGTCCACTTATTTGTAATTATTTATCATATCCGGCGAGAAGACCCCCACCTCAAGCGCGAAGCGGTAGGTGGGGGATGAATCACTTTTTTGTTTTTTTAAAGTATACAAATAGAAACGTATGTTCTTTTTTATACTTTTTGTATACAAAAAAAGAAAGGAGCGTGTCCAATGAAAAAAGCATATTTCTCAATTCGTATCTATAAGAATGCACTGAATCCGAAGTATGTTGAAGCTATTGGACATGCTCTTTTCGTATTTAATCGTGCAAAGCATTTCGCTTTTCAAACGCAAGTGTTAGAAAAATGTTCTGGCACCTCCAGACGT